>JBGCDF010000435.1:0-6707 GCA_045105095.1 Crocinitomicaceae bacterium | reverse complement strand
GTAATTCAACGGTATTTTGCTCATCTTTCGATGCTACATATGCAACTAACTCTTTCGCATAATCATCTGTTTCCTTGGTAATCACAACGCATTGATCTATTTCAGGATGCTTCAATAAATGGTGTTCAATCTCACCTAACGCAATACGGTAACCTCTTATTTTGACCTGATCATCTTTTCGTCCAACAAACTCAAGGTGTCCATTTGGCAAACGCTTTCCTAAATCTCCTGTTCGATACAATCGACTATTGACCAAGTACGGATTCGTTATGAATTTCTCATCGCTTAACTCGGGTCGATTGAGGTAGCCTCTTGCCACGCTGTCTCCTCCGATGCAAATCTCTCCCAACGTGCCTACAGGTTGAAGTCGTTGATGTTCATTCATTACAACTACCTGACGCCCATCGTATGGTCTTCCGATTGGAATAACGTCGCCCATTTCGGTCATTTGACCATTAACGATGATAGGGAACCAGGATGCAATTAATGTCGTTTCCGTTGGTCCATAAACGTTATAGAATGCCTTGGTAAATAGTCGAATGTTCGCTTCTTGCTTCTTGAGCGTGCCCATTTCGAGTTTTTCTCCACCGATCGCACAAAACTCCAGTTGATGTGGGTATTTCTCATGGTCAAACGCCCCCATCAACGCACTAAAGAATGCGGTAGAAAAGTCAGCGTGTGTAATACCGAACGTGTTAATCAATTCGAAAATATAGTCCGGTTCAAGTTCTTCTGTCTTGAGGTAAAGCGTTGCTCCAAATGAAAGCGAGGTAAAAATTTCCTGCGCCGCAGCATCAAAAGCGATGTTGAAGAATTGAAGAAAACGAGATTCCGAAGAAACTCCATACAACCTTTTCACGTTGTGAATGTGCGCAACGATGTTTTCATGAGTGATCAGCACTCCTTTTGGTTTTCCCGTTGAACCAGAAGTATAAATAACATAAATCAGGCTATCATGACGTGTCTGTCTTTCCAGATTCACATCCGATAACTTCCTGCTTTCTTGTACAATTCGTTCAAGAAGCTTCTCATTAATTACGAGCTTACACGCACTATCCTCTTTTATGTATTCGATTTTCTCCTCTGGAGTATCAATGTTCAAAGGAAGATAAGCAGCTCCCGCTTTCAAAATACCCCAAATCAATTGAATGAGGCGCTCATTCCGTGGTAATTGGAAAGCAATAATATCATTTTGTTCTATTTCAAAATGACTTTGTAAATATCGTGCTATTTGATTGGCGCTCTTGTTAAGTTCAGCGTAGGAAAGCTCTATACTTTGTTCTTGCCCATGAAAATTCTGTAGTTGCTCCGAAAACTTAATCGCTGCTTTATTCGGTGTTCTCTCCACTTGAGCTTCAAACAAATCCACTACCGATTTTTCAGCAGGATAAACACCAGAAATATTTCCAAATGGGTACAGTAGGTTCTCCGTTTCACCGCTCGATAAGAAATCTATTTCTCCGATGCGTTCGTTCGGAGCTTTGATCAATTCTGATAACAAGCGTTTGTAGTGCCTCATCAACATTTCGATCATTCCTTGATCGTAGATGTCTGTGTTATACTCAACAGTCAGAGTGATTCCGCTTCCTTCTTCGAGGCAGGTGATTCCAAGATCCAATTTAGTGCTCGTGAAACCATCATCAACAATGACCTCACTATCCATTTCCTCTGATAACTCAGCATCACTTTCGCTCGTATTTTGAAGGATTAGCATGACATCAAATACGGGGTTTCGGCTGGTATCTCTTTCCAGTTGAAGCTCTTCGACCAATCGATCAAAAGGATAGACCTGATGCTCGAAGCTATTCAATGTATTCTCTTTGAGAGTTTGGAAGAAGGTATCGAAATTCGTCGAAGGATCAATTTGATTTCTCAACGCAACGGAGTTGATATACGCACCAATTTGATGTTCGAGATCGGCATGTGATCTTCCAGCTACGGGAGTACCAATAATGAGATCATTTTGCGCAGTATATCGATGTAACAAGATATTCCAGGATGCAAGTAATCCCATAAAAAGTGTTCCACCTCTTTCCTGGGAAAAGGCTTTCAGATCAGTGGAAAGTGTTTCATCCAGTTTCGTTCTCAGACGTTTTCCATTTTGCGTAAAAATCCGAGGACGCGTTGCATTTCCTGGAAGATCTAAGATCGGAAGTTCTCCAGAAAGTTCCTTCATCCAAAAGGACTGATGTGCGTCAAAAGAAGAACCTTTTTGTTGTTCGTGCTGCCAGGAAGCGTAATCCTTGTATTGAATACGAAGTGATGGTAAAACGGGAGCTTGATTCTCCTTAAACGCCTCGTAAAAGGCAAACACATCCTTCGATAAAACGTCCATCGACCAGCCGTCGCTGATGATGTGATGCATGTTGAAATAACACAGGTATTCTTCGGCATCGAGTTTTATCAAACTGACTCTGAACAATGGCCCATTCTCGAAATCGAATTTCCTGTAAGCGTCTTCGGTCATGAGTAATTCCGCTCGTTCTGCTTTGTCTGAGAACTCCGAAAAATCTTCGTATCTCAATTTGAAGTGAATATCTCGTGTCCCTTGAATCCACTGGCGAACTTCGCTCGTTTGTTCATCTGTTTTAAAAACGGTTCGTAGGATCTCATGACGTTCAACCGTAGCTAGTATTGCTTTTTCAAACAATTCCTGATCGTAATTTCCTCTCAGTTCAACACTAGCTGGCATGTTGTAAGCCTTTGATGCCTCTTCAAATTGACTCAATACCCACAACCGCTTTTGAGTATCCGAGAGCATGTAACTCTCTTGCTCCTCGACCGGAGAAATCTGGAAGAACTGTTCGGCATTACCTCGTGAAATAAGCTCTGAATGAGCTTGAATCGTTGTGTGAATGAACAATTCCTTTAATGATAGCTTTACCTCAAACTGCTTTTGATAAGCATTGATTAATCGAATCACTTTCAAACTATGACCTCCTAAATGAAAGAAGTCATCGGTAACTCCGACTCTTTTGTGCTGCAGAACCTTTTGCCAAACATCCGCTAATTGCTTTTCCAGATCAGTTTCTGGAGCGGCATATTCCAATCCACTTTCTAAACTGACTCCCTTTGGATTTGGCAATGCATTTTTGTCAATTTTTCCGTTCTTATTTAACGGAAGTTGATCTAGCCGAACAAAGTACGACGGAAGCATGTAATCGGGAAGTTGTTTGCTCATGAATGAGCGCATATCTGCTACCGTCTTGTCTTGATCACTTACTATGTAAGCCACTAACTCATTCGTGCCGTTTTCATTTCGTCGGGCAATCACGACCGTGTCTGTAATTGAATTATGTCCTTGTAAGACATGTTCGATTTCCCCGAGCTCAATACGGTATCCACGGATTTTAATCTGGTCATCGATTCGACCCAAATAAATGATTGCGCCATCTTTGTCCCATTTTGCCAAATCTCCCGTGCGATATGCCACAGAGTTTGGAACAAAGGGATTTTCTATGAATTTTTCTGATGTTAGCTGCTCCTGATTCAGGTAGCCCTGAGCTACTTGTGCCCCTCCAATCAATAATTCTCCAGCAACACCTACGGGCTGTAACGAATTTTCTTCGTTGACAATGTATGCCTGCGTATTCGCGACAGGTTCCCCGATTGTAATGATGTCTTCATCACCAACTTCTGACACTGTGCAGCCCACTGTGCATTCCGTTGGACCATATTCATTAAAAATGCGCATCCGAGGATTCAAATCTTTCAGAATTCGCACATGATGAGGACGTAGTTCTTCTCCTCCAACGACAGCCGTTTTCACATTCGTTTCTTTCAGATCTAGATGTGCTAGTAATTGAACGTGTGCTGGAGTCAGTTTGATATTATCTGCTGGGGTTGTTGGGTCAAAATAATGACCTAGAATATCTGAAACTTCCCATTCTGTTGGATAAATGTGTAATGTGCCCCCCGAAATCAGTGGAAGGAACAAGCTTGTTACCGTTAAATCGAATGAAAGAGAGCTGTACAGACCAAAATTACCAGCATCAGATTCACCAAGGTATTTGCTTTTCGCCCAGTTCAGGTAATTGTAGAGATTTCCATGTTCGATTTGAACTCCTTTCGGCTTACCCGTCGATCCTGAGGTGTACATCGTATACGCCAAATTATCTGTGAGCACTGCTATTTCTTTCGCATCCGCGGAGAACTTTGCTTGTTTCGATTTAAAGTTATTTAGCTCCGATTCTCCCAAACTACATTTGCACTCATTTTCAAGGAAAGCGATACGCTCTTCAGGGAAACTCGGATCAATCGGAACGTAGGCTGCTCCACTTTTCAGAATAGCTAATATCGACGTAACCATCCATTCGCTTCGTTCTTGCTTCACTCCAATTAAGTCACCTTGCTCAATGTTGAAATCCAATTGTAAATAGTTCGCAAGTTGATTCGAACGTTTGTCTAATTCAGAATATGACAACTTCGCATCACTTTCAGAAAAAGAAATTGCACACGTATCGGGTGAGTTAGTGACTTTTTCCTCGAATAAATCAAGGAGAGTTTGCTCCGGAGCGTAGGTTTGATGCGTATCGTTGAATGACATCAGAAGCTGTTCTCTTTCTTCACTGCTCAGCACATCAATTTCTGCTAACCGAACACTCGGAGTCTCCAAAACACCTTTCAATAACTCTTCGAAATTGATAAGTAGCTTTTCCATCAACGCACGATCGTACACATCTGGATTGTAGATCACTTGATGAAGAAGGGTATCGCTCTCCTCGCGGAAGGTAATTTCCAGATCAAATTTTGATGTGCAGTTATCCATCTCATAGATTTCACCGTCGTCTAATAAAGAAGCAAAATCAGACTCCTTATTTACAGATGATTCTTCGAAATCCTGCAGTACAAGCATTACATCGAAAATGGCATTTCGACTGGTATCTCGTTTCAGTTTGAGATCATCCACCAGACGATCAAATGGATAAACAGCATGTTCGAAACTCTGATGAAGCTTATTTTTCACCTGATCATGGAATTTCTCAAATTCATCATGAGGGTGCATGTCATTATTCAACACCAGCGTATTGACGTAGCAACCAATCTGATTCTCAAGATCAATATGATCACGTCCTGCTACGGGTGTTCCAATTGTGATGTTCTGCTGCGCCGTATAGCGATAAAGTAATGCCTTCCAAAGCGCGAGTACCGTTGTAAACAAAGTGCCATCCTGACTGGAAGCGAACTCCTTTATTTTATCCGTTAACCTCAGATCAATTATCGTTTGCAAGCCCGCTCCCTTGTTGGTCATCAACTTAGGCCGTTGTTTAGAAGAAGGTAAATCAATTCGAGTTGATTCGCCCGAAAGTTCCTTTAGCCAGAACGATTGATGCGACTCAAATGAGGGACTGTCAAGTTGGTTTTGTTGCCAAGCAGCATAATCTTTATACTGAATGGGAAGCGAAGGTAAATCAGGTATTTGATTCTGTTTGAACGCTTCGTAGAATGCAAAAACATCCTTCGATAGGACGTCCATGGACCAACCATCACTGATGATGTGGTGCATATTGAAATAACAGAGGTATTCATCAGTATCCAGCTTCATCAACGTTACTCTGAACAAAGGGCCATTTTCCAAATCGAAGGGCTTGAAGGAATCTTCTGCAATCAATAATTCACAACGTTGTACTTTATCCGTTTGGGCCGAGAAGTCTTCGGATCTAAGTTTGAAGTTAACATCGTCAGAATCGATTATCCACTGACGAATTTCTTCCGTTTGATGATCCGCTTTGAAGACAGTTCTCAGTATCTCATGACGCTCAATTGTAGCTCTGATTGCTTGTTCAAAAAGCACCGAATCGTATTCCCCTTTCAACTGAACATGTGCAGGCATATTGTACGCCTTCGAAGCTTCCTCGAACTGACTGAGTACCCACAATCTCTTTTGAGCGTCAGAAAGCGCATAGTTTAGTTGCTTCTCGACAGGAGAAATTTTAAGAAAATCGTCCTTAGTCCCTCGTGAGATGAGTTCAGAATGGGCGCGAATCGTTGTATAAACGAATAACTCCTTTAAGGTAAGTTTTACATCGAAGCGTTGTTGATACGCATTGATCAAACGAACAACTTTCAAACTGTGTCCTCCTAAATGGAAGAAATCATCTATTATCCCTACTCTTTCGTGCAGCAGAACCTCTTGCCAAATTTCAACCAGTTCTCTCTCCATTTCAGTTTCCGGAGCGATGTATTCTGTTCCACTATCTAAACCAAGTTCCTTTGGATTTGGCAGTGCTTTTTTGTCTACTTTCCCGTTGTTATTGAGCGGAAGTTCGTCCAGTTGGACATAGTACGACGGAAGCATGTAATCAGGAAGCTGTTGACTCAAGAATGAACGCAAGTCGGCCACTGTTTCTTCTTGTCTGCTAACCATGTAGGCCACCAGTTCATTTACTCCCTCTTCGTTAGATCGAGCGATGACCACTGTGTCCGTGATTGACTCATGCTGTTGCAATGCATGTTCTATCTCTCCTAGTTCGATTCGGTAGCCTCGGATTTTCACCTGATCATCCATTCGACCGAGGTATTCCAAATCACCATTTGGAAGTAGTCGGACTTTATCTCCCGTTCGGTACAAGCGTTCTGAAGTATCGTATGGATTCTCTACAAAACGTTGACTTGTAAGTTCCTCTCGATTCAAGTATCCCTGAGCAACGCCTTCTCCTCCAATATAGAGTTCTCCTCCGACGCCTGTTGGCACCAGATTCATGTAT
>JBGCDF010000434.1:0-4191 GCA_045105095.1 Crocinitomicaceae bacterium | reverse complement strand
AATCGCATCCTCGAAGTTATATCCTTTCCAAGGCATGAAGGCCACTTTCAAGTTTTGTCCAAGTGCTAATTCACCTGCTTGAGTTGCGTAACCTTCACACAATACCTGTCCTTCTTCAACTACATCACCTTTCTTAACGATCGGCTTCAAGTTCATGCAAGAACCTTGGTTTGTCTTTTGGAATTTCGTTAATGGGTAGCGTTTAACTTCTCCATCGAAACTCACAATTTTATCTTCTTTCGTCCAGTTGTACTTAAGAACGATTTCGTTTGAATCAACATATTCAACAACACCATCACCTTCTGCGTTGATCAATACACGAGAATCTTTAGCTACTAGCTCTTCGATTCCTGTACCAACGATTGGCGAGTTCGGCTGTAAAAGTGGAACTGCTTGACGCTGCATGTTAGATCCCATCAGGGCACGGTTGGCATCATCGTGCTCCAAGAAAGGAATAGAAGATGCGGCGATTGATGCAATTTGGTTGGCTCCAACGTCCATCAACGAAAGATCCGTTGGTGGTACTACTGGGAAGTCACCTTCGTAACGTGCCTTAACTGTCTCAGTTAAGAAGTTTCCTTTATCATCAATCTGAGCATTTGCCTGAGCAATTGTCTGCTCGTCTTCCTCTTCTGCCGAAAGGTAAACTGGTTCATTTTTAGTATCTACCTTACCACCTTTCACCGCGCGGTATGGAGTTTCAATGAATCCAAGTTTGTTTACTTTGGCGAATACACATAGAGAAGAGATCAAACCAATGTTTGGTCCCTCAGGTGTCTCAATCGTACAAAGACGACCGTAGTGCGTGTAGTGAACATCACGAACCTCGAAACCTGCTCTTTCACGAGAAAGTCCACCAGGTCCTAGTGCCGACAGACGGCGCTTGTGTGTTACCTCAGAAAGTGGATTCGTTTGATCCATGAACTGAGATAGCTGGTTTGTTCCAAAGAATGAGTTAATCACCGAAGAAAGTGTCTTCGCGTTAATCAAGTCAATTGGAGTAAAGACTTCGTTGTCACGAACGTTCATACGCTCACGGATTGTTCTAGCCATACGAGCCAAACCAACTCCGAACTGAGAGTACAATTGTTCACCAACTGTTCTTACACGACGATTTGAAAGGTGATCGATATCATCGACATCTGCTTTCGAGTTAATCAATTCGATCAAGTACTTGATGATCGAGATCATATCCGTTTTGGTCAATACACGTGAAGTTTCCTCCATGTTATCACCCAATTTCTTGTTCAAACGGAAACGTCCAACCTCACCGAGGTCATAACGTGTATCAGAGAAGAATAGCTTTTCGAATACTCCTTTTGCCGTTTCATAATCTGGCGGCTCAGCGTTACGCAATTGGCGGTAGATATGCTCTACTGCTTCTTTTTCAGAGTTCGATGTATCTTTCTGAAGTGTATTGTAGATAATCGTGAAATCAGCGCTGTTGATATCCTCTTTGTGAAGGATGATCGTTTTAGCACCTGAATCCAAAATTAATTCAATGTGTTCTTCTTCAAGGATAGTCTCACGATCGAGTAATACTTCATTACGTTCGATTGAAACCACCTCACCTGTATCTTCATCTACGAAATCCTCTACCCATGATTTCAATACACGTGCAGCCAATTTACGACCGATCGCTTTTTTCAGGTTAGTTTTCGTTGCCTTGAGCTCATCTGCCAAGTCAAAGATTTCGAGAATGTCCTTGTCACTTTCGTAACCGATTGCACGGAACAAAGTAGTAACAGGTAATTTCTTTTTACGGTCGATATACGCATACATCACACTATTGATGTCAGTTGCGAATTCGATCCAAGATCCTTTAAATGGAATCACACGCGCTGAGTACAATTTAGTACCGTTGGCGTGACGACTTTGTCCAAAGAATACTCCTGGAGAACGGTGTAATTGAGAAACGATAACACGCTCTGCTCCGTTTACCACGAATGATCCTTTCGGAGTCATGTAAGGGATTGTACCTAGATATACGTCCTGCACGATAGTTTCGAAATCCTCGTGCTCTGGATCGGTACAGTATAATTTAAGTTTCGCTTTTAAAGGGACGCTGTACGTCAATCCACGGTCGATACACTCTTCGATTGTGTAGCGAGGTGGGTCAATAAAGTAATCAAGAAACTCTAAAACGAATTGGTTTCTTGTATCTGTAATTGGGAAGTTCTCGGCGAATACTTTAAAAAGCCCTTCACTGTCCCGGTTCTCTGGAGTTGTCTCCAATTGGAAGAACTCCTGGAATGATTTTAGTTGGATATCCAGAAAGTCTGGATATGCGAACTGATTTTTGCTCGACGCAAAATTCACTCTTTTTGATAATTTGCTTGCTGTTGCCAAGGTCAAACGTTTTTGGTGAAAATATTTAGCACATTGCTGTACCCTCTGCGAAAAAACAGGAATAGGCACCCGTCAAATGACGGACGCCTTTCCCAAAATTTAAGTAACTAATTACTTGATCTCTACTTCAGCTCCTGCCTCTTCCAAAGAAGATTTAAGACCTTCAGCTTCGTCTTTAGATACACCTTCTTTCAAAGTTGCTGGTGCACTATCAACCATTTCTTTAGCTTCTTTCAAACCAGCACCAGTCAATTCTTTTACCAATTTAACTACTGCTAATTTAGAACCACCTGCTGCTTTAAGTACAACGTCGAATTCTGTTTGCTCTTCAGCAGCTTCTCCGCCACCACCAGCTCCGCCAGGAGCAACTGCTACAGCTGCAGCTGCAGGTTCGATTCCGTACTCATCTTTCAAGATGTTTGCTAGTTCATTTACGTCTTTAACTGTCAAGTTAACTAACGCTTCTGCCATTTCTTTCAAATCAGCCATTTTATTTTTATTTTAAAAAATTCTTAATAATTAATTTATTTCCATTACACCAAAGTGCAATATTTTATCCTCTTTCTTCGAGGGTTTTAAGGATACCTGCGATTTTTCCGCCAGCACCTTTAAGTCCAGAAACAACGTTCTTAGCAGGACTTTGAAGCAATCCAATGATATCTCCAATCAATTCTTCTTTCGACTTGATATCAGCAAGCATTTGCAATTGGTCATCGCCAATGTAAACACCTTCATCAATCCAAGCTCCTTTAAGAAGTGGCTTATCCAATTTCTTACGAACATCTTTGATAAGCTTTGCTGGAGCATTACCGGCTTCTGCGAACATGATTGAAGTCGCACCTTTCAATGTATCTCTAAGATCACCGAAATCTTTGTCTTCAACGCGATCCATTGCTTTCTCAAGTAGTGTGTTTTTAACCACACGCATACTTACCTTAGCGTTGAATGCTTTACGTCGCAATCCGTTTACTGCTTCTACTGTTAATTCTGCTGTATCCGTTAAGTAGATTACGTTGTTGTTTGCTAAATCATTAGCCAACTCGTCTACATACTTTGCTTTTTCTTCTTTTGTCATTTCAAATCCGTTTTAAGCAATTAGAGACTTAGCGTCTATTAGAATACTAGGACTCATGGTAGAACTCATGTAAATGCTCTTAATATAGGTTCCTTTCGCTGATGAAGGCTTCATTTTGATAAGTGTTTGAAGCAACTCATCTGCGTTCTCTTCAATTTTCACACTATCAAAACTCGCTTTCCCAACAGAAGCGTGAATGATCCCATACTTATCAACTTTAAAGTCGATTTTACCCGCTTTTACTTCAGTTACTGCCTTAGCGACATCCATTGTTACCGTACCAGTTTTCGGGTTTGGCATCAAACCACGAGGACCTAAAATACGTCCTAGTGCTCCAACTTTCCCCATTACTGCTGGCATTGTAATAATAACGTCGATATCAGTCCAACCTCCTTTGATTTTCTGAATGTACTCGTCCAATCCAACGTAATCAGCACCTGCAGCAGTTGCTTCTTCCTCCTTATCAGGAGTACACAATACAAGAACCTTAAGGTCCTTACCTGTACCGTGAGGCAATGCTACTGTTCCTCTTACCATTTGATTAGCTTTTCTTGGATCAACTCCAAGACGTACACACACGTCAACTGAGGCGTCAAACTTAGCGGTTGAAACTTCCTTAACTAAACTACATGCGTCTGCTAAGCTATATGCCTTTTCCGAATCAATTTTCGAAAGGGCTTCTTTTCTCTTTTTAGAAATTCTTGCCATAACAATTACAATTATTTAGTTTCTGGTGCTTCACCACCTTTTACTACAACTCCCATACT
>JBGCDF010000433.1:0-8167 GCA_045105095.1 Crocinitomicaceae bacterium | reverse complement strand
TCTAGATTACTGTCTAAGTCGAAAGCATTTATTTGCTCCTTGGCCAAGTAGACGACACTTCCTTTTTTGACAGGGTGCCAGTTAAAATCTATAAAATGTCTTCCCTCGCCCTCAGTAAAAACGATTAAATTGTAGAAGTCAAGCTGATGAGGAGCGGCAGGATCGTGTTTGAAACTTGGACGTTCCTTCGCTATTTTATGAATCGGTACGATTTCAAAACCTTCGAGGATCTCATCTCTTGGGTTGTAGGCAATATGAGGAATCTCGTTACTCACTATTCCTAATAGTATTTGATGAGACGCTCTGAACCTACTGGCTTACCTTGCTGAAGTAGCAGAATCGTGTAAACTCCTTGAGGAAGCTGCTGGATATTGATGATGGACTTGTCTGATGAAATGGTATCAGTCATTCTTTCTCTTCCCAGAACATCAAGTATGCAAATATTCACCTCGCCGAGCAGAGAGTTTTTTGATTTTACGTGGATTTCATCTCTTGCAGGATTCGGATAGAGTTGAAATGGAAAGGCACCTAATTCTTCCGTATAGTTCAGTCCACATTCTACTCCGAGCATGTATTTCCATGCGCATTCAAAAACGGGGTTTCCCTGTCCGTCCAAAGGCGTTTCCGCATCTCGTATCATCACGTCATGCGTGAGTTCGAAAGGATTAGGGCTAGTGACGATTTCCTTTGTGTAGAGTTGTCGAGAGGCATTGAATGGGGAGGGAACTATATCGACGTTTACAGTATCTCCGTAATTATCCAGATTTAATGCATCCGAATGGGCATATTGCTTCCAAAATTCGATCACTTCATCGTACAGAGCATTGAAAGAATAGTAATTTGAATCCGCCACTAAATGGGGCAATTGCGTCCAGTTTGCGAGTGTCAGTAAGGTGTCACTGTAATCGTTTGGGGAGCCGAACATCAATACGCGTTGAACTGGTTTGGTAATTCCAATTACAGCAGCGTGTCCACCTCCTTGAGAATGTCCCGAAACGATCAGTTTGTCCCAGTTCACGGAATTTCCAGAGAGGTATTGTGACCAATTTTGACTTGGATAATTTGCGTCCAGGTATTGGAGTAGTTTGATCAGTCTGTTGTCAATGGAATTCGCATTGTTGACATTCACTTCAGAACTATAGTCAATTCCTTCGATGATTTCTTTTCGGTAGTTCAAGTGGCAATCGGAATCAGGTATGTTTCCGCATGCCGACTGGCCCGACACACCATTTCGATAGGCAAGACTGATGCAATGGAATCCATTGTTCGCTGCGACGCTCGGATATAGAATGGTGCTATTGGGATTATCGATTGATCCAACCATGTGGAGCAGGAGCGTGCCTTGATTCTGACTTGTTGGGTTGTAAAATACTTGATGTTTTTTTGATCCGTCCAGAATGATCAGTGGGTCGGTGTCATTTCCTTGCACTTCAAAGTGAATGAGGGAATCTTCAGAGAATTGACCAAAGAGTTGAAAGCTCAGTACAACGTACAACAAAGCACTCAGATATTTCCTATAGTTCAATCCCGCTTTTATCATTTTAGAAAATTTCCGATCAGTTCTTAACGATTTTGTGCACTTCTATGCGTTGATCAGTTTGTGCATGAACGGTGTACAGACCTTTACTCAACTGACTCATGTCAATGGAATTATTGGAGGTTTTCAACACGCATTTTCCTAATTGGTCATACACTTGAATGAGTTCTATCTGACTGTCGCTTGTGATAGTCATGACGTCATTCACAGGGTTGGGTGCGACCGTTATGTCCTCAGGTAAGTCCATACTCTCTGTTCCTACTGTGATGTTCTGATTGAAGGTGTATGCGAAGTAGGTAAAACCCTCTAAATTCATCGTGCTCAACGTCGCCCAAGAGGAAGCTCCATTGAGCCAATCATTGTAAAAGATAGTTTCTGCTGCAAGCATGGAGTTTGCATTTAACCAGTTTTGCATGAAGTTGGGTTCAGAGGAAAAAATAATGGAAACATCGAGATTATTACCTCCACCAGAAATATCAATGATTCTATCTTCGATGTAGTCGTAAGCAATATTCGGATCATCGACATATGCATGCACTAACATACGGTCGACGGCACCAGCAAGTTGATACGATTGCGAGAGAGTTGGCCAACCCACGTATATTTCAGTCGAAAGAGGGTAACTGCTGTAGCCCTTGAGTTGGTCCATTGATAATAATTGGGACAGTGCAAATCCATAAGCTCCATCATTCGTGCATGGATAGCCGGCAGGAGTCAGATACGTATCGCAGTAATATCCTCCAGGATCAGTTGCAGATTGAATCCAAAATTCAAATTCAAGGTTAATGATTTCAATTCTTTCATCTGAACTCGATCTGCTCGCATTGTAGGGATGAATAACATTCCAGAAAAAGTCTGCGTTTTCGCCAACAGCTCCAATTTTCAGAATACCAAAGTCATTCTTAGCCTTAGAAATGAAGTCAGCTAATATTCCACTGGTCGAATAATGCGTTATGTCGTAAGTTGCGTTAACGAGATGAAGTTCATAGAGCAATAGAATCTCAATTTCATTCGCCTGAGAATAGGAGAGGAGAGCATCTTCAGCTGCGGTGTTTCCGAGGATATTTAAGAAATCATCAACATATAAGGTCCGCGTCGCGTTCGCTTGAAATGAACAAATGAATGAAATCAGAAACGCAACGAGAAGATTTTTCATACTACAATCTATTCAGAATTTCTTTGAATGCCAATTTTGCTTCCTTCATAACAGGTAATATCGGCCAGATATGCGGCATTTTTTCTCCTTCAACAACATGCACGTCCACTTTCGCATCTTTCAGCTTTTGAACGGCTAATTGTTCGTCTGGAAACATGATGTCATAAGAACCTAGAAAAATCAGAGTTTTCGGAAATCCTGCGAATTCTCCATATAGAGGGGAGATCATTGGGTCAGTCAGATCAAGATTTCCCGCACACATTTGTTTTGCGCTGAGGATACCTTTTTTTGATAACATTGGATCAAGCGGATCAATAATATCGATTTCAGGGTTTGTCATGGACGCATCCATAACCGGTGAAATGAGAATCAACTGATCGGGTAAACGTTCTTTATGTTTGATAAGACGTTGTGCAAGAGCTGTGATCAACGTTGCTCCCGCAGAATCTCCTACTAGGCTGATTTGGTGATTCGGGTATTTTTTTAGTGCGGTTTGGTAGACGTGATCAATGTTTGCGGAGATCACTTCAATATCTTTTTCTGGGGCTTTGGGATAATCGCACATCCATACTACTGATTTCGATGAATCAGCTATAGTCCGAACAGCGTCCCAGTGGTGTTTGGCAGGCCCTGAAATGAATGCACCTCCATGAATAAAAATAACTAGTTTATTCTCCGCAGACGTTGGGGATAGTTCTGTTACTTTGGTTTCCAATAAAGGAAAGCTCGTTGAATTTTTGTTAAAGTAGCCGCCTTTTGGTGTATGAACATCTTGTTTTCTGATTTTTTTGAAATCAACGGGCATCTGGCTAAAGGACTTTTTGATGCCCATTAAGCGTAAGATCAATAGTGCAATCTTATAGGAAAAGCTTTGTTTCATGTTGGAAATTCAAGAGTGGAAGATACTAACAAAAAAGCGATTCTAGGGAGTGTCGAATCGCTTAGAGTCAAAAAACGCGTGTAAAGTTTACTCCAAAACAGGAGTGTCGCTAATCAATTTCCAGTTTCCTTGGGCGTCCTGAACCAGACTTAAGAGTGAAACAAAAGTCATCTTGGAACCTTTAAAGCTTACTTTTGCATTGGCCGTTGATCCATTTATTGTTACACTGTGGATCGACACTTCTCTCGTGTCACCGCCAAATTCTTTGGATTCAATTTTCGATAAGTAGAGTTCTTTACTGAGAACGCTCACTTCCTTACTTCCGAATAGTCGGTTCATTACTACACGGTAATTGTCGTCGAGGTAGGTTCTTAGCGTTTCGGCGTCGCTGTTATCTCCAGCTTTGGCGAATGCATGGATAGTTGTTTCGATGTCTTTCATACTGTTGGTTTGTGCCTTGCTTGATAATGCCGCAAATAGTAGACAGGTCAAGGCGATGAATTTTACTTTTTTCATGATG
This sequence comes from Crocinitomicaceae bacterium, assembly GCA_045105095.1. Taxonomy (GTDB): domain Bacteria; phylum Bacteroidota; class Bacteroidia; order Flavobacteriales_D; family Crocinitomicaceae; genus UBA4466. The sequence goes on along the minus strand of JBGCDF010000433.1, from coordinate 4,074 downwards.
TGTGTTTTATTTTACTTTTAATTAAGTCGTTTTAAAGTGTTGTTCTAAATATTGACATATTTCAATATCGAGATATATCGATATTTATACTTATCAATTATTGATATATCAATTATTAATTCAAATTTTTTTAACTCATATTCTTGCGAATTTTTTCCAGCACCGTGCTCAATGTCTCCAGTTCTGCTTTCGTCAATCCTTTTACGCTCAGCGCGCGCTGCTCTTTCACTAAATCAAGATACTTTTCCACGAACTGCTTACCTTCCTTCGTCAAATTAATATGGTATCGTCGTCGATTATTCGGAATGGCTTGTCGTTCCAGAAGTCCTTTTTTCTCCAGAATATCTATCGTGCGGGTAATAGAAGCGGGATCTCGATAAGAGTGATTGGCAAGTTCACGTTGAGAAAGATTCTCTTTTTCAGAAAGAATCTTTAATATAACCCACTGCTCAACAGTAATACCTAGGCCATGCCGATCAAATTCCTTTTGGGAATACTGCTTTGAAACCTTGCTTGTAAGGTCAATCTGAAAGAGAATTACGTCTTCAATTCGTTGCATTGAGGTGAAAGTTTGATTCAAAGATACAACAATAGTTGATATATCAATTGTATTTTGTGCGAATCACCCCTTTTTCAATTATTCTAAACTTTGAAAGGATCAAAATTACTCCAATCTTCGATGTGAGTGTTGATACCAGCTTGTTGGAAATCGGCGTAATTTTTCATGCCTATACCGATGAAATGGATTCCAAGATTTTTAGCTGTTTTTAAGTCCCAAATTCCATCTCCTATTGAGATGATTGATTCGAAATTGGTGACGGCGTAATGCTGTTTTGCACGTTGAATCGCCTCAGAAACGATCCCTTCACGTTCAAAAATTTCATTCGAACCTGCTACGAGTTCTTCATTTGCATCAATTTCAGCTTGATTTAACTTGATGAGGGCGGGCTGCAGCAATGAACCTGTAGCGAAACACATGGCATAATCGGGATGCTTATTCAATTCACGAATGATTGATTGAGCGCCATTAATTTCAGTAACGGGGGACAAATCAAGTATCAGTTCGGTCATACGTGCTTCAAAGTTTGGAATGAAGTTGAAATCGAATCTTTGCGGAAAGTTTCGCTCATAGTTTTCTTTCAGAATGAAGCTGTCTGTGTGATGCTCGTAGCTTGCCCAATTCTGATCGATTTCAGAAATTCCGAAATGGTTCATTGCCTGGACGTAAGCACATATATGTTGATCTTCACTTCGAGTGAGGGTATCATCGATGTCAAAAACGAATAATTTCATTCCATTTACAATTTAGAACATTCCTCCACCGCTGTTTTCTTCTTCTCTTTGAACATCTTTCTCTCTCTTTTTAATCGATTTTCCTTTGCTAAATCGGTAGCTCAACTCCAAGATAAACATGTTTTTCACAAGTGAGACATCATTGTCCGTTCTCATCATGATTCCAGTTGTTTCTGCAAAAGAACCTTGATTGTAGCTCGCTCCAAGATCAAGTGGAAGGAAATATCCGAACATGATACTCGCTTTCTTTTTGAAAAGTGGACGTTTGTAGAATAATAACCAGAAGTCAACATCACCTTTATCCCATCCTAGTCCGTTGATCATTTTACTTTGTTGACGTTGATATTTCAATCCTAGTAAGGTCTCCGTTTTCATGAACATATAGATGAGGTCCACATCTGCTCGCCAATCAACTAAGCTATTTGTTTTTGTTGTTGAAACGATTTTCGAATGGAATACTTCGGTATTTGCCTGAATGATAATGCCTGGTTTGAAGAAATGACTTACGTTCAATTTTGCCCCTGTTCGTTGAAACAGTTCAGCATTTTCGTAGCGGAAGTTGAAGATGTCGTTCGCATCCAATTCACCCACATTTACTACCGTATTGTTGGAGTAAGACGTGTAAGGCTCAAGCGCTAAAATCCCCTGAAGCATGTTTATACGAAGTGAGAAGCGATGTGCGGTAGATGGTCGTAGGAAAGGATTTCCAGTGGAGGTAATTCTTGGATTAACCAAACTCGTGAATGGATTCGTTTGCGAGATGGTAGGGTAGCCGCTTGTCGTTCTGTATTTCAGAATGAAGTTTAAGTCCTTATTTGCTACGTAGCGCAAGTCAAACAAGGGCTGAAGAATCATGTAATTCAATTGCTGATCATCTACTCTGGGAGCTGAGGATTCTGCCGCGATCCCTATTCTCGAACTCCATTTCTTTCCAATTTTCCATGAAAAGTTCGAATAGAGTTTATGTCGCATATCGGTGAGTCTGAAATCACTTGAGAATTCAGTAGTCGCATTCGGGTTGGGTTCATTAATCGTTACGCTAAAGTCGTTTTCCAGTGCTCTCCATGTGTTACCATATCCGATTAGAATGCTCGTTTTCTTCGATAGAACATGGTCAAGTTCTGCGTATCCGCGTGTATATTGCTTTTTGTTTATACCGATTTCGTAGCGGTTATACTGACCTTCTTGATTCGTGTGATAATTATATTCGTCTCTATAATTGGAGTAAGTGAAATTTACGTTGAGTTTAGTTCGCTCATTGAAGTCAGCAATCCAGAAAAAAGAATTGAGGATGTCAGAGGTTTTGCTCTTGTTTCGCATGGTGAAAAGAAACTCATCCACCATCACTCCATTCGAGAAAATATCCGTGTGATAATCAAGATTCTCCTGACTCAGGCTCATCGGGAAGGCCTGAATATTGCTCTCAACGCTAATGATGTGTTTCGGGTTGATACGATAATCAATACCGAGCGTGTAGAACGCGTTTGTTTCCAAAATATTCGTGTTTGGAACGCGCCATTCGGCTCTTTCTTCTACAACTGTTCCGTCTGCATATTCCGTGAATGATTCCGAACTCAATTTGAAATTTTTTCGTTCCAAATATGCCGATCCATAGATGTTTAGATCATTTTGTGTGAAGTTATAAGTAGCATTAACACTTCCAATCATGTAATCGAGTGTTTTGCGCTCCATAGCGATGTCTACAAGGTTCATTTGCTCGATATATAGTTCAGAGCCTCGATAATCTCGTTTAAGAATCACGTTTACGATCGCGGTGTAGCCTTCCAATCCGTATCGACCTCCTGGATCGCGAACGGTCTCCACACGAACGAGTCGTTCAGGGTCCAGATTCTGGATGTATTCTTGACTCTTTTCCACTCCGTTCACAAGGACCATGATATTCGCATCATTGTCTACTTTTAGCACACCTGAATACTCATCATACGAAATCCCCGAAATTCGATCCAACACGTCTTTTGCAGCGGTTGATCCTTTCTTTAGTTCTTCTGTAACGATTTGAACATCTTTCTCCAACAAATCTATTCGAGAACTGGCGGAGACTTTCACTTCGTCAATATCGATGAGGTCACTTTTGAGTCGAACAACTCCCAGGAATTTGTCCTCACGAAGAAGCCTGGCTGCAATAGTATCGTTTTGATAACCATAAGTGCTGATTACGAATTTATACATACCAGGATTGAGTGGCAGTCGGAAGAATCCATTCTCATCGGTGATTCCGCCTCCAATCAAGCTATCCGCAGGTGACAAGGCAACGACTTTGGTGTAGGGCAAGTTTTCTTTAGTCTGCTCATCTTTTACTTGACCAGACACTTCGATTTGTTGTTGGCCGATCGCTTGAAAGCAGAATGCTGAGGCGAATGCCATCAAGAGGAATAAGTGGGATAAGGTTCTCATGAGTTTGTTAGTTATGTGTAAACATTTATCGGTAGGACACAAAACCCCACAAATAGTTACAGGAATTCAATGATATTTTTGGTATCCATTGAATATCAGTCCTATTAAAAGTACGACTCAAGTTAGACGATCTCACGGCGCAATACATGGAATGAATTTTCCATATGCTTAAAGGAAGATAAAAAGGATAAAGGGCAAGCGAAAAATGAAGTAATAGACTACAATTGTGCCTCCATTTCGAATTAATTAGTATCCAAGTATCCAAGTATCCAAGTATCCAAGTATCCAAGTATCCAAGTATCCAAGTATCCAAGTATCCAAGTATCCAAGTATCCAAGTATCCAAGTATCCAAGTATCCAAGTATC
>JBGCDF010000432.1:0-12516 GCA_045105095.1 Crocinitomicaceae bacterium | reverse complement strand
CACTATGAGAGCACTTTTCGATACCTACTCTTTTAAAGCATCTAAGCATGTAACGAAGTCTTACAGTACCTCATTCTATGCAGGAGTACGTTTTTTAGATGGAAAAATCAGAGATGACATTCACGGAATCTATGGTTTCGTTCGTTTTGCCGATGAGATCGTTGATACATTTCATGAGCAGAATAAGGAGGTCTTATTGGACGAATTTGTAGAAGATACGTACAAGGCTATTGAACGAAAAATTTCATTGAACCCTATTTTAAATACGTTTCAATTAGTCGTGAATAAGTATCAAATCGATCACGCATTGATTGATCAATTTCTTCACAGCATGCGCATGGATTTGAATCCGTTAGACTAGACACAAGAATCTTACGAGGAGTATATCCTTGGCTCAGCGGAAGTTGTAGGCTTGATGTGTTTGAAGGTTTTCGTTTACGGCGATGAGAAAGAATACCAGCGTCTGAAGCCGTATGCCATGAAACTTGGATCAGCTTTCCAGAAAATCAATTTCTTACGTGATATGAAGGATGATTTTCAAGGGCTCGGTCGTATTTATTTCCCAGGAGTGGATATGGAAGGACTGTCATTGGAGGATAAAAGTCGTATCGAAGAAGAAATTCAAGTAGAATTTGACGAAGCGTATGAAGGAATAAAACAACTTCCTAAATCCTCTCGATTCGGTGTTTACGTGAGCTACGTGTATTACACGAAACTGCTCAGAAAAATCAAACGAAAAACAGCGAATGAACTTCTTGAAAGTCGCATACGCGTTCCGAACAATACCAAAATGCTTTTGTTTGCAAAATCGTATGTGCGTAACTCTATGAATTTACTCTAAAATGGAACATGTAATACTCGTAGACGAGCTTGATCAGCCTCTTGGAGAAATGGAAAAAATGGAAGCCCATGAGAAAGGACTTCTGCATCGGGCATTTTCTGTATTCATTTTTAACGATCAAAACGAGCTTCTTTTGCAGAAACGAGCTTCTTCAAAGTATCACTCTGGAGGACTTTGGTCAAACAGCTGTTGCAGTCATCCCCGAACGGGAGAAGGAATTGTAGATGCTGGAATGCGCCGCTTAACAGAGGAAATGGGTTTTACCGTTCCGCTGGATGCTGTATTTTCTTTCATTTACAAAGCGGAGTTAGACAACTCTCTGACAGAACACGAATTGGATCATGTACTAATTGGTCGATTCAACGAAGCTCCGAATATGAATCCAGATGAAGTTGAAGATTGGAAATACATTGACCTTGCATCTCTCGCAACCGACATGGCGCATCATCCAGAAGCTTATACCGAATGGTTCAAAATTGTTTTTGATCGCGTTCGAAATGTGTTGAATGTTTCCATCGCGCAGTAATGGCTAAATCAATGTTCCACTCGGGAAAAGGAATTCAGATTATTGTCGGAATTCTGATCATTTTTCACGCTATTGGGGTGGGAATCATGCTACTTTACCCAGAAGGAGCAAAGCTCTCATACCTCAATTTAATTTTAGCCGCTTTTCTTTTATTCATTAGTGAGAAGAACTACATCCGAACAGCAGGGACATTTCTCGTGATTTTTATCGGCGGAATTGTGGTTGAATACATTGGCGTACACACAGGTTTGCTCTTTGGAAATTATGAATATGGAGCGGCTCTTGGTCCAAAAATTGGTGACATCCCGTTCGTTATTGGAGTGAATTGGTTCTGCATCGTTGTGGCTAGTAGCGCACTGCTCTACTCTATCAAAATGAACATCGTTTTGAAATCCATTTTGGCAGGTGCGCTGTGCACAGGTATGGATTTCATCATTGAACCCGTCGCTATCAAACTTGATTTTTGGGATTGGGAAAACGGAATCATTCCGATATGGAACTATGTCTGTTGGTTTGGATTTGCCAGTTTTTTCTCCTTCGTTTATTTTAGCTTAGCAAAAGCACGAAATAAACCAGCACAATCTCTGTATTTCATTTGGGTCCTATTTTTCAGTATTCTTAACTTTGCATTATGATACTTGCATTTGCACTTATTCTCGCCTTTTGCCTCATGGAATTTGCAGCGTGGTCTGCTCATAAGTACCTCATGCATGGATTTCTGTGGAAAATTCATGAGGATCATCATCAAGTAAGAAAAACGATCTTCGAGAAAAACGATCTGTTTTTCATGATTTTCGCAGTTCCTTCGTGGCTGTGTATTATGCTTGGATTCATTTACGATGTGAATTTCTCCATTGGATTTGGGTTTGGAATTGCCGTATATGGTGTCGTCTATTTTCTCGTACACGATGTACTCATCCACAGAAGATTTAAATGGTTCGATAAAACCAACAATGCTTATTTCAAAGCCATTCGAAAAGCTCACAAGGTACATCACAAGAAACAAGGAAAAGAAGATGGAGAATGCTTCGGAATGCTTATCGTTCCGAGGAAATACTTCAAAGCATGAAAGGTCTCTACCTGCTTCTTGATGGCTTCACTTTACTCGGTCCATTAATCTTGAGTTTCGATAGCAGGGTTCACTATTTTTCGAAATGGAAACCCGTTTTGTACGCTACGTTAATTGTTGCCGTTCCTTTTTTGATTTGGGATTTCATTTTTACAGAACATGGTTTCTGGGGGTTCAATCCAGACTATTTGGTTGGAATTGACATTGGTAATTTGCCGATAGAAGAAGTACTCTTTTTCATTGTTGTTCCGTTTGCCTGTACTTTCATCTACGAATGTGTAAAGTACTATTTCAGGTCAATGAAATTCAAGTACCTGGATCGATTTATTTACTTTGCCATTCCGATTTATGCACTGATATTGACTTTACTGGAACCAACAGGTTGGTATACTTTGAGCGTTGTGATTTCCTCAAGTATCGTACTGTTCTTTTGGTTAAGAGCTCCCCAGTATACATTCATGGGAATTGCTTTTGTCATTAGTTTAATTCCTTTTTTGCTGGTAAACGGAGTGCTAACCGGTGCAGTGACTCCCGAACCCATTGTGTGGTATAGCGAAGCACAAAAGGTTACACCTCGGATCTGGACCATTCCTGTTGAGGATGTGCTGTATTGCTTTACGCTTATCGTTTCTATTTTCCTTCTTTCAGAATACTTCGCTAAACGACGTTCATCATGAAACGGATTGGCTTGATGTCAGACACACATGGATTTATCGATCCAAAGATCTATGATTATTTCAAAGATGTGGATGAAATTTGGCATGCTGGAGACGTTGGTGATGTATCAGTAATCGATGAACTACGTGAATTCAAACCCCTTCGCGGCGTATATGGAAACATTGATGGAGCGGATGTACGTACTGAATTTCCAGAATTCAACCGTTTTCATTGTGAAGACGTAGAGGTTCTCATCACACATATCGCAGGCAAACCAGGAAAGTACAGTAAACCTGCATTTGCGGAGCTATCATCCAATGGAGCTCCAACACTTTTCATTTGCGGTCATTCACACATCCTTTTGGTGAAAAATGATCCTCGCTTCAACATGCTTTGGATGAACCCTGGTGCGTGCGGATTCAAAGGCTTCCATCAAATGAAAACAATTTTGCGTTTTTCTATCACAGGAGATAGAATACATGATCTTGAAGTAATTGAATTGGGGAAACGCGTTTGACTTGTCCTAAATTCGAATTCCAAGCACACACACATCATCTACCTGATCGAGCTCATCTCTCCATTCATTGAATCTTCTTTCCAATAAATCACGTTGCTGATTCATCGGTAGATTTGCTGAGGATTTGATCAATTCGCGGAACTTTTGACTTCGGAATTTCTTTCCTGATGGGCCTCCGAATTGATCTGCATATCCATCTGAGAACAGATACACCCGGTCTCCAGGCTTCAACTGTAGCTCAGTACATTCGAATTGCTTTCTGTTCGGATAATCGCCGATAGGTTGACGTGATGACGGTAACTGTTGCAGTTCTTCATTCGATACAACGTATACTGGATTATTGGCTCCCGAATATTCAAGATTCAAGGTTTCTAAGTTGATTCTACAGAATGCGATATCCATTCCATCATGCATGTGTTGATCTCCTTTCGAGAAATGCTCGGTTACAACATCCGTTACATGATCCAGAATTACGCCTGTATTTCTCTTTTGCATTTCTTTCACCACCTGGTTCAATGCATTTGAACAGATCACACTCACCATTGCTCCAGGAACACCATGTCCAGTACAATCCGCTACGGCCACATACACATCATTGCCAATTTGCTCCATCCAGTAAAAATCTCCTGATACAATATCCTTTGGACGGTACAGAATGAAGAAATCATCAAATAAATCGGAGAAACTACCTTTTGCTGGTAGGATGGCCGATTGTATCTTCAAAGCATAATTAATTGAATCATTGATATTTCTATTCTTCAATTCAATCGTGCGCTTTTGATTTTTCAATAGCGCTTTCTGATCTTCTTCTGCTTTCAAAATTCTTCGTGCATAAATAACAACGAAAATTGCCATCAAGCCAACAAATACCAACATCATAATTGCTCCGCCTAAGAACCTCCAACGCACCTCTTCGATGAAGGAAGTAAACTCTTCATCCGCCTCTAGTAAACCAATTACTTCTCCCTCAGCATTTCTAATTGGGTAAAATGCTGAAATCCATGTACCATTTTCTGTATTGTAGCGAGGAATCGTTCCTCCAGTTTCCATTTTGTCAACAAGAACATCTGGAAAGTTTACGTAGCGATGACGAAAATACACTTGTTCATCAGAGCGAATTCCATATTCGAAAACATTCGATTCTTTATTATAGACCAGAGTGTACATCGGTGAATTGATATTATTGTGCTGGACTACATTGTTCATGATATCGCTGTACTTTCGATAAATACCATTAGAATTCTTAGCGGTTAAACCATCCTTCTCAGGGTATGATTCCATGAGCGCTTCAATCTCATCGCCATCCATATCCATTGCAATAGAACTTACCACGGCTTTGAGCTTACGGTATTGTCCTTCTTCTTGCAATGCAAGTTGATCCAAATAACCATAAATCAGAAAAAAGGAGGAAAGCGCAATAATCAACAAATAAATGATGAACATTATTCGTGTAGTAGAATTGCGAAATATTTTAACAAGTAAATGACTCATAGCTAAATCTTCTGGTCTTCAGTTGATCGGCAAACACTCAATATACGAATTACACTCGAACTCCAAAAAATAAGTTTCAATTCAAAATGAACAGAAAAAGATCATCGATTAAAATTTTTACTCTTTCTTTGCGTTACATGCGTATGAAAATTCAACTTCTGATCCTCTCGCTTGCCGTTCTTCCAATGGCATCCGCTCAAACTGGTGGTGAAAATGCCTTTCCATTTCTCGATTTATACTTCAGTGCACAAGACGCTGGATTAGGAGGGAACTTCATTACTGGAGCTGGAGATGACATCAGCATGGGGGTAAACAACCCCTCTTTGTTGAATGAAGAAATGGAAAAGGGTGTTAGTGTGAGTCAGGCGCTTCACGCAGGTGGAATTAACCACGGGATGTTCAATTACGGCTTCGGTCTGAAAGATTACGGTACAATGGTCGGATATATTAAATATGTCAACTATGGAAAATTCCAACGTACTGGAACAAATGGAATAGGAGAAGGAACGTTTAGTCCTTTCGAGATGATTGCAGGTGCCGGGATCGGACATCAATTAAACGAGCGACTGTCAATTGGAGCGAAGGCGAACATCATCTATTCGCAATTGGAAACGTATTCTTCTTTTGGTGCCAGCATCGATTTAGCGGGAACGTATTATAATAAGGACAAAGGATTTCTTGCAACAGTTCATGTAAAAAACTTCGGATATCAATTCAAAGCACACACACCTGGCAACAGAAAGCCACTGCCCGTAAACTTTCAAATGGCCGCAGCGTACAAGCTACCGCATGCCCCGTTCAGAATTTCCGTTTTGGCTCATAGCTTGAATCGATGGGACATTACCTACAATGACCCGACACTGGTTCCTACCGTAGATCCTTTATCTGGAGATACCATTCCAGTTCCAAGAGCAGGATTTGTAGAAAAGCTGGCTAATCACTTTTCATATCAATTAGAACTAAACCTCGGAAAGTCGATTGTGTTTCGAACTGGTTTTGATTATCACCGACGAAAAGAACTGGGCATCGAACAACGCCCAGGAGCAGCGGGAATGTCTTTTGGTTTAGGATTGCACTTCAGCAAGTTTAGCCTTGATTATGGCTTCCTGATTTATTCGCAGGCAGGCTTTAACAACATTTTAACACTGACCACCAATCTCGCCAATTGGCGTCGCTAGCTCAGTTTTTGAGTTAATTTGTCGAATATCCCCTTTTCAACCGCTTCCTGTGGATGCTTTTTTTGAAACCTTTTGGAAAAAGATGAGTACCTTAGCCTAAACCAAACAAATTAAATTTTTATGAAAAAGTCAATTTTAGCGGTTGCAGTTCTTCTTGGAACTTCTGCAGCTTTCGCTCAAGACCTTACATCAAAAAAAGGAGAGTCTTACTTGCCAGAAACAGGTGATTGGGCTGTATCTATCGACGCTACTCCACTTTTAGGATACGTTCAAGGTATCTTCGGATCAAACGGAGGAGGTTCAGCTGGATCTTGGTCTTTCTTGAACGGTAACAATGTTATCACTGGAAAATACTTCGTTGCTGACGACATGGCTTACCGCGGAGGGATCAATATCGGATTCAACTCTTTAACTGAAAAAGCGTACACTTCTGCATTGGATGCAAACGGTGCTGTTGACCCAGATGCTGCTTTAGTTGTTGATGAAAAGAAGACTTCAGGAGTAAACATCATGTTGACTGGTGGTCTTGAGTGGCGTAAAGGATCTACTCGTCTTCAGGGATACTATGGAGGTGAAGTTGGTCTTGGATTCGGCGGTGGAAACAGCGTTGATTACACTTATGCTAACGCATACACTTGGAACGGAACTACTGGTACAGCTACTCAAAACCACGCTGTAGATGGTACTACTGATTTAGTAAGCGTTACGCAAAAAGGAGGTGTAATGTTCGGAGTTAGAGGATTCATTGGAGCTGAGTACTTCGTATTGCCTAAATTGGCGATCGGTGGTGAGTTCGGATGGGGTCTTGGACTTCAAACTTTCGGTACAGGAACTCAAACTGCAACTCGTGTAGAGCCAACAGCTGGACAAACTACAGAGCAATTTGAAACTCAAACAGTAGCAGGAGGATCTGCTTTTGGATTGGGAACTGATAACTCGAATGCATTCTTCGGACCAGCAGGTTCGTTGCAAATCACTTTCTACTTCTAAGAAATAGAAATACACATTGTAAAAGGACGATCTTCCGATATTTATCGGAATGGTCGTCCTTTTTTTTGTTAACAAACTCTCTCAAATCTCTGAAATAATCGTTTCTTTGTATAGAACATGAGCGACAAGATCACCATAGCAATTGATGGATATTCTTCTTGCGGGAAAAGTACCCTCGCCCGAGAGCTAGCTAAGTCGCTGCACTACGTCTTTATTGATTCTGGGGCGATGTATCGCGGCGTTACCTTATTTGCACTAAGAAACAAGTGCATCACGAATAGTGAATTGAACCGCGGTCTACTCATTTCAAAATTGGATGAAATTGAGTTGAAATTTGTGCTTAATCCTGAAACTAAATCACCTGAACTTCTACTGAACGAAGAAAACGTTGAGAAAGACATCAGAACTCCGAAAGTTTCTTCCTTCGTTTCCGAAGTAGCGGCCATCAGAGAAGTGCGCGAGAAACTCGTTGCCGAACAACAGCTAATGGGCAACACGGGCGGAATAGCGATGGATGGAAGAGATATTGGTTCCGTTGTGTTCCCTAGTGCTGAGTTAAAATTGTTCATTACAGCGGAAATTGAAACGCGTGTGGAACGTAGGTACCAAGAATTAATATTCAGAGGAACACCTACTTCTCGAGAAGAAGTTCAAGAAAATTTATTGCGACGTGATCACATTGACAGTACGCGGAAAGAAAGCCCCCTCATTCAAACTCCTGACGCAATCGTGATTGATAATACAAATCTCACGAAATCAGAACAGTTAGAGCTTGCATTAGAACTTGTAGAGCGCGCCGTTTCTACTCTCGCGTGAGTCTTGTTATTTAATTAACACTTCTTTGTTTTTTTAAACAAAATTTTACTATTTTAGCTCTGAACTTCTATACTACTTATGAGCTCAATTAGCAAAATCACCGAAGACATAATCAACCGCAGTCCCTTCCTTAGAGAAGCGATGACAGAAAACCTGATAAATATCTCAGCTTTAGCGAGAAAAATAAAACCCGAGATTGAGAAAACCTCAGGTAAGGAAATCAAAGAAGGAGCGATTGTCATGGCTATCAAACGAATGACACCTGGCGTCTATCACAAGCTCAATGTTAAGATCAATAACATCATTGGAGGTATTGGTGATTTCCTGGTACGAAGCGACCTCGTTGATTTCACCTATGAGAATTCTGAAACTACTCAAATGTCACAAACACGTTTGATTCAATTCTTGCAGGAAGACAAAGATTGTTTCTTCACCTTGTGTAAGGGAATTACGGAAACGACGTATATTCTGAACTCAAAGTACGCTGGTGATGTTCATCGAATTTTTGGAGATACGAACTTGAAATCGCATGGAAAGAATTTATCGTCGATCACGGTAAAATTGCCTCAAGCTAATACTGAGACTTACGGTGTTTACTATTACATATTGAAGCATCTAGCTTGGGAAGGAATCAACATAGAACAAGTTGTTTCCACAGCTAACGAGTTCACTGCGATTGTGAATTCAAATAATATCGATGAGGCGTTTAAAATACTAATGCAATTGAAGCGAAACACTTAAGCTTCAACTTCTTCTGGATTTAAACATTGCTCATCTGGCTTTGCACCGCATAGACCGCACGCTGCACCTTTTTCTGTTACAAGTGGATTATTGCTTGCACATGTTCCTGCAAACTCTCCATCTTTTTTAGCCCAAATCTTGATTGCGATTCCCGCAAAGCCAAGTGCTAAAAGTCCTATACTCAATAAAACAAGTTCCATTTCAATGTCTTTTTACAAAGGTACAACTTATCCACTAATTCTTATCAATTAATTCCCCTTCTCCGTATCGATTGTACTCAAGAAAACTAGGGTTTCCGATATACCAGATATCTCCATAAGATGACGTCTCCACTCTAGCTAAAATTCCATCCAGATTGATTTTCATTCTTTCAGAACTAGAAGAAATCACCGTAGCTGAATCCTGAATTTGAAGTCCGTACAAATCGCCAAAGCTATTATCTCTAAATTCGCATTTCAAATAGTTGGTTTGTCCTTCGACAGTATAGTTTCCCCATCCGAATCCAGAACCAAGGAAAAGCGAATTACAGTTCAAATTTAGATTGCACTGCCCTGCTCCCTCTTCAATCACAAAGGTCAAATAAGGTAAATCTAGCTGTCCCTCACAACGAAGTTCTTTTGTTCCTTTGAACACAACATTGATGATTTCAATCAGATGAATCTCTACCTCAACTTCGTGTTTATACGATCGAAGGAAATTGCAAATATTGTCATTTGTAACGATCAATGTCCCATCGGTAACGCTCACTTGAATGAAATCCACCAGATTCTTTCCACCTCTCACGATTACCTGCTCTACACTATCTTGCACAAGCACCACTTTCATTCTTGGGCCAATGTCCAATTTATTGAAGGAATCTACGTCAAGAATCAATTCTGTTTCCTCACCAGCTGATTTTACACAGCGACGATCTTCAGCTTTCTTACATGCTGTAAAAAGCATCAAACTCATTATGCAAATCATCCACCCTTTCATCTTCCGAAACTATATCCTATTCCATACTCAAAATAATCTGCTCTTGCCCAATGTGACTTGAGCGCAATTCCAAGGTTGATTCCGTTATCGAACACGTATCTCACCCCGACACGGTGATAGAATCGATCGATTGGCGAAAACTTATCGCGGACGTAAACCCCCATACCGAAAACGAAGTGCAAATGGTCCAATGGTAAAATATATCCAGCGAAAGCACCCAATTGGATCAAGTCCAACTGTGTTTTTTGAACTTCAGGCTTAAATTCTACATTGGATTGCTTAGACATGATATCAAATGAAATTTCAAGTCCAGCCTTACGACTAAGTATCTTTCGCCCAAACAGACTTAGCGCATAAACGGGATATTTTTTTCCTCCTGTAGGGAAATTCATTGAAGCTGAACCGATTCCAAGAGCACCGAAAAAATAGGTTTGTTTGCCCAGTCCAGCTACATCGCACGAATCGCAAAAATTGCTTTTCTGAATTCTTCTCCCATACCCAATACTGACATATGGTAAATTCAATCCTAAATTGGGAACTTTGGTCGCTCCATTCGAGAAATGCGTCATGTCTAGCCCAACAATCGCAGAGTTATTTCCAAAAACAAAGCGACTTTCAAATCCTGCCACGATCATGGCATTGAAATGAGTCGAAACCGCCGCGCTCAAGATATTATCTTCAGGGTCGTATACCTTAGTTCCATATCCTAAGCCTCCTCCCATTTTAAAAGAAAACGTATAAAACTTCTGCTTGATCAATGGGTAGCTAATGAATGCATAGGAACCAAAATAATGTCCCAATAATTCACGATTTCCTACGGAACCAAAAAATGCTGTAACTCCGTATGTGGGTTTTCGGTATTGATAATGCCAGTCTTTTTGTCCTTTTCCTTGAATCAAATAACTCACTTCTCCAGCAAAGGCATGCTCAGTAGGTAAATGACCGATCATTCCACGATGCGCAGCCAGAAATCCTGCTTTGAACTTTCCCTCGACCCAAACCTCATTTCTTCCTAAAGACTGAGCGTTAACCGTAAGGCTAAAAAGGACAATATATAAGGCTATTGCGAAACGCATAAGGGCAAATTTACAAATTCCAAAGTAGATGCCTTATTAATTGTAATTTTGCGGTTCATCATTGAAAATAAACTCATGGATCAGCGCCTTGTTGCCTTTGAACGCTTACTGAATATAATGGATGATCTTCGGGAGAAATGCCCCTGGGATCAGAAGCAAACATTGGAGTCTCTTAGACACCTTACTATTGAAGAAACATATGAATTAGCCGATGCTATCACCAATAATGACCTGAATGAATTGAAAGGTGAAATTGGTGATTTGTTCCTGCACATGGTGTTCTACTGTAAAATTGGTTCGGAACAAAACGCATTTGATGTGACGGATGTTTTGAACGCCATCTGTGATAAACTGGTACATAGGCACCCTCATATTTATGGAGATGTCGTAGTGGAATCAGAAGAAGAAGTCAAAACCAATTGGGAAAAACTCAAACTAAAGGAAGGAAAAAAGTCCGTTTTACAGGGAGTTCCGAAATCGCTTCCTGCTTTGGTCAAAGCGTACCGAATTCAGGAAAAAGCGAAGGGAATTGGTTTCGAATGGGAACGACGCTCTGATGTCTGGAAAAAGGTCGAAGAAGAATTGAGTGAATTAAACGAAGAAGTCGAAGCGGAGAATACTGCAAAAGATAAAATTGAAGATGAATTCGGAGACGTTCTTTTTTCTTTAATCAACTACGCACGCTTCATCGATATCAACCCTGAAGATGCTTTATCACGTACCAATCAAAAGTTCATCCAACGATTTACACTCATGGAAGAACTGATGAAAAAAGAGGGACATCCAGTTGGAGACACGAGCCTTGAAATCATGGATCAATACTGGGAAAAAGCTAAACACATCCAACGGAGTTAGCACCGTTGAATCAATTTTCACTACACTTTAAGTGCTTTATGTTAAAAGCACGAAATAATTCCAGACATTGTTGTATCTTCGTTGCACTTAAAAATATCTGCTCAGCTAGGCTTATGAAACTGTTAATTACACTCTTATTTTCCACAGTATTTTCTTTACTTTCTATTTCGCAGGATTTCACAATTCGTGGATTTGTCTATGACGATAATGGAGAACCAATGCCGTATGAAAAAGTTCGACTTCTTTCGAAAGACAGCACAATTCTAGAGGGAGCAGACACGGATAACGATGGATTGTACTCCTTCTCGAAGTTGAAGAAAGGTTCGTACATCGTAAAGATGCAATCGGCTGAGTTCAAAACGCAGACGAAAGACATAGAAGTCGTTAAGTCGAGAGGTGTCATGACAGTAAGTTTCGACCTTAAGAAACGTAGCGATGTACTCGATTTTGAGGGTGTCGTTGTAAGTGCCTCGGATTTAACTAAACGAAGTGAAATTCTCATTTCGGAAATCAAACTCGATAAAAAAGGACTGGAAAGGATTCCTGGTATGGGAGCGGAAAATGATATCGTTGGAGCATTCAGTGTTACACCTGGGGTAACTACTACTGGTGACCAAGGTGGGCAACTCTACGTACGTGGAGGTACTCCAATCCAAAATAAAATCTTATTAGACGGGATGACGATCTACAGTCCATTCCACTCTATCGGTTTCTTCTCAGTATTCGAAACAGAATTGATTCAAAACGCAACCATCCTTACCGGAGGGTTCGATGCAGAATATGG
>JBGCDF010000431.1:0-9948 GCA_045105095.1 Crocinitomicaceae bacterium | reverse complement strand
GGTCGTATTGATCTCACCTCGTGTCGTAGTCAATTCTTGCGGATTCAATTCCAGAACGGTATTCGAAGTGGTTTCCTCGGATGCATCTGTTAACTTGCTCGATGAGTCGACAATGATTTCCACCACTTGATCCTGATCGTCGTAAATGATCGTTTCTTTGATTCCATCTTCCTGCTTAATTTCCAGGTTTTCCATAGGAAGAATGTACTCTTTTGGATCAGTTACTTCCTTTTCTATTGGGCTTGAGTTGAGTGCGGATGTTACGAGTAATCCACTAACTGTTAATGTTATAAGTGTTGATGACATAATAATTACTTTAAGTTTAAGTGATACCGCAGCCCACTTTGCCAGTAATCCTACTCCTGCGACGGCTCCGGTCGCAATGAAATGGCCTTTGACGTCTTCAAACGAGGTTTTGGGAGCTTCCGTTCGAGCACGTTCGAATAAATCTGATATGCGTTTGTTCTCTTCCATTAGCTTACCTCCTTTCCTGTTTTGATCTCCGATTCGAAACTTAGAATTTGTCCAAGTCGCTCCCTTCCACGTTTCAGTCGTTGTTTTACCGCCGATTCACTTGCATTCTGGATTCCAGCTACTTCTCGTATGCTGAAGCCTGAGATCTCAAATAAAATTAGCGCTTCACGTTGATCATCGTTTAACTCAGACAACGCTCTGTGCAACAGATGTACTTCCATCGAATGCTCAGTGGACTCCGAAGATGGAATGCTCTGCTCCTTCTCCGTCGATTGCATGCGCTCGGGCTTCATCTTTCGATTGCTGTTCGCCAATAAACGCACTGCGGTACTGAACAAATAGGATAAGAACGAATCTTCCGATTGTAAAGAATCGAATTTTTCAAAAGCGACCAACAAGGTTTCATTCATTAAATCAGTGTACTCCATTTCTCCATACACGCGCGCTCTGCAGAAACGCTCGAACCTATCATGAATTGGTTCATAAAGTGCTAAAAAACGGTGTTGTTTCGATTTAATCATATGGCCTTTTGGGCTGCGTTCAACTGTTAAGTGTTATGAGAATGGAAAAAGTGACAAGTACAATGTAAATTAATGGAAACTATTGACAAATAAGAGATGTGTATTTTCAATAGAAAGAGATCTAATTACTCAATTCGAATAGGCTTGATACTTTTTTTACGGCCGAAAAAAGTATCCAAAAAACGACCTTTGCGCTACATTTCATCAGATGCTCTCTACTCAAATTTATCGACCATTTCAGTGATCATGCCGATATCCATCGGAATGCTTCTTCATGGTGCCCGATAAATCTTTCGCTTCGCTTTCTTCCTAAATGAGGCGCTAGATAAAGCGATGTCTAGATATTAGGATGCCCGCTAAAGAATAAAGAACGATCATAGATGAAAATCAGCTATACATGCTTCTCAAATTGAGAAAGAACTATTTAGCGTCAATCGAAGTTAAAACGCTGTACCCAGTTAATCGTCCTTTCTTATCATATGAATCGCTGCGCACTACTCCAACTCCCGGAGCGTACCACTCAATTGTGGAAGCCTGAATCTTTACAACCATTTTGGTTTTCACTGTTTGCGTAATTTTCACGCAATCGAATGTACCTGCTGTAGTTTCCATGCTTTCTCGCCCTTCAACGAGTCTATCTGTGACTTCAATCGTCATTCTAAAGGAATTTACACCGTTCATTGCAACTTGCACAGTCATTGTTCCATCTTTTAGAGGAGTTCCTGCAGCTTCGTCAAGATTCGGTAAAGGGTAATCAGAGGCGTCGACCGTAACATCCATACTCTCGTAGGCCGCCATAGTCTCCCCTTTCAACATCCCTGTCATATCCATTTCAAAAACTCCTTCACGGCAGTATGCTTCAAATTCATTGATATAGATCTCCTCCCCTTTTTCGTCTGAGGACGTTGCTCTAATTTTAAAGGTGATATCATCTCCTGTGGCTTTCTTTTCAAGAAGCTCGTACTTCGTTGAGCCGGTTACTTTATCCTTTTTCGAGTAGTGCGTCAATTCCCACGTTGATCCTTCTTCAGTGGGCATATAAGGCTTGCAATCCGTTTGCGCGTATCCAGTAAAGAAAAAGCTCGTCAGTAATGCTGTAAACAATGCTTTCATGTTGATTTAGTTTGAGTTATAGCGCAAGATAAGAACTATTCATGCCAACTATGGTTCGGTAAATACTAGAAATGTATTCGATTTTTCCTCAAAATCAGGTAGAACAAATACGTTTTGTTCATCAATCTATTCAGGATTCATCATTTTACTGAAATTGAATCTATCGTTCAAACGTTGAACAGCCGAGCAACCGAGATTCGTTTGAATTTCGGAGATGCAAATCTGGTTCGAATCTCCTGCGAAATAGGTTTTTGGTACGAGCTTGATCTCATCACTCACACGAAAAAGACCTCCTACTTCGAAGCGCTGGACAAGCGGAGTATCAAGCAACTGAATAGTGGTGAGGAATTTCCCATTGATATAAAAATCGAGTAGCTCTACTCTACCGTTTGTTTGAAATGCGGCTGCAGATTGCACATTTCCGTTGATCAAACTCAATCGAATGGGATGCATGATTGTATCTTCTGAAAACAATAACTTCTCATTCGAATATTCTCCTTTCATATACGAGTGTTCCAAATTGAGTGCAATGGAAATCTCTACCCGATCTTCTGGGTTAAATGAAAATGAAGTAAGATACCGAGAATCTGAGATCGGTCGAATTTCAATACCAGAATTCATTGGCTTTACCTTCAAATAGAGATTTTCGTTAAAACTGAGATCTGCATTCGAACAACAACGCCCGAACAATCGCTCCGACCAGGTAGTGTAATCGTCATCCTTTTCGAGTTGATAATAGTCGTAGATACTCGGAAGTTCGTCGTCAACGAAAAACTGAATTTCTTCTATGGTGGCCGAGTCAATTGTTGCGATGGTCAACGAAACCACATCATTCGATCCCTTAGAAAGTTCCCTCTCTATCGAACATCCTAAAGAGAGGATCAATACGAATAATCCAAGAAATAGCCGTGCAATCAAGTTACTCCAAGTTTTTAGAATCCACGAGTGTGTAGTACCAGCGTTCTTGTTTCGAATCTGGAAGGAATTGCGTCAACAAGTACATAAATTCAAAGAAGTGCTCTCCTCCGTAAATTACTTGACAACCTTTCGACCATCCATTCACTTTTCGATTGATTCCTTTTCCACCTCGCCCCTCTTCTCCAACATCAACGGTGCTGCTTTCAGCGTAGTCATCGACACGAATTTTGAATTTCTCCTTGAGTTTCGTCTTCAACGCTGTTTTCTGACTTGTGATGCTATTCGAATCCCAATCGGTAAACAAATCATCCACAGTTTTCAAATCCTCTTTCGCTTCTTCGACTGTTTCGTCGTACTTAGTTTTATCTTCTGCTTTTTGAGTGGCCGTTCGGTTGATTTTGCGAATCGTTCCACCGCCAGGACAGGCATCAATTTTCTTTAAGTTGAATTCGTGCTCGAGTTGTATGCCAACTGCGCTTTCGAATACGTCTTCTTTTTTCAACTCAGCCACCAAATCAGTTTGCGATTTCGCCTCAAGGTCCGTTTTCGACAGTCCACTATCGTGTTCCATCAAGATCGTAATGGCGTCACTCTTTTTAGCAGCTGCCGAGTAGTTCTTTCCTATATAGCTTTGATAGGCCGACAGCATCAAGGTTTTTACCACCGTTCCATCTCGCTTGATTTCAATCTTCTTCGTAGCGTCGGTAGTTCCAGATAACGCTGTTTTCACGAAGGGCTTTCCAATGTTTTTGAGGTTGTCGTACGAACAGGTCGAAGCGTCGGTTCCAGCTCCCCATTTCGAAAGAATTCTCAGAACACCGACGTAAATAAGATACGCTTTGAGTTCATTCGAGCCGTAAGGAGTGCCATCCTTTTTAGCATCCAACCCGTACTCACTGATGCCCGCTGGGAAACCTACTCCATCCTCACCATTGATACCGTGCGAAGCATAGTGGACATTAAACGTGGTGTCGCCCTTATTGAAATACAGTGAATCATTAGATTTTGATTTTCTGTACGCATTACTCGTTCTACCTGATGGTGTGCAGTTACTCGTGTCATGGAAACCTAAAGTCATAGTTGTCGTTTGCGGCTCTAATTGTCCAACGCTTAAATTTCCTGGTTCGGTTGATCCAATGTATTGTACAGCCTTTTTCGTCGAACCATCTTTCCAAGCTAGGAAAAGCGTATCGTTGTATTTCGATTTCTTGGATTCCAAATCTCTTCTGATGGAAACGAAGTTCGTCACTTTACTTTCATCACTCCAGAGCCCATTTTTGGCTTGAGACAGACCGCGAAGAAAGTCGTAGAGTTCGTCTTCTTCCACCGTTTCTAAGTCTGGAATATCAACGTTCATTCCATCGTAGCACATTTCGTCGTTGTCATCTTCCTGAAGCAATTTCTCATACGTTGTGTCCAATACATCTTTGGCGAAGTCTGATTTAGGCTTGCCGTCAGCGTATTTCAAGATTTCTTTAATTTTCTCTGAGGGATCATCTACATACTTTGTTTCAATGGCATACTTGGCCTGTTCATAGATAATCGCTTCACATACGTCATCTGGAATAATCAGTTCATCATCATCATCAGGTGTTCCTTTTAGGTTATTCGGGCGCGTGTATGATTCTAAGCGGTCGCTTTTCTCTTCAAGGATAGTGATAAAGTGGACAATTCCATTCCAGTTAAAGTTCTTTAATAAGAACGCTCGAATGTCTGATGCTTTGAATTCCTTTTCCTCTTCATCTTCTCCCTCACCGACTTTCAAGGTAATATCATCTTCTTCTCTGGTTACGCTCCATAAGAATGTGTCGACCTCCGGGAATAGGATGTCCAAAAAGTTTCCCCTTCCACTTTCAAAGGTTAGTTGCCCGTTGTTTGTTTTAGTAGTAGCCATATTTCGAGTTGTAATAGTTCAACAATTTCTGGTGATGAATTCTCACTTTCGGATCATATTGAATGAAACTTCGAACTGAAATACAACTTAACTAGTGGTTTTCAGTGCGTAGAGAATACTATTTCCAGAATTGATAACAAAGCAAATTACCTATTTCGATTTATAATTCAAAGCTGATGCACCTTAAATGATAGAATCATTCCTTATCTAACGATATGATTTTCAGGAATTATCTATTTTCAACAGCTCCAATAACGTGGGATAAATAGGAGAACCAGTCATTTTTGCCTTTAACCAGGCGTAAAAATTGATTCTGAACACATCCTCTTCCTCTGCCCGCTTCCATTGAATTGATTTTTCAACGTGTTCATGAAACTTATCTGTTTTTACATGTGTCGGCTCGCGCAAGATCATTTGAACCAATCGTAGAAACGGAAGCGCTTGGTATTTCCCCTCTGCATGAAGAAAAGACTTGTGTTTACGCATTAAACTCTTTAGCCTTGATTCGGCATACTCGTAATTTTCCAGATCGATGTGCAGTAAAATCTCGATCGTCAGCTTGTGTAAGGTCCACTCAATACCAAGGTTCTTTTCGTACCAAGAATCCGTATGTGAGAATTTCGCGAGCGTACGTTGACATTCCCTAAGTTCTCCTTGTTGAATCTGAAGCATGGCAAGTGCCAATCGCGTCCGAATGGTGTCATTCGAACGTTGATTAATGACCAATGCCTGATTGATTAATCTTCTTGCTTCGGTTGCTTCGCCAATATGATTGTAGTTGAGAGCTGAGAGCATCAGGTATTTCACCCGGTAAATCCTAGAATGTTTACCTCCAAAGCGTTCCATTTGCTCCTTCATCTGACCAAGAAATTCCAAACTAGAAGTGAAGTCCTTCTTTCGGAAAAAGATGTTCGAAACAGCATATAAAATCTCTATGTGGTAGTGCGAGTTCTGTTCTGTGTCGGTTTTTCCTTCTTGAAGAGTGGTCAATTTATCAATAAAGAACAAGTTGATTTCATGATAATTCTTGGAGTATGCACCATAAATGTCGTACAATTGAATGAGTTGATGCAAAGAAGAAAACCCGAATGCGATTTCCTCTGAAACTGCGAATTCATGGAAGGTTTCATTCAATAATTTAGCGAGGTCGATTTGTCCGCCGTGAAATTCTACTTCTTGATAGGCCAATCGAATGCGGGCATACGCCAGATTTAGTTTGGTATGCGCTTGCTGCAATTGTAGGTTTTTGCTTGATCGCGTAAACAAAGCGTCTAAATCCGGAGCGCCTTCGATATGAGCATGTTCGATCAAAAGATGTTGCACTTCACCTTCAAGTATATAGTTCTCTGTGTCATGAGCTTGCTTTTCAAGCTTTGACAATAGTTTAAAAGATGAACTGGCTTTTCCTTGTATCAATAAACGTTTGGCGGTAATAAATGTTTTCGAGAGTTCATTGGCTGCACTTCCCTCCTTCTGAATAGTTGATTTAGCGATGAAATCAATGATTCGAGTCTTTAATCGGTTGCGAAGGACGTTATACGCATTTGTCCCTAGTCGAGTCTGCAAACTCTTCTCTTTTCCTTGAAGAATGGCCTGAAATAACTCAACGTTTCGCGCTTCAGAACGACGATTGCGCGACTTTAAATACTTCACGAAAGCGACGCATTCATCATGGGATAATATGGAAATCAACTCAGATATCACAGGCTAGATAGTAATAATTTATTAATTAATGTGTTTATTATCAGTTGATTAATAGGTTTTAGTTCTATTTGTTTAGTAATAAAATTACAAAAATTAACTTTCCTAGCCCCTTCATCACCCCCACCTTTGTGCAGAACTTTTAACCATAAGAACATGTTAGAACAAACAAATTATTCAGTATCGACTCCCGTAACAAATGATAAAGCAGGAGCAAAAAAGAAAGAATCAACGATTAAACACCTTAAAGGTATTCGCCCAACGGCCGCATTTATTGGAGCATCGTGGGCAGCACTCGGAATAGGCCTCATCTCCTACTGCATTGGATTGTGGAATGCAGATATGATGCTCAATGAAAAAGGATATTATTTCACCCTCATCTTATTTGGTCTTTTCTCGGGTATTTCAGTTCAGAAATGCGTCAGAGATAAATCTGAAGGTATTCCTGTAACGGATATCTATTATGGAATTAGCTGGTTTACAACACTCGCAGCAATCGTACTGTTGGTCATTGGTTTGAGAAATGCCGATATCACGTTAAGTGAGAAAGGTTTCTATGGAATGTCATTTACACTTGCTCTTTTCGCTGCAATTGCTGTCCAGAAGAATACGCGTGACACAAAGTTGATTGATTCGGAAAAAGAATAGAAAATGAATCCTTATTGGCGGGGTTGTCACGTTGGTGACCTCGCCTCATTTTTCCTAAAAAACATCCTATGAAATTTAACAACAAAGGATTACGACAAACGTCAAGTCTGATCAACTATACCATTGCAATTTTGCTCTGCGGATTCTTGATTTTGTTTTCCAGCATACTCATCGATGATGTCGATGAATGGAAAGAAAAGCCTAGCGTAGAGGAGTTTCAAAACCCGATACTTCTATCCAAACAGAATGGTGAAATCAGTGTAATTAACCAGCAAATAAGTGTTTGGAAGGAAAAGGAAAAGAATGTTCAGCGAACACTGGAAACTACCGAAAAGAAGTATGAAGGAGCAAAGAGATCTTTTGATAACTGGCTGAAGGCTCGCAAAACAATCGGTTCCCCTAAAGAAGACCCAGAAGTAATCAATCGAGCAAATGAACTCGACTCATATTTTAAGACAAAGCTTGAATGGGAAAAAGAACTGACGCGCTTCAATGATTCAATTGATATATTCCGAAGGGACAAGAAAAAGGTTGAAAAGATCATGTCTCTTGACAATCAGAGGGCGGAAGAAGATCAGTTTAAAGCAGTTCGTAAATATGATTTACGTATTTTCCTAATTCGACTAATGATCATTCTTCCATTACTAATCGTAGGAGTGTTCTTTATTCTTCGATTTCGGAATCACAAATACTGGCCACTATTTCTTGGGTTCATTCTATTCTCACTGTATACATTTTTCTTTGGACTAGTCCCCTATTTACCAGATTATGGAGGGTACATTCGCTACTCAGTAGGTATAGTGCTTATTGTGTCGATGGGAGCCTATGCGATAAATAGAATTCGAAAGTTCGTTGAACAAAAAAGGAATGAACTCAAAACGTCTAGTCACGAGCGTGCGAAAAAAGTACAAGCCGAGACCGCCGAAAAGGCTCTTGAGAAACACATGTGTCCTTCATGTGGTAAAGACTACACGATAAAGGGATGGGATAAAACACTTAAAAAGAACAATAAAACTCAGACACATGTTTTGATACCTAATTTTTGTCGCCATTGTGGATTGGAGCTGTTCAAGAAATGTAAGTCCTGTGAAACAGAGAATTATGCCCATCTGCCCTACTGTTGTAATTGTGGAGATTCCATTTCAGCAGATGAAGTGCGTGAAGAGTGTTCTGACAATTCATATTAAAAGTTACATGAGTTGTGCATCCCGTCTTGTTCTGTTGAATGAGATGGGATTTTTGACACTATACATCTGAAATCACCTGAAAGAAGAATGACTATATTCGGTTCATGAAGTACCTTCTGTATATATCACCGATTCCACTTATTCTCTTTATCATCGCCATCTTCTTGCCCTTTATTGAACATCAATACGAACCAGGAGTAAAAATTGTAGAATATGGATATGACTTTGGAATGGTTTTCCTTCCCCTGGGAATAATGGTGTTAATACTTTCAGTGGCAAATATCAAGCGTGGACGTTTCACTGCCATTATTGCTTTTGTACTTTGCTTTGGTTTGTTGTTTTCGCTATTTCTGATGCAATTTCCAATGCGGCCAATGATCGGTACGTTTACTTTGCACACCTACAGGATTGGCTATCCAATGGCGTTTTTCTCAGCTGTAATACTCATGATAATATTACTGGTAAACCTCGTCAAAACCTTTCGAAACCCGTTGTATTTAAGAGAAACGGCGAACTAAACGATTTTGACAATTTTCAGTATATTGGGTAAACTTTAAACTAACGCTTATGATACCAAATATGCTAATCGTGTTGCTCGCGGCATTGATCCCTATGGTAGTAGGGTTTCTCTATTACAATCCTAAACTTGCTGGAACAGTCTGGATGAAAGAATCTGGAATGACTGAGGAAAGGGTGCAAAGTGGAAACATGTTAAAGATGCTGCTACTCTCATTTATTTGTGCTTTCCTTTTTTCTTTTTTCCTCTTTGGATTTGTTGTTCATCAAACTGATGTATACTCGTTGTATGCCAGTGAACCTGGTTTCATGGAGGAAAACTCTGCCGTAATGAATCGATTGGATACGCTAATGAAAGAGTTCGGAGATCGTTTTAGAACCTTTGGACACGGCTCATTTCATGGTGTATTGATTGCTCTTCTGTTCGTTGTTCCGATTTTGGGGACAGTTTCTATTTTTGAGCGCAAATCATTCAAATATGTGGCCATCAATGGTGGTTACTGGGTGATTACACTTGCCTTAATGGGCGGAATTCTTTGCCAGTGGGGATAGGTTTTTCAGGGCGAGTGTGTAGTTCGGAGTGCGAGAAATACCTATTCACTCACACTACACCCTCACGCTGTTTCTAACACCCTCGTTAAAGCCCCGAGCTTTGTGTATTTCAGTGCGGGTGCGTATTTATTGGATCGAAAAATACCTGTTCACTCACACTATAACCTTGCTCTCATTCCAAATCTCTTAATCGGATAGTGTTTCAGTGTGAGAGTGTTGTGAAGAGAGCGAGAAAATGCCTGTTCACTAATCTCTCAGACTAAATTCCAGAGTCCAGTAAGTCGTCGTTGGTGATCGCCATCGCTGGAGCGCCCTCTGCTTCTGGAACTCGCTTTAGTAGTTCTTCCATTGGCGCGAAGGTTTTAATCATATCAATTGCGAATAAAGCTGATCCAATAGCGATCAAACTACCAATAATGTCGAG
>JBGCDF010000430.1:0-5256 GCA_045105095.1 Crocinitomicaceae bacterium | reverse complement strand
CGTAGCAACTCATCTTTGTCTCCCAATTTAGTTTCTAAAGAGTTCTTTTGGAACTTATCTCCCAAATCGTAATGATCGAAAGGAGCATATCCCACGCTTCCAGAGTGCGTATTTTTGATAGTCGGTGGAATCCAAACAGCATCAACACCCAGCTCCTTTAATCTTGGCGCAAGCTCAGTAAGGTAATTTGCCCATCCTTTGTTGAAATTCGAATTGTAGTAATCCCACCAGAATCCTTGAAGAACCACTTGACGTCTTGTATCGTTTACTTGTCCATATGCGTCCGTCGATACATTCAACATCAGCAATAGAACTATCAGTATTGTCATTATTCGTTTCATAGCTTTACTTTTTAAGCATTTACTACTTGTGCTTTGCTCACTTCTTCATTGGAAGCAATCGCATGTGTTTCTCCCAACACTAATACGTTCACCGCTGTATTACCGTTGTTCTTTACAGTTACCTCTTTCTGTGAAATCTTGATTTCCAACAAATTATTTTGATAGAAAATAGAGAAGTTCAGTGAATTCCAGTTAACCGGAATCAAAGGCTCGATTTTCAGTGCATTTTCCTCAATACGGACTCCTGCCATTCCTTCTACGATACTCATCCATGTTCCTGCCATACTTGTGATGTGCAGCCCTTCAGCTACTTCACTGTTGTAATCATCCAAGTCTAGGCGAGACGTTCTGAGGTAATGTGAGTAGGCCTGATCTTTGTACTTCAATTTCGAAGCAATAATGGAGTGAATACAAGGCGAAAGTGATGACTCATGTACTGTAAAAGGTTCGTAGAAATCGTAGTTATCCTTGATTTCTGCATCGGTAAACTCGTTCTCGAAGAGGTAAATTCCCTGAAGCACATCCGCTTGTTTGATGTATACTGAACGTAAAATTCGATCCCACGACCAATACTGATTCAATGGTCGTTCTTCTTGGGGAAGTTCTGAAGCCGGAATCAATTCCTTATCCAGAAAGCTTTCTTGCTGCAAGAACACATTGGTTCCCTCTTTCTTAGGGAAGAAAATATTATTGGCTACTTTCTCAAAATTCTCTTGTTCTGAAGCAGTCAGCAAAGCCTCTTCTCCACCGAACTTCGCTTCCAATTCCAATGCATAATTGATGCACCAACGAGCCGCATAATTCGTGTACCAGTTGTTGTTTATATTATTCTCGTATTCATTTGGACCTGTAACTCCGAGCATCACATATTGTTGCTTTGCCTCAGACCAGTTGAATCTTTGTGCCCAGAAACGAGCAATTCCATTGACCACTTTTCTACCATATTGCTTCACGTAATTTTCGTCATTCGTGTGCAAAGTATAATTGTAAATGGCAAAAGCGATGGCTGCGTTTCTGTGAATTTCTTCAAAAGTGATCTCCCATTCGTTGTGGCACTCTTCTCCATTCATCGTCACCATTGGATAGAGCGCTGCGCCATCTTTGAATCCTAGTTTTTCAGCGTTTTCAATCGCTCTGTCTAATTGGTTAAAGCGGTACATCAATAATTGTCTTGCGACCTTTGGATGCGCTGTTTTCAGATAGAACGGAATACAGTATGCTTCGGTATCCCAATACGTCGCTCCTCCATACTTTTCTCCAGTGAATCCTTTAGGACCGATGTTCAATTTCGCATTGTTCCCTGTATATGTTTGATAGAGGTGAAAGATGTTAAATCTGATCGCCTGTTGAGCCGAAACATCTCCATCAATCTTCACATCGGCGTTTCTCCAAATTTTCGCCCAGGCAGCGACATGTGCATCATACAGAGCATCAAATCCTCCCAAATACGCTTGTGTCACATTATTCACTGCCGTTGGTGTAGTATTGAATAACGAATGATTGATTGACGATGCGACAGAAACGTATTTCTTAATCGTGTATTGATTTCCTTTCTCTAAATACTGCTCGAAATTGTTCTCAATGTATAATTCGCTGTCAACAACTGACGGATGTATGTCCAATTGCTTCTCACCTTGCCAGAAAGAATAGCGCATTGCTGTAGCGACCAAGAAACCAGTCTTTTTCGTTTTCGCCGTAACTACACCCTTCTTCACTCCAACCTTTCGACTATCTTCTTCCCAGAAAAATTCATCGTAATTACTATCTTGATTGTTGACGTTATTGTCAAGAAATACCTTAAAACGGAAATTCCCTGAGAAATTGATTGGTGTGATCGAATACTTGATAGCCGCAACTTCTTCGTTGTCCATTGAACAAAAGCGCGTCGAAGAAATCTCCAACTCCTTATCATTCTCAACGAGTATACGTGCCTTACGAATCAAGATCCCCTTTTGCATGTCTAATTCTCGGTAAAATGACTTTACCTTTACTGTTGCCAAGTCGATTTCTACTCCTTGATATTCGAGGTAAATTCCTATCCAATTACACGAGTTCAATACTTTCGCGAAGTACTCTGGATATCCGTTTTTCCACCACCCAACTCTTGTTTTGTCTGGATAATAAACACCTCCTACGTAGCTTCCTTGAAGGGATTTACCTGAGTATTTCTCCTCAAAATTTGCCCGTTGACCAAAACTTCCGTTTCCAATAGAGAAAATACTCTCCGCTGGTTCTTGACGTTCTGTATCAAATTTCGTCTGGATGACCTTCCACTCGTGTATATCAAACAAATTCTGCATGTCTATAGCGTAAATTCTTTTAGCGTTTCATAATATTCATCAGCAAGATCTTTGATGTGCGGATTTCCAACCGCCACAGCTTTAAACCCTCCTTCTTTCGCGGCTTTTACTCCACTTGCGGCATCTTCAAACACGATACAATTCGCAGGATCCAAATTCGCCAGCTTCGCCCCGTTCAAAAACACCTCTGGATGAGGTTTTGGAAAGGTAACATCGTTTCCATCCACAATGTGATCAAACTCATCGATGATCCCCAATTTATCCAAAATAAATCGAGCGTTTCTACTGGAAGATCCAATCATTACTTTGATTCCTTGAGCTTTCGCTTTTTCGATCACTTCAATGACTCCTGGTAGTATGTTCTCTGTCGATAAATCGCTGATGGACTTTCTGTAGAAATCGTTTTTTCTGATCAGCAAATCTTCGAATTCAGCATCACTGATTTCAATCTTACTGTTCTCCAAGATGAACCTTAACGAATCCGCTCGGCTCACTCCCTTTAAATTTTCGTTCAATGCTTCATTGAACTCCGCTCCGAGTACTTCAGCGATTCCTTTCCACGATTCAAAATGGTTTTGTTCGGTGGAAACTACTACTCCATCTAAGTCAAATATTAATCCTTTTACCTCGCCCATTTAAGATATTGCTCTTTTATCAGTTATCAAAAGATTTGCTAGTCCTGCAATGATCAACGAACATCCAGCTGCGACCATTGCAAATATTGTTTCATCACCAAACAAGTGATATACGAATGTTATTCCTCCTAAAGCTGCTACGATCTGAGGAATTACAATAAACATGTTAAAGATTCCCATGTACAATCCCATTTTCTTCTCGTCAATGGCGCTTGAAAGCATTGCATACGGCATAGACAAAATACTCCCCCAGGAAAGTCCGATGAGAATGAAACTCCACATTAAACTGCTCTCAGAAGCAATGAAATACATTAATAAAAATCCTATTCCACCCGCTATCAGAGAAACTAAATGAATCCATTTACGATTAATTCTCCTTTTCGCCGAATAGAACGTGAGCAAGAGAGCAAAAACCATGGAAGATAGTCCGTACATTCCCATATTTGCTCCGACACTGTCAGCGGCAGATTGGAATTTTTTGTCTGCTTTATCGAACGCTTCCAATTCTTCTTCACTGTCCAGATTATATTCGGATGCCACAGGAGCGGGTGCTTTGTAAACATACTCGGTCAATGCAGGAGTTGCCATACTCCACATAGTAAAGAATGCGAACCAACTGAAGAATTGGACCAAGCCCAACTTCTTCATGATTTTAGGCATCTTGAAAATTGCACCGCCGACTTCCTTAAAGAATCCATCTTTTTCCTCGGCTTTTTCTTCTTCCGTTGGAGGATACTCGCTTGTTGTGAAAATCGTGTACAAAATGGAAGCAATGAACACAAAGGCTCCAACTGCGAAAGCGACTTTTACCGAATCTGGCACTACCCCAGGACCTGCTTGATTACTGATCCCCATCTTCGTCATCAACATAGGAAGATTACTCGCCAACCAAGTACCAACGCCAATAATGAGCGTTTGTACAACGAACCCGTAAGAACGTTGTTCATCGTTTAACTTATCGGCAACCAAGGCTCTGAATGGTTCCATGGAAATATTAATCGAAGCATCTAAAATCCAGAGAAACCCTGCCGCCATCCACAATGTTGAAGAGTATGGAACAAAGAATAATGCAATTGAACTGAGAACAGCACCAATGAGGAAATACGGCCTACGTCGCCCTAGTCTGGGGTGCCACGTTCGATCGCTCAAATAACCAATAATTGGTTGGACAATTAATCCCGTTAAGGGTGCTGCGATCCACATCAAAGGAATGTCGTCTTTATCTGCTTCCAGAGTTTGAAAAATTCGCGACATAAATCCACCTTGAAGAGCAAATCCAAATTGAATTCCCAAAAATCCGAAACTCATGTTCCAGATCTGCCAAAATGATAAATTCTTTTTTTCCATGGATGCGTTCGATTAGATTAATTGAAAGAATATACGCGATATTCCCAAGGTTTCAACTTGAATTTCCCTTTCTTTTTGGATATCTCTTTTGACTCCCCAGTGAAGAGTTCTGTGTATTCTCCTATGCAATTTTTCAAGTCAGTTTTTACCTTCTGCTCTTCTCCAGACAGATTGAGCACCACCAAAACAGTATTGGACCCTTTTCTTCTGGCGAACACTAAAACATCGGGATTGTTACCCGCTAAAAATTCTGGGTACGCTCCGTAATCTCCATTCCACAGCGCTGGATTAGTTTCCTTAAACGCGAACAATTTGGTGTAGAAAGGTGCTTTATCCATTTCTGTCCATTGGATGGCATCCTTTTCGAAGAATTCTAATCGTTTCTTGAGAGAAGTCTCTTGCCCGTTGTAGATCAGCGGCATACCGTGAACTGTTGCTGAAAGCACGGCAAACGTTTCCACTCCATCTCCCATTCGTTCATATTCCGTTCCGTTCCATGAATTCTCGTCGTGATTGGATGTAAAATGTAATCGGAAAGCAGAAGATGGAAACCTTGCTGCTTCACGTTCGAAGTACTCTACAATCGAATCTGCATTGCGATGCCCTTTGGCAACTTCATTCATAATGTGGTGG
>JBGCDF010000429.1:0-3536 GCA_045105095.1 Crocinitomicaceae bacterium | reverse complement strand
GTTGTGCAACAGGCACACAAGCTACGATCCATGCAGGTTTTCGCTTCGAGAGTTCAATTTTGGATTATCAAATCTATTCTTAACTTCGGAAAAACAACCTTGGTAAAGAGCCGCACGTTATTTAGCTTTAACCGTTATAGTTAATGAAGCTTACTTCCAAGAGATGCCCATAGCGCGCCATCGTGAACCATTGTGTTTTTTAATGACGTAGTTTGTATGTCGTGTTTGAAGTGTATCTCCTGACTAATTGTGTGTAGCCTGAATACTCGCTCATCTCCTGTTAACCACTCTTGACTTTGACCCGAAAACCCAGGTTTTACCAAACATCGTATTTATAACTTGTATGATATACACTGTGCTCTAAATGCTGATCGGAAAATTGACATTACCATTGATTTTTAGTAACTTATATATATTTACAAGCAAGGTTCGGCTTGATTGTAAATATGGATACTTCAATATCCCAATCTCGTAGAGTTTACGATATCTTCATGGCTTGTGCTTTATTCAGCGCCTAGCATAACTGGGATTGGGACACATCGTTCGAAATGACTTTAAAAATTGGAGCTGTCTGACGACGAAGGAGGAGTTCTTCAATTTTAAGGCATAATTAATGCAGAACAAAAGAATGGAAAATGGCAGATTGTTAAATAAGGTGGTTACGAACAGCACCTAAAAAGCCTTTAGGTTTGTTTTGATAAATTAAAAGAGAAATCAGAACTATAACCTGAAGAACCTTGAAAGGAAAGGTGAACTCACAAAATGTAGGAGTGAGTATTTACAACCACATCATCCGAAAGTCCGAAAGTTGAGGCTCTTCTTCAAACGTAAGCTCGATCGAATGCGTTCCAGGCAATAAACTCTCGAAGTTTCGATCGAATTTAACTCCAAATTTCTCAGAACTTACCCAGAAATCCTTGAGGAACCTCGCTGTTTCTATTGTTAAGCGACCTTTCCCCTCACCTGTCTTCTCAAACTCAAGCTTTACAGAAGAAGCTGGAGCTTTTTCGCGATCCCACTTGATGTTGTCGTATGAACGGGAGAATTGGTTTCCTTCCTCATCTTTCCAAGTAAAGACAAGGTGAGCATTCATCTTCTTAAGATCCTCTTTGACCGTTTTCATACACAGTTTCTGAGATCCTTGGCCATTTACATTTTGCGACAACTCAATCGTTGCTTCTTTCTTTCCGAAGAGATCGTAAATATCGCATTGAATGTCGCACATAAAGCTGTCTGCAACATCTGAAACAAGGTAAAAATCTACGTCATCCAAACTAGCATACTTCGCCACGACGGAAACATCTTCGTAATCCTTTTTCATTTCGTACTGAAGAGCCTTCCAGTTTCCGAAATAATCAACACTGGACCAAGAAGAAACCTGCCAGCAATCGTTCAATTGCCAAACGAGCGTTCCTCCACACCTTGGATAATCCACACGGTGCCCCGCTATTGCCATACTGACTGCCTTAGATTGAGTCAATTGGGAGAAATACACAAATTCCTCAAAACTCTCAGGCTCGCCAAACAGTTTTTTAGCATGCTTTAGAATCATGTTGTTCCCAACGTAGCTTTTTTGGTGATGCTTCATCACATCCGATTTCAAGTCCCAATCTGTTTCCTCTGAAAAAGTCTTCAGGGTATTAAACTCAGGAAAGCTTTGGAAACCATATTCAGCGTTGAAACGACCGATTTTCTTTCCAAAATCTTCAATCGGGTCTTTTCCGTGCCATACACCCCAGTAATGTTGAGATCCATGATTGTACAACTCCATTTTTCCCCAATTACTCAGTGGAGACGTATGGATATATGGAATTGATGTGAATTCTTCTACGATTTGAGGAGCAGTTTCTTTAAAGACGCGATCATATGCCGTCTCGATATCCTTTGCACTCTTTCCAAAAAGTCCGTACTTAATTTGGAATCCCCAATTCCCCCATGCCACCTCTACTTCATTATTTCCATTGAACTGAACTACACTCGGGTGAGCAGCAATTCGCGGCACTTGGTATCGGAATTCATCCGTGATATTCGCAATGAATTTATCATCTCCAGGATACATCGCACAAGCAAACATAAAATCTTCCCACACCATGATTCCTAGACGATCACAGGTCTCAAAGAATATTTCATCTGGATAATATCCACCACCCCACACTCGAACCATGTTGAAGTTGCTTTCAGCCATGGTTTCAACCATCTCTTCAATATCTGAATCCTTCACGCGCGCTGGGAAAATGTCTTGCGGAATATAATCAGCTCCTTTACAGAACAACTGACGACCATTTATCTTGAAATAATAACTGGTTCCCCACTCGTCTTCTTCCGTAATCAATTCTGACGTTCTCACCCCAAATTGGAATTTCTTGCTATCGATGGGTTGATCATTACTGGTAAAACTCCACTCTTCGTTATAGAGGTATTGTTTTCCATGTCCTCGTGGCCACCAAAATAGCGGATTGATCAACTGAGATGTTCTCCGACCTACGCCATTCTTTACCAACATCTCTTGTTTTCCAAAATGATTACTCTCCCAGACAACCGTATCATCTTTTTGTACAGCGAACTCCACATACATCTGCATTTCCGCACCATCCTCTCCAATACTTTCCGTGTTAATGGAAGAATTAATGATTCTATTTCGATCGTATGCATGAATTTGAGCCACTTTATTGAAACCAATCGTATTTAATCGAAGGGACCAATCCCATCCAAATTGATACTGCGGTTTTCTTGTAAGGGGAGCTACAGCATTTTTATGCACATCGTTAGGAGCTGGTAATTTGTAGCCCATTTCGTCGTAGGTTTTCTCATGATAAAGAACCGGCGGCGTAATAAACACGTGAATTTCATTCACTCCAACCTTAGCAAACTCCTTTATTTGAGTACGATGCGGAATAAAAGCATTCGCCGTTTCCATAACGAGTTGATCATTTATGTACACTTTTCCGTAGGTGTCAATGGACGGAAATTCGAGCTCCAAATACTCTTTTTCAAGTTGCTCTTCAGTTAAGAAAACGATCGCTTTAAACTCCCAAACGTGTTCTTCGAACCAACCGAATTTCAGCTCATTCATTCCATAAAAAGGGTCTGGCATTTCTCCCGTTTCTATCAAAGCTTCCTGAACAGAGCCTTTCTGACCCAGTTCAAACCATGATTTCTTCAGCGGATGCAAAAAAGACCACTCAATAGGCGCTGATTGTACATTCATATCCTGACTGTTCGCTTCAAACCCCATAACCAAACTCACTATTAAAAGCCAAATTTTCATTTTCTACCACTTTCGATCAAACCCTGCATCGACCATTTCATCCTTTCGTACAGTCTTTAGCGCAAAATTAAATCCTTCATACACAGAATACGCTCCATGATTTCCATATTTATCCAAGGCCAGGAATCCTACTTGGAGCCCTTCTAAATCCTCATGCTTTCGGATAATTCGTTCTACCGCCATTTCACAGGCCTGCTGCGGATGATGTCCCTGTCGCATTAATTCTACAACAGTATGACTTCCAGCAATACGAATCACGGCTTCGCCC
>JBGCDF010000428.1:0-11038 GCA_045105095.1 Crocinitomicaceae bacterium | reverse complement strand
CAACACCTTCTGAGGGTTACTGAAATGCTCCAAACGTTGAATCGTTCCTTCTGCAGTTCCAGCATCCATCCAGCTCGTTAATACAAACATGGGAACATTCGACACTTCTATCTCCTTCTTCCAGCTAACAACTGAACAACCCACGTAATCGAATTCTCCATTTCCTTCTCGATATTCCCCACTTTTAACACTTTTGAACACCTTCATATTATCCTTGTGATCTTTCAAAGCAGGTTTCAGCGAATCCTTTACTACTGGACGAATTTTATTTCCAATGAAGAGTGATCTGTGCCTATCCAATAATCGAACGTACAATCCCCATTTCCGTATGAATTTACTCGCGACTAAACCATATGGACGAACTGGGCTTCTGTATAAGTCGAAATCAGACCAACCTGGAATTACTGCCTTTACAGCAGGATGTTTTGTCGCACAGAGTAATTCAGCTGTTGTGCCAGTGTAGGAAGTCCCGTATGCTCCTACATTTCCATCCGACCAAGGTTGATTGATGATCCAATCCACTACTGTCTTCGCATCCATCACCTCTTGTGGAGAATATTCAGATAAACGTGTGCCGAATGATGCTCCAGTTCCTCTGGTGTCAACAGATACGATCACATATCCGTTCTCACTAAACAGTTTTCCTCTTCCATAAAGTTTCGGATCTGCGTCTTTATCCTTTTTGTCTACGGATGATCTCCAGTAACGCTCAAACATGACCAAAACAGGGAGTTTCTCATTCGCTTGTCCTTCGGGTAAATACACATCTGCGGCAAGATTTATTCCATCTTCCATCGTAATAAAATGAGAACTAAAAAAAAAAAAAAAAAAAAAAGAATGATAAACAGTGATCAATATTACAGTAAGGACGTACTTCATCATTTGAGTCGAAATTGGTTTATAATGTTAGGTATAAAAATAACTGATCGATTTTCTATAAAAAGGTAAAACAGGTATTTCTACCTGCAAAATACCTAAACAAGCTGTGTACTTTTGAACCATGCAAGTTCTGGTTAGGTTATGCAGATAGAGGAAACTCTATTAAAATCACGAGTAGTTCAAAAGTGCAGAGCCAGTCTCTGCACTTTCCTTTTTTAGGGATATCACAAGGAAACAGGTAATTATTATTATTTTAATCTCACTGAAACCCTATGTAATTATGAAAGAAAAAATTGAACTATCTATCGTTATTCATGCTGATCCAGAAACACTTTACAAGGCATGGCTTTCAAGTGAAGGACATTCCGCAATGACTGGTGGAGATGCCGAATGCTCAGAAACTGAAGGAGCTCCCTACTCTGCTTGGGATGGATACATTACCGGAACGAATACCAAACTCATCCCCTTTTCTGAGATTCAACAACATTGGAGAACTACTGAATTTTCAGATGATGATGAGGATTCTCATTTAATTATTCGATTTAATGAACATCAGGAAGGCACCGAATTAACGCTTATTCATACCAACATTCCGGAAGGTCAAACGCAATATGAAAGCGGCTGGAAAAACCACTATTTTGAACCGATGACTCAATACTTTAACTAAAATCAATACTATGAAATTAGGAGCATTCTCAGTCAGTTTGGCTGTAAAAGACCTTAACGTGTCGAAAGAATTTTACGAAAAACTTGGGTTTTCCGTCTTCGCAGGTGATGAAAAAATGAATTATTTAATCATGAAAAATGGCAATTCTTTGATCGGATTGTTTCAAGGAATGTTTGAAGGTAACATCTTGACCTTCAACCCTGGATGGGACGAAAATGCTGCTCCTCTCGACTCCTTCGATGATGTTCGTGAGATCCAGGCATCGTTAAAAAAAGATGATATTTCTTTGACCAGTGAAGCCGACCCTGTTACTTCTGGACCCGCAAGCATTACCTTGATAGATCCAGACGGAAATGCAATACTAATTGATCAGCATAGATAGATGGCATACGACGAATATTTAGCAGACCGAATTCGACGGACATTAACAGAAAAGTACGCTCCTTTCGAAGAAATGAAAATGATGGGAGGACTTTTGTTCAAGGTGAACGAGAAAATGTTATGTGGAATTCATATCGATAAAAAATTTGGAGATAGTTTGCTGATGGCTCGAATTGGTGAAGAGGTTTACGAGAAGGAATTGGAAAAGGAACATTGTCTTCCAATGGACTTCACAGGCCGCCCCATGAAGGGTTACATTTTCGTTACTCCTGCTGGATTTGATTCAGAAGATGATTTAGCCTACTGGATCGACAAGTGTTTGGAATTTAATCCAAAGGCTAAGGCGAGTAAGAAAAGAAAGAAGTGATCCGATGTTCCGATAACTATCAGAATCGGATGCTTCGAAATAGTAACCGTAAAACAAAGAGTTATGAAGTATTTAATCCTAGCATGCAGCGTATTGGCCGCGTTAAGTTCAACAGCACAAGGCAATACAACAATTGAAACTATTGAAGACGATGTCCTTTACCGAGGGTATCAAAACACTGTCACACTTCAAATTGACAAAAACGAAGATCGAACGACCCGATTAATTTCAGTAGGCGCCGCCATATACTCTAAAGGATCTAATAAGTATATCGTAAAGCCATCCGTTGTTAAACTGGTAACACTTCATGTTCTTGCTGTTGAAGGGGAAAGTGAAGACACGCTATATTCAAAGACGTACGATGTGAAGAACCTACCCGCTCCTGATATGTACTGGGGGGAATCCAAAAGCGGAGGTACGGGAAACATCACCTCTAAAAAATTGTCAATCCACTATCCAGAAGGGATTAATCTGCCCAATGATTTTCACATCACTTCATGGGAAATCCAAACGAAAGACAAAGTCATAAAAGGAATGGGAAATGATCTCTCCTCAGCAAAAGAGTCTCTCAAAACAGTGAAAAGTGGAACGATTTTACCGTTTAAAGTAAAAGTACTGGGTTCTGACGGAATCACACGAATGGTTGTTGCTCAGTGGGAAGTTCAATCATGGGAAGACGAAGAGAAATTGAACCCTTTAAAATTTGATAGATAATTCTGTCACTGTTACTAATTGATCTATAACATGTTAGTTGCGCTTCTTTGAGGCGCAACTTTTTCATTGAAGATCATTGCGGCTCTTCAACTAATGAAACTTCAAGAGTTTACCTCGTTATGGTTTTCACGGAAATTGGGCAATCACAAGGTCGTTTCATAAAAAAATAACAGAAGGAATTCTCCGATTTTTTTTAGCACTTCGCCGTCTTTTTCTTCTTCCCTATTCGATTCTTGTCTTCCATTTTGGAAATATACGTTTTGATATCTGGGACTTTACACGAAGTTTTTCCCATGAAAACGTCTACTTTACCAATTGCGTCTCCCGCTTTTTTGCAACGATCTGTTAACTCTGCGACTGCACCACCGAGCGCAATGATGTAGCCATTCATGCAATACTTCACACGATTTGCTGAACCGTGTATGTTCTTTTCTACATGATTGATTAAGGATTCGTGGTAGGCTTTGTCGATGGCTTCATCAGAGACAATTCCCAAATGAGCAGCCATTGCCGCCCACGCGCATTCTTGTAATTTCTCATCCGATGAGTTAATCCAATCTGAACATATTTCCATACACAATGGACTTTCGGCGAGATTCCATGCCACAGCGTACTCCGAAACCATATACCAACCTGCGGCTTTGGCCCATTTTTCAAAATCGGATTTTGAGAATTCTTTTGGATCTGCAATCAACCCTGCCAGGTACTGTGCATCGCTGTTTCCTGTATCGTACAATTCAAGCGCTAAGGAATGATTGTTCTTTTCCTTCTTTTGAATTGGTTTTAAATCACCGACTTTCACTCCGAAAAAATTATCGGGTGCTCCGTGATTCATGTAAATTTTCCTCGTTTGTTCACTCCCCTTGCTCTCAAGGTAAGTCATGACTTCATTCAAATTCATAGGAACTAGTTATTAGCTGCTTTCAAACAGTCTCTTACTTTTTTCTCATGGCGCGCGCGCTCCTCAGGGGTTTGATTTGGATTCTGAATTTGGAATGCCTTGCATTTCTCGGATACAACTTCCAGGCGCTCGAATATTTCGTCCATTTCAGCATCCGAAATGTTTTCATTCTTCACCGCTTTGTCCAGAGAATCGTTTGCAACTACACAAGTACAGAAATCCCATTGAACTCCATGTTTTTTCTCAATTTGCGCTAAGTTTTCCTTGAATTCTTTTCGTTCATCTGGATCAACATTATCCATTTTGTAATCCGATACTATTTCAATAGTATCCGTGTCTAACGGATCTTCAACATTTAGGGTGTCAACTTCCGTAGTATCCATGTCCTCTTTTTTCTTTGCAGGTTCCTCTCCACAAGAGAGCAGTACAAAAAAACACATTAAGTAGAGGAGTTTATCCATGGGAGTAATTATATTGTCTGATTACCAGTTCAATATTACAAAGAAAATTGCATATTTCGACACGAGAAAAACAAGCAGTACTCAAAATTGAACAAGCATGGGTATTGATCTAATATTTGATTTATTTCAACTCGTTACTCTTCGGGAAACCGAAAAAGAAAAGCCTCTCGTCTCCAATTTTGACAATTGGAATCGAGAGGCTCGAATTCTTGTGTTGGAAGTTTAACTATCTACCTCCTAAAGACTGACCATCAGCTCCATTAGAGATAGCCGATTTATCCATTCTCATTTTACCACTTTCTGTAGCGATAAGCACAGTCGACTCATCGACCGTGAGGATTTTACCATGGATTCCACCAATGGTTACCACTTTATCTCCAACAGCCATAGATTCACGGAATTTCTTTAATTCCTTTTGCTTTTTTTGTTGTGGTCTGATCATGAAAAAGTAAAAAATTACTATGATCATCACTAACATTAATATCTGCTGCATAACTTTTAAAATTTCTTGAAGCTTCTAATTCCGATAGCTATCGAAATATCAGAACACTTCGACTTGTTTATTGTTCTCTAATTATTAATTCTTAAGTACGATTGCCTTAATTTTCACTGATTTCACAGATGGGTCAGCATTCGAAACAATTCTTAATGTTTTTACTACGCCTCCAACTCCAGTTTTGTCTGTATCCACTTGTGCTACAATTTCAGCGGACTCTCCCGGTTCGATTGGTTCTTCAGGCTTCTTTGCTACTGTACATGTACACCCTGCAGTCACTTGTGAAATAATTAATGGATACTCACCTGTATTCGTCACTTTGAATTTCGCAGTAATGAACTCGCCTTTCACGACTTCCCCTGCATCGAATTCTTCCATTACTTCCATCGTTGTGCGGTTGCCCACAGACAATTCATTTGTCGTACAACTCATTGTACCGAATAACAACGTGACTCCTAAAAATAATACGTATTTCATTTCCTATTTTTTTAATCCTCGACCAACTTTGTTGATCTTACCATCTTTCTCCAAACGAGTAATCGCCTTGTCCAATACACCATTAATGAAACCATTACTTTTTGGTGTACTGTAAAATTTCGAAATTTCGATGTACTCGTTGAGTGTTACTTTAGTTGGTATATTACTAAATTCCTGCATCTCTGTAATGGCCATTCCCATCAAAAAGACATCCATTTTTGCAATTCTATCAAGCTCCCAGTTCTGAGTTAGCTCATCAATGATCACCTCATTCTCCTTCTCCATCATGATGGATTTCCGTAACAAGGTTCTCACAAATGCCTTTTCATCCTCTTCATCTTTATATAATGAAAGGATGCCATATACGTCATCCGACTCATTATAACCTTTGATCGTTTTAAGTACCATCGAGCAAGCCAGATCGATATCATCCATCCAGTGAATACTCTTCTCTTCGAAGTAATTATAAAGTAAAGGGAAATTCGCGATTTCAGCTTTAAACAATGCCAATAAAAACGCTCGATCTTCCTCGTAGCCTGATTGATCATTGTTCATGAATTCAAAATACGTTTCACTTTCGCGAATCGCTTTGAACATTTTTTTGAACATTTCCTGCTCTTCAACTCCCAACCAATTCACTTTGCGCGTTTCAGACTGCTTCCTTAATTCAGGCGAAGCTTCCAATCCGCTAATGATAGGATTATCGATAAGCTTTCGGTTCGGATTCAAATCTTCTTCGGTAGGGAAGTTTTTCTTCACTCCATCCGTCATTTTCGCTTCGCCAACTGATTTCAATTCTGCGAAGGTCTGCAACAGATAAATATACAAGTCATAGATGCGCTCAATCGAGGTCATCAATTCCTTTTCCGCTTTACCGTAATTTTCATCTTTCGACTGGAAATACGCGTAAAGTGACTGTAATACCTTG
The DNA here is from genome assembly GCA_045105095.1 of Crocinitomicaceae bacterium. Lineage (GTDB taxonomy): Bacteria > Bacteroidota > Bacteroidia > Flavobacteriales_D > Crocinitomicaceae > UBA4466. The sequence continues at coordinate 4,767 of JBGCDF010000428.1, read as the reverse complement.
ATTCTAAGGTGTCTTCTATTTAACATTGCCGCCTATAATGGAAGTTTTACCTTCCCAATTGATTCAATTCTTTCTTCTGCCATCTTGCTGGCAATCTGATAAGCCGGAACACCTTCCGATTGAGATCGTTTCACGATGTCGTGAATCGTCGTGTAAATATCATTCGCTTTATCCATTGCCCATTCAGGTGAAAGATGTTTCACTTCAGCGTAACAATTGATTACCCCACCTGCATTTAGTGCAAAGTCAGGCGCGTAAATAATTCCTTTATCCATTACAGCTTGACCGTGGATCTTTTCCTTCTTTAATTGATTGTTCGCTGCACCTGCGATGATAGAACATTTCAATCTAGATAAGGTTTCATCATTTACTGTTGCTCCCAAAGCACATGGAGCATAAATGTCCATGTCAACATCATAGATTTCATCAAGTCCAACAACCTTCGCTCCGAATTTCTCAGAAATGCTTTTCAAGGTAGGCTCATGAATATCAGAAACGTAGATCTCTGCTCCCTCTTTCGAAAGGTACTCTACTAAATATCCTCCAACACTTCCAACACCTTGTACGGCAATCTTCTTTCCTTCCAACGAATCAGTTCCGAACTGAACTTTGGCGCAGGCCTTCATCCCAACATAAGTTCCGTGAGCCGTAACTGGAGATGGATCACCACTTTTTCCTGGTAGCCCTACTACATGATCAGTTTCCATGTTCACCCACATCATATCTGATGGAGAAATTCCTACATCTTCAGCAGTAATGTACTTACCCGCAAGGCTATTTACAAATTTCCCAAAACGGCGGAATAGCGCTTCTGACTTCATCGTGCGCGAGTCTCCAATAATCACAGCCTTACCTCCTCCCAAATTCAATCCTGAAATGGAATTTTTGTACGTCATACCACGCGACAATCGGAGAACGTCATTAAGCGCTTCCAATTCGTTATTGTAAGTCCACATGCGTGTCCCTCCAAGTGCTGGTCCTAGTGTAGTATTATGAACGGCTATGATTGCTTTCAATCCAGTTGCGTTATCATTACAGAACAATAGTTGTTCATGATCGTACTTGCTCATCTGAGCAATAACTGGATTCTTTACGAGGTCCGTATCCTCGATATTTTTCACTTCAAACATAGAAAGCAAAGTTTATCTCAAGTCTATTAATTACTTTTACAACGTCATGTAAAATCGCGTGGCAAAAATAGGAAATTATCGATGAAGTCTCTGAGCTATCTCAATAAATATTTCTTAAAGTACAAATGGCGACTTTTACTTGGGATTCTTTTCTTAGTAGGAACGAATTTTTTCAAAGTACAACTCCCTGTTTACACGGGTTCTCGATACGATGGATTGAGCGATTTATCAGGAAAACCGGATGACTTCATTCTTGAAGAAGCACTGTATATCGGCCTGGGCTATATCGCCATAGCACTTGCCTCTGGTTTCTTTCTGTTCTTAACTCGCCAGACGATTATCATTATGTCGCGCTACATCGAGTACGACCTGAAAAATGAAATTTACGAGCACTATCAGCGATTAGACTATTCTTTTCTCTCCAAGCAATCAACTGGGGATTTAATGAACCGCATTTCTGAGGACGTAACGTATACACGCATGTATTTGGGACCTGCATTAATGTATTCTATCAGTCTGTTAATCCTCTTCATTTTTGCTATTGTTGAAATGGTGAGTATCAACCCTACACTTACCCTTTATGTTCTGATACCATTACCAATTATGTCCTTCTTGATATATAAAGTATCGTCCAAAATGAACGCTTACAGCAAGACGGTTCAAGGAGAGCAATCAAATATGTCGACACTAGTGCAAGAGTTTTTCTCTGGAATTCGGGTAGTGAAAGCGTATGGAGGACAGAAACGAGTGCGTGAACAATTCAATACCTCGGCCGACGATTATTTGAAGAAAAACATGAAATTGGTTGTGGTGAATGCCCTTTTTCTTCCAACCATCTTTGTCTTGATTGGATTGAGTACGCTTTTGGTTATTTATCTAGGAGGTCTTTACTATTTCCAGGATCTCAACTGGGTAGCTTCAGGAGTGTTGAAGGAATCAGAAGCATTTTCTAATGGTGATATCATCACGTACATCATGTTTGTGAACATGCTTACCTGGCCATTTGCTTCCATAGGATGGGTTACTTCGCTTGTTCAACGCGCAGCCGCTAGTCAAGAGAGAATCAATGAGTTCTTATCAGTTGAACCGCAGATTGTCAATACAAATACGGATGAATTCAGTTTTAAAGGAAAAATTGAATTCAAAAATGTGAGCTATCGTTATCCTGAGGCAGAAGAATTATCCATTAAGAACTTGAGTTTTGTTTTAAATGCTGGAGATACTTTGGGAATTGTGGGTCGAACAGGTAGTGGAAAATCAACAATTTTGAAGTTACTTACCCGGCAAATTGATCCAACTGAAGGGGAAATTTTAATTGACGAAATACCGCTAAAGGATGTCAATCTTGATGCGTTTAGAGCAGAAATGGGAATCGTTCCACAGGACGTATTCTTATTCTCCGATACCATTGCCAATAACTTACGATTTGGTTCTTTGGTTGAGGTTGATGACGAACGATTGAAAGAAGTAACGAAAAAAGCTCATGTTTTCCATAACATCAATGACTTCCCGAATAAGTTTGAAACGCTACTTGGTGAGCGTGGCGTGAATTTAAGTGGTGGGCAGAAACAACGTGTAAGTATCGCTCGTGCTCTGATTCGTAATCCGAAGTTGCTCATCCTTGACGATTGTCTTTCTGCGGTAGATACGAAAACAGAGGAAATCATTTTGGAAAACCTTCGTTCTGAAAACATCAAAACTTCCGTAGTGGTAAGCCACAGAATCTCTTCGATTCGAAATGCTAATCACATCATTAACATTGATCAAGGAATGAAAACGGAAGAAGGTACACACGAAGAGCTCATTGCTTCAAACGGCGCATATTCTGAAATGTATCGCAAGCAATTGGAGGAACAATCCGAAGACTAGAATCGTGCGTTATACGCTTCTTTGCTGGCGTTTTTTATCATCTTCCGAACGTTTAAATTCATCTATTTAAAAAAATATCGACATATTTGTTTGGTCAAACACTACATCAGAGTTATGGAATACGATAGAAACAGTGAAGTTTATTCAAAGGTTGTTAGAGCGGGAAAACGCACGTATTTCTTTGATGTCAAGTCAACTAAAAGCAACGATTTATACCTTACCGTTACCGAGAGCAAGAAGACCACAGTTGATGGTCGTGAATCCTACCAAAAACATAAGCTTTTCTTATACAAAGAAGACTTTGATAAATTCCAAGATGGTCTATCAGATGCTTTGAACATGATTCAGGCGATTAAAAATGGCGAGTCGGATGATTCGAATCACACCCAATTCGTTGAAAAGGAAGAAAGTCAAGTGGACGAATATTCTGAGGTTTCTTTCGACGATCTATAGCCAAGCCTTTTTCTACTTTATTTTTTACACACGCTATCAACATTTTTTACGTTGATAACTCTAGGTATTATCTAAGCATTTTTTACGGAAGTTTAGCGTATCTTTACACTTCTGCGCTTTACCGTAGAATTCCTAAAAAGAGAAAACTTACATGGCAAAAATAATTGCAATTGCAAATCAAAAAGGAGGGGTCGGAAAAACCACTACTGCCATCAATCTGGGCGGATGTCTGGGCGTTTTGGAGTACAAAACATTGATTGTAGATGCTGATCCTCAGGCTAACGCAACATCTGGTCTGGGTTTAGACCCAAAAAATACGCGCAACATTTACGATTGTCTGATTAACGATGTTGATCCAAAAGAATTGATTGTTTCTACCAATAATCCAAATTTGGACATCCTACCTTCTCACATTGATTTGGTTGGAGCTGAATTGGAAATGATCAACCTACCCAATCGTGAACACATGTTAAAGTTTGCATTGGACAAGGTGCGTGATTTGTATGATTTCATTGTAATTGATTGTTCTCCTTCTCTTGGATTAATTACGGTAAACTCATTGACCGCTGCGGATTCTGTGATGATTCCTGTTCAATGTGAGTACTTCGCATTGGAAGGTTTGGGAAAACTGTTGAATACTATCAAAATTGTTCAAGGTCGATTGAACCAAGACCTGGAAATTGAAGGAATCTTGCTGACGATGTACGATACACGTCTGCGCTTAGCGAACCAAGTGGTGGAAGAAGTGAAAATGCACTTCCAGGAAATCGTATTTGACACAGTGATTCATCGAAATACGAAATTGGGCGAAGCTCCAAGTTACGGTGAAACGATTGTGATGCACGATGCTTCGAGCAAGGGCGCGATCAACTACCTGAATTTCACACGTGAGATTTTGCAGAAAAATGATTTGACGAAAATATCCAACGAGGATAAAAAAATAACGATTAACGATTAACAATGGCCGCTAGTTCTAAGAAACGATCAGCTTTAGGAAAAGGATTGAGTGCATTACTTGAGAATGCAGAAACTGATATTACATCAAAATCAAGTGGAACGGGAATTGTTGGTTCGATTTCGACGCTTTCTGTGGGAAGTATAGAAGCAAACCCTTTTAATCCTCGTACGAATTTTGAAAAGGAGGCGCTTGAAGAATTGAGCACTTCGATTTCATTGCATGGTATTATTCAGCCATTGACAGTGAGAAAACTCGGTAGAGACAAGTACCAATTGATTTCTGGTGAACGCCGTTTCCGTGCTGCTCAGTTAGCAGGGTTAACGGAAGTTCCTGCTTACGTTCGTATTGCGAATGATC
>JBGCDF010000427.1:0-7413 GCA_045105095.1 Crocinitomicaceae bacterium | reverse complement strand
CATAACTTATAGGATAAAACTTGCTCCTTCTTCGCTCGAAGTTACTAATTTTCTTAACGTATGAAACAATTCTCGTCCAGTTCCTACAACTTTCGAATTGTCCTTAATTGCTATTGTGCGATCTGAAATGGACGGGTCTTTACATTCAAGGATTCCATTCTCCGCATCAACTAAAACGATGTCCCCCGTACGAATTTTTCCTATCAGTCCTCCGCAACGAGCTTCAGGTGTGACATGAATTGCAGATGGCACTTTTCCTGATGCACCAGACATCCTTCCGTCTGTCACAAGAGCGACTTTGTGTCCTCGTTTTTGTAAAATCGTAAGAGTCGGTGTTAGGCTATGTAATTCGGGCATTCCATTCTGTTGCGGACCCTGAAACGGCAATACTGCGACAAAATCTTTGTTCAGTTCATCATTCTTAAATGCAGTGATAAAGTCTTCTTGCTCATCGAAAACAATGGCGGGCGCTTCGATAATGAAGTGGGAGGGGTCTACCGCTGATTTTTTCATCACTGAGCGGCCGATATTTCCTTTCAACATGGTAATTCCTCCATCTGGACTAAACGGGTTGTCAACAGGTCGCAATATTGCATGGTTGAGTGATTCTTTTGCTCCATCTACCCAAATGAGTTTGTTGTTCTCAATTTTCGGTTCCACTTTGAAGCGATTTAATCCTTTTCCCAAGATGGTATTCACGTCCTCATGCAACAAGCCATTCTCAAGCAAAGTACGCATCACAAAGCCCATTCCTCCTGCAGCATGGAAATGATTCACGTCTGCAGCTCCATTCGGATAGACACGTGTGAGCAATGGAACAACCTTCGATAATTCTGAAAAATCAGTCCAATCAATGGAGATTCCAGCAGCTTTTGCAATGGCAATTAGGTGAATCGTATGGTTTGTCGATCCGCCAGTTGCGAGAAGTCCGATAATACCATTCACAACGGTTTTTTCACTGATTATTTGTGAGGTGGTACGGTCAAAATTGTTCTCGTTGATCATTTCCACTAACACTCTTACAGCTTCTTCATTCAGCAATTGACGAAGTTCAGTTCCTGGATTGACGAAACTTCCACTCGGCAGTTGGAGCCCCATGATCTCCATGAGCATTTGATTACTATTCGCAGTTCCGTAGAACGTACATGTACCAGGGGAGTGGTAAGAGTCAGATTCTCCTTTCAGTAAAGTTGCCCTGTCAATTTTTCCTTCGGCATATTCACGACGTATTCTTGCTTTTTCTTCGTTGCTGATTCCAGATTCCATTGGTCCGCCAGGCATAAAGATCGTATGGAGGTTTCCAAATTTCAAATTCCCGATTAATAAGCCAGGAACAATTTTGTCGCAAATCCCAAGGTTAATAACACCTTCGAACATGTTATGTGACAGTCCAACAGTCGTAGCAAGTGCAATGACATCTCTGCTGTAGAGAGACAATTCCATTCCTGGCTGTCCTTGAGTGACTCCATCACACATGGCGGGTACAGCTCCAGCGACCTGGGCTACGGCCTTGTGTTTTTGAGCAAAATCCCGAATCATTTCTGGGTAGTTCTCAAAAGGCTTATGAGCCGAAAGCATATCATTGTACGCCGTAATGATTCCTAGGTTAGGAATCTTCCCCTCGGAAATGGCTTCTTTATCGTTCGTGCCGCATCCTGCAAAGGCATGGGCTAAGTTTCCACAGCTAAGATGAGAACGCGTCGTATCCGCCTCGAATTGTTCTTTCATTTGCTCAAGGTACGCGGCGCGCGTTTCGGAACTTCTGGCAATGATTCTATCGGTGATCCTCTGAATTTCTGAATGTATACTCATGATTTACAGTAATAAGTCGTTAGTTGTTGACAAGAATTCGTGAAGTAACTAATGGGAAGTTTCTCCCTACCGGAATTATTGAGTACGGACAACTTTCGTTCCCCGACGATCATAAGTCCAATGATTTTGCTAGAGAGAATTAATCCACGACTGCAAGAAATCCGCTCATTTGGAAAGTTTGGTGCCGTAGTGAAAACGATGTCTTTTTCTGAGCTACGAAGACTGGCTTCAGAGGGAAGATCATCAGGAAATAATGATGCCGTATGCCCATCTTCTCCCATGCCTAGTATGGTATAGTCAATGCGTTCAAAGAAAGGGGCATAATGCTTTTTGACCAGGTTTCGTTTGGGGTTTTCGTGGACCAGTCCAATAATTTCTGAGCCCGATTTGAAAATGTCTCTAATCATGCGTTCGTTGCTGTGTCTACTTGAAAGATCCACATTTCGATCATCAACCAGTCCGATAATTACTTTTGACCAGTCAATCTCTGATTCTGCCATTTTTGAATAAAGCGCTCGGGGAGTGTTTCCTCCTGATAACAGAATTCGTGCATCGCCATGTTCATCAATTGAAAGATCGATTTTTCTTAAGATGGCTTCTAGCAGAGCGTTTTCAAGTTCCTTAATGCTTTTAAAGTGCTTCGTCCTCATTGATTCTAATTGATTTTGACCATTGGTGATTTTCCATCATTACTCCATCTCCAGGGCCCCATGATCCCGCTTCGTAGAGTATTTTCTGTTGTTTGGATTTCTTCCATCCATTGACAATAGATTCGATCCAGATCCATGCTGCATCTAGCTCATCCTGGCGCATGAATAAGGTTTGCTGTCCACGTAAAATGTCAATCATTAAACGTTCGTAGGCCTCTGGGAATCGTTCTGTGAATGAATCGATGTAGTCTAGCTTTAACGATATCGGTTTGTAACGATATCCACCAGGTCCAGGAAGTTTGGTCATTTGAACCAGTTCAATGCGTTCTTCAGGTTGAAGTCGCATAATTAGTTTGTTTCCTGGGATTTCTTCATTCGAATCGAAGACATTGTGCTTAACAGATTTAAAATTGATAATGATCTCCGAGTACCGTTTGATCATTCGTTTACCTGTGCGTAAATAGAATGGAGTATCTTTCCATCGCCAGTTGTCGATATATGCCTTTATGGCAACGAAAGTCTCAGTTTGAGACTCGTACTTTTCAATGTCTTCTAAATAAGAATTAACCTTCTGACCATCGATGTTTCCTCGGGTGTATTGTCCTCGTGTTGTGTCTGTTTGAACACTGTTTTCGTCGAATAAACGAAGTGCATGAAGCACTTTTAGTTTCTCATTTCGAACATAGTCAGCTTCCAATTCCGATGGTGGTTCCATGGCGATCAAGCAAAGTAACTGCAGAAGATGGTTTTGCACCATGTCAAGCAGAGCTCCACTTTGATCGTAATATTCTCCACGTTTTTCAACGCCAAGATTTTCCGCTACGGTAATCTGTATGTTGTCGATATGATCAGAATTCCATGAAGATTCAAACAGTCGATTAGCAAAACGTAAGACCATTAAATTCTGAACAGTTTCTTTCCCGAGGTAATGATCGATGCGGTAAATTTGATTCTCGCTGAATGACTTTGCTATTTTCTCGTGGATGGCTCTTGAGCTTGCTAAGCTATTTCCCAAAGGCTTTTCTAGCACCACTTTACTTCGCTCATTCAGCAATTCGCAGCGCTTTAGGCAATCGGAAATATCTCCAAAAGCGGACGAAGGTGTCGATAAGTAATAGACACATTGTCTCTCAGGGTTTTGTTCAAGGTGTTGCTTTAGTTCAGCATAGGCCTTATTGGTGTGTTCAGGAATATATAGCAGTTTGATCTTTTTCATAAAAACCGACACCAATTTGATGTCAAGGTCATAATCAACAGATTCAACAATGAACTTCTCAAGATTCGCGAAGAATTGCTCGTCGCTGTTTTGAGAGCGCGTAATGGCAAAAATGTCGTGATCCATCTCCAATTGCTTCGCAACGAAACGGTGGAATAGTGCTGGATAAATCTTCCTGAAGGCCAAGTCACCATCACCACCAAAGATGACGGCGTTGAATGGCTTTATAATTTTAGGTCGTTTAATACTCATAGTAATGTGTTACACAAATATAGTTGTTATTGTCTAAATTACAATAAGTGTTGAATTTTTGATGACTCACTATTTTTTTTTAGCCCTAAAAAAGAACTGATTCACCTGAGTTCGAAGTACTTCTCCTCTGCCGTTTTTTCTGGAGAAGTTATTTCTGACTGGATTACATTGAGATGTAAAAAAGTGAATGTATTTTGTGTTGAATCAAAAGGGTAAGTTTGGATGTCTTCGTTTTTTCTTTATATATTTACAAAGTGTACAAAATACAATAAGTCAAATTTAATAGATTTTCATGCATTTAATAGTTGATAGTGGTTCCACTAAAAGTGATTGGGTTTTATTGAAGGGTTCAGAAAATGAATCGTTCTACACCATGGGATTGAATCCGTACTTTCACAGCGAGGATACGGTTTATGAGGCGATAGAGAAAAATGAGGAATTATTCGCATATCGCTATGATGTAACACATCTTTATTTTTACGGGGCAGGATGTTCATCAAAGGAACTGAATCAGATTATTCATGGAGGACTGTCTCGCGTATTTACGAAAGCTGAAATAGTCGTAGATCACGATTTGAGGGCATGCGCTTACGCTACGTATGAAAATGAGCCTTCTATTTCTTGTATTATCGGAACAGGATCAAATTCGTGTTTCTTCGATGGAGAAAATGTGATAGAGGAGGTTCCAGCCCTTGGATATGTGTTGGGAGATGAAGGAAGCGGAGCTTATTTCGGAAAGAAATTAGTAGCGAACTATTTGTATCACAAACTTCCAAAACGCATTAACGATGCGTTGAAGTACGATATGAAGCTGACAAAGGATGAAATCGTTCGAAGAGTATACATGGAGAAAGATCCCAACGTGTATCTCGCATCATTCATGAAGTTTATTATTCAATACGCAGAAGATGATTTCATCAAAGAGATGATTTACAACGGTTTCAAGGAGTTTATTGAGGCTCACGTGTGCTGTTATCAGGACTATAAGAACTACAAAGTGCACTTCATTGGCTCAATAGCATACCTATTTAAGAATCAGCTTTCTGATGCATGTGATTTTCACAGAGCTCAGATGGGGCAAGTAATCCGCAAGCCGATTGATGGCTTGATTTCGTATCACTTAACTAAAATGAAGGCGGAAAGCACTCCAATCTAAGTAGTGGAAAAATTTGCTAAAACGGAAAAAATAGGTTATTATTGTACTAATTACCATAAGGTGGCTAAATCATGAAAACTACAATTCTACATCGTTCAATTTTTGAAAAGCTGAATGTCCTTTCATTGGGAGTTTTGTTTTTCGCGATTGTATCTTTTTCCTTTCATTCCAATTCTCAAGTTGAGCCAGTTACTGTTTCCAAGAAAGACGGAAAATGGACGCTTTATGTTAAAGGAGAGCCTTTTTACATCAAAGGAGCTGGAGGTGAAAAACATTTAGACGTTTTATTGGAGTGTGGCGGTAATACCATTCGGACGTGGGGTGTCGATAATGCTCAGGAAGTATTAGATGAAGCGCAGAAAAAGGGCTTGAAAGTAATGATGGGTTTGTGGGTTCAACATGAACGCCATGGATTCGATTACAACGATGAAGATAAAATTCGAAAGCAATTAGAATCTTTCCGTCTTGCAGTTAGAAAGTATAAGGATCACCCAGCTTTGTTGCTGTGGGGAATTGGAAACGAGTATGAATTGCAGTACAACAATACGAAAGTATGGAAAGCGGTGAATGACATTGCGGAAATGGTGCAAGAGGAAGATACTAACCATCCAACATCAACCGTTACGGCAGGAACAAATGATGTAAAAGTAGCGTTCGTTCAGAAGGAACTCACGGCGATTGATATCTACGGCATCAATACCTACGGAGATATTGGAAACGTCCACAAAGTACTGGAAAAGGCAAATTTCGAACGTCCATACATGATCACTGAATGGGGGCCGAACGGTCACTGGGAATCTCCCAAAACTCGTTGGGGCGCTTCTGTTGAGCAAACGAGTACCGAAAAAGCTCAGGTGTACGAGGAACGTTATCAGAATTACATCTGGGATAAGCGCGAGCAATGCCTTGGGTCGTTCGCATTTTTGTGGGGACAAAAACAAGAGTATACTTCAACATGGTACGGTGTGTTCACCGAAGATGGTGAGCCGACTGAGGCCATCGACGTATTGGAATACAATTGGCGAGGAGAATTTCCTGAGAACCGCGCACCTAAAGTGGAAGCGTTGAAATTGAACGGAAACGCATTAGAGAAGAATACAATTTTGGGTGGCAACGAACGAATTTCAGTAGAGGTGATCGCATCTGATGCCAACAATGATAAATTAAAATATTCCTGGGAACTGTATCCAGAAAGTACCGATTTGAAATCTGGTGGAGATGCAGAAAATAAACCAGTTTCCATCTTGGGCCGTCTTTCGAAAAAGAACACATCGAAAGTTGAAATGAAGGCACCAATTAGAGAAGGTAAGTACCGCTTGTTTGTAACAATTACAGACGGAGTAAGGGTTTCATACGCGAACATTCCATTCTATGTTGATCCAAAAAACATGAAAGAAGATACGCGAGTTAGATTCATTCAACAAGATATTAAGTCCTTTGAAGATCAATAAACTACATACTGCACTGGTTGTTCTGTTCTCACTTGGCTGTTGGTCGGTGAACGCTCAGATGAAAGACACAACTGAACTGGAAAAGTCGGGAATGTTCCCTAAGCTCATGGAGCAGGGACTCAACAAATTATCTGTTTCAGGATACTATCGTTTTCTGGGTGCGTATACTTCCATGAAAGATCAATATGCGGAATTTGATACAAGAAATACCTTGTTCTTGGGAGATGACAGCAATATTCCTCAGCTCTTACTCAATTTTAGTGCGCGACCATCGAAGAAGACATCTATCAGCACAGATTTTTATTTGTGGACGCCTTTATCTGGTTCCGATGCAGATTACGCGAAAGGATTGCTCCTCGGAGTGAACTTAAACGGGAAACATTCGACGAAGTATGGAACCTTCGGTGTAAGAATGGGAGGTATTCACTGGTATACCCTGAGTCCATTTACATTCGCTACGAACACAGGATACAATCGAATCAGTCTGTTTGAACGAAATCCGTGGGATCCGAATACCAAGAATATGATGGATCGATACTCTCAATATTACAGCGAGGGATTACTCAATCAAGATACACGTTGGGGACAACAAGCATTTCAAGGATTTATTCTTGACGGAATGCGTCTTCCAAAGCAATTCTCCTTTGCTTTTATGCATGGAAAATCTCAATTCAACGGAGGAAGTCTTCCTACTCCAAACACGATGACAGCCGGGAAAATCAAAAAGGATTTTGGTAAAGGTTTTGTGAGTGCAAATGCCATTACTAGCTCTCGATACAGCGATAGTCTGGCAATGGAAACAATCGGATTCAACCTTGTTACAAGTGAGTTTGAATGGAAGTTCAAAGATGTTAAGGTTAAGGGAGAGGTTGGAGC
>JBGCDF010000426.1:0-2964 GCA_045105095.1 Crocinitomicaceae bacterium | reverse complement strand
CTTTTCCTTCTTTTCATGAACGGCCGCACCTGGAACGTGTAGTTTCTCATTCCGGTTATGGTCCTTATTCATCTCCTCCTCAGGCTTTTCCTCCATCAATGACTCTTTGGAAATAGTTACTTCTGATGGAAATTCTAGCTTTGGAATTGTATAGTCCATAAGCTCTTCAATAGCCGCTTTCCATGGTATTTCCTTCTCTGTTGAGAACAAAATTGTCTTCCCTTTTTCTTCCGCACGACCAGTACGCCCGATTCGATGCATGTAATTTTCAGGAAAGCTCGGAGTATCAAAATTGATTACGTGAGAGATCTTATCAAGGTCAAGTCCCCTGGCCATGATATCCGTCGCGATCAACACACGCTTGTGTCCCGAATCGAAATCTTCGATGGATTGAATTCTGAAATTCTGAGATTTATTCGAGTGAATAATTCCAATTTGATCAACAAAATCACCAACGATCTCCGCGTAGAGCAAATCCGCCATGCGCTTGTGCGCTGCAAATACCAGTACTTTTGAGAATTCTTCCGCATCCTGGAGCAGATGCTTGAGCAGATTTACTTTTGTAAAGAAGTTCTCCACAGTGTAACATTCCTGTTGAATGTTATCCAAGGGAGTTCCACTTACTGCAATGGAAATTTTCTTCGGTGCCGTGAAATAATCATCAATCAATTCATCGACATGATCGGTCATAGTTGCCGAGAACATGATATTTTGTCTTCGTTCAGGAAGTAATTCCAGAATGTTCATCAATTGCGGACGAAAACCGAGGTCCAGCATCACATCGACTTCATCAATAACGATCTTCTTAACTCCTTTGACAGAGATGGACTGCTCAAGAATCAAATCATATACACGACCGGGCGTCGCCACAATAATATCGCACCCTTCCATCAATTTCAGGCGCTGCGTTTTGATGTTTACACCTCCGTAAATTCCAAGCGTACGAATGGATAGGAATTCTGTCAATTTATCGATTTGGTTGACCACTTGAATCACCAATTCACGTGTAGGAACGATAATCACCACTCTCGGATTCTTTTGATCCGAATAATTCATTTCCTCAAGAATCGGAAGGGAATACGCGAGTGTTTTTCCAGTCCCTGTTTGGGCTATCCCCAATACATCTGCCCCAGATAACACAACAGAAAATGCTTGCTCCTGAATAGGTGTCGGAGATACGAAACCGATTTCGTCAATCGCTTTGTGCAATTGTTTTTTGAGGTTGAACTGTTCGAAAGATGACATGTCACAAATTTTGACAAAGGTAGGGTTTAGCTTCAATACTTTTTGCCGGGGCATAAAAAGTATTCAAAAATGCCCTTTGCGCTGATTTTCTTACTTCCTTACATCTCATAGATGGTGACCATTTCACGGATCATCCCGATATCCATCAGGATGCTAGCTCATGGTGCCCACCATCTATCTTCGATTTCAATTGTTTCGAAAATAGGCGCGAATCAAACTCAGTAGTTTCTATTTACAATCATAGTAAATAAGATACTTCATAGATCCAATTATTGAAGCATGCGCCCCTAACTTAATTACCTCACAACATCAAAATACGTCCAGTGACCAAACTCCCGAATGAACTTACCAGTTTGATGCATCACTTTCTTCTTGGAACCATCGCGGAAATGAGCTTTGAATTCAACGATTCCTTCGGCATCATCTTCTCCTCCATCAACCGTTTTGACAATTTCTAGCTTGAGCCATTTCACAGATTTCGCCCAGTAGACCAATTCATTTTTACGTGCTGATTTCCGTGTCATTGAGTGATGGCTTTCCATCAAATAATCGCCATCCGCCATGGTAAATGCTGTATATCGGGATCTCATCAAATCTTCTGCTGTTTTGGCATTAATGATGTTCTGATGTGCCTTCCCACAGCAATCGAGGTATGTTAATGGCTTTCCACAAGGACAGTTTTGATCTTTCTTCACGTGAATCGTTTTTTTTAGTGAAGTGAAAATACAAGAAATCATGAGAATTTAATTGAGAAGTCGAAGCAAATAACCTGAGTTCGATTCTAAAACACACTCAGATCGCTTGAAAATGAGCAGTTTTGAGCTTAAAGAAGAAAGAATATCAGGATACTCTGATGAATTTAAGCGATAAAAGTGCCCTTTTCAAGTGAAACCTGTATTTTGCTTACCCTCTTAATACAGTGTTTTGTCGTTATATTTAGCCCATCAGGTCCCGATATGACTCGAAAATACTGTCTAAAATTTATTTTCGTTAAAAGAATTTCTGAGAAGATTATAGAATCGAACTCAGGTAAATAGTTTAGATTTGAAGAAATAAATAGGCCAATGAAGGTTTTTAATCGAATCTTGTTATTCTCGTTTTTTAGCATCTCTGTTCTTTATTCATGTAATAAAGACACAACGCTCTCGGAATGCAACTTAGAACATTGTGTTCAGGGAGGCGTGAGTTATGAGAATGACATTGTTCCTTTGATTCAGCAGTCTTGCGCCACGAATATGGGACCTGGAACTGGCTGTCACGATGCATGGATCTTTGAATATGACAACATCAAGACCAGTGTAGGTTATGGCGATTTTGGTCGTGTGATAGCCGATGAGACTATGCCTAAATTACCTAACGCATTTGGAATTGTAGCGTTGACTGAGGCTGAGAAAGAGATGTTTGAGTGTTGGATTTGCGATGGTGCTCCTGAGAATTAACAGCTTTTTTTTTGTTTAAGGGAAATACCCCTTTTCATTATAGGATCATTCCTGTAAATCAATTAATTTCTTGTGAATGATGTGATATAAGAATAGTTTGGTTGAAACTTTAAAACTTATTATTATGTCTATTATTGAAGAAAAAGGTTTCGCGGGTAACTCAATACTCGCAAATGAGGAATCAATTAGAAAAATTGCGCCAAATAAAGCAATACCGCTATTCAACAGCCTTATTACAAATCCGGCAGGCGCTCCATTAGTGCTAGGTCCATTACCTGGT
>JBGCDF010000425.1:0-7996 GCA_045105095.1 Crocinitomicaceae bacterium | reverse complement strand
GTACCCTTCCGATTCGTTGGAGAATCTTTAAATTCGGCCAAATCTGAGAAATCTGCTGTTCCATTGTCCGCATGATCAGGATTGTCCCAGCCCGGTGTTCGTTTCACCCAAAAATTCAGCTTCGCACTACTTCCTTCGCCTACTTGAGGTCTTCGCTTGTAAGGTTCGAAGCGCGCATCATATCCAGTATCCCCGGGAACCAAAGAAGCCATTTTCCTGATGTATTCATATCCCTTATCACCATTGGAGTATCTTCTCCTACTACCCACTTCCCAGATAAATACCGTTTCATTTCCAAAGCGATCTGTGCGCCAATCATGCGTCCAATATGGTCCCGTAGCAGCCTCTGGACTTGCTCCAACTGATTCCTCCCCCGTTTCTTCAGACATCGATTGTGTGCCCTCTCCCTGTTGAGGACCATCGCTTGAAGATGATTCAGCTTCAGCAGTAGATTTCATCGACCCCATCGTGTAGATAATATGAACTGGTGTTCTTCCATCAGACTGCTTGAAATAAACCGTAAACTGATCCCCAGGATCTGGCTTCATAATGTCCAACAGCATTAACTTAAAGCCCATTGATTGATCTTTATAGCCTACGGGAGGATTTCCTTCGTACGTTCCATCAACTCTGAATGCTACTACTTCATCTGGAGAGAATTCCCCCATGGTTACATCCGTGCCATTGACTGATATGCTTCTCTCTTTATCGTTGAAAATAAATGTGTACTCAGTTGGCGCGTCTTCATCGGGTATTTCCTGACCTTCATCAATCGTACTTTTTTGAGTACTTACGTTTGCATTCGCTTCTGCCGAAGCACCCTGTTCAGATTGTTGTTTGTCATCGGATATGGCTTCCGTATTTTCTACTTGATTTCCTCCCTGATCTGGGCCTGAATTTGGCTTTCGCTGAACCTTCGAGGCGTGTGGCTTGATAAACGAGTTTTCAGCAACGGCAGATTCGTTTCGGCCCGTATCATTTTCCGACTCTTCTTTTCGTTGAGCCATTTGTTGGACTGTCGGCGAAATAAACGGTTTGGTATCGCTACCGGAAGATGCTGGAATCTGCGAATCCTTCTGTTTGAAAAATGTCATGAATCGAATAGTGCGTTAAGCTAGAGCAAAGTAAGAGAATTCAATGTAAACATCAAGTTAAGAGCGACCTTAACTAGAACTAATTAACACACATCTAGTAAAACGAAAATACTTTGTATTTAGAACTATACGTGCAGCTTATGGCAACAGTTCCTTCAAAGACTTCCAATTTGAAAACTGTTCATACTCCTCCCCGACTATGTCTTCAAAGTAAATCAAAAGGCTAATCCACCTTTTATAACTACGTAATTCTTTTATTTCTTCAATTCTCAAAGAACGCCAGTTCTGGGCAAGTTCTTCCAAACCATCGATTGGACGATTCAGTTTTTTACGAATGGTATTGAATAAAACGTTTGAGTCGAAAAATGGATTGGGACTCTTTACCTGGGTTTCCTTCAAGACTCGTAAACGAATATATAAGGCCGAAAACTTAAACGATTCATCTGAGTTAGTATCTGCTAATTTTTCATACAAATCAACTGTCAGTTCCGCATAGAGCAAATCAGGTGGAGTTGAAAATGCTTTTCTGTAAAGCCCTTCGGCAATATACAGTCGCTCATTAACAGAAAACTCAGAAAATTGTAGAGAATCAATCTGTTGACGAATTGAGTCATAATCGTCCAGCCTTATCTTTGTTATGATGTTATCTATTGTGATTTGTTGAATATAGTAAGAATTTCACCTACCAGACAGTTGCAATGTGAGTTAAAGATCGAGCAGATTACTTAGAATGAAAAAAGGCAACCTCCCTTTCGGAAAGTTGCCTTCTTCTTTTATAACTAAGTAACGTTCGCTAGAACAAACGCTACACTTATTCTTCGATTACTTCAGCATCCGTTGCTGTCGCTGTTGCTGCTTCCATTTTTTCTTTGGAACCAACAATCACTTTTTGGAAGTGACGTACTCCCGTACCTGCTGGAATTAGGTGACCAACAATTACGTTTTCTTTCAATCCGAGTAATTCATCTTGCTTACCTGAGATTGCTGCTTCGTTCAATACTTTCGTTGTTTCCTGGAACGATGCCGCAGAAATAAACGATTGTGTTTGAAGTGACGCTCGCGTGATCCCTTGTAGCAAGGCAGTAGACGTTGCAGGAACTGCATCTCTTGCTTCAACTAAAGCGCTATCAGTTCTTCTCATTTGAGAATTCTCATCGCGTAGTCTTCTTGCAGAAACAATTTGTCCAGCTTTAAGCGCAGTTGACCCTCCAGGCTCGATAATTACCATCATTCCGTAGATCGCATCGTTTTCTTCCAAGATATCCGCTCTGTGTGCAGATTGTCCTTCTAAGAAACGTGTATCTCCTGGATCGACGATTTGAGCTTTCAACATCATCTGACGAACGATAACTTCGAAGTGCTTATCATTGATCTTCACCCCTTGAAGTCGGTATACCTCTTGAATCTCATTCACCAAGTATTCCTGAACTTTCGTAGGTCCTTCAATGTTCAAGATGTCACGAGGAGTAATTGCTCCTACAGACAAGGCTTGACCAGCACGAACGAAATCGTTCTCTTGTACCAAAATGTGTTTCGAAAGTGGTACTAAGTACTTACGTACATCTCCTGTTTTCGAAGTGATTTTGATTTCACGGTTACCACGTTTGATCTTACCGTACTCAGCTACACCATCAATTTCTGATACTACTGCTGGGTTCGATGGGTTACGTGCTTCGAACAACTCCGTTACACGAGGAAGACCTCCGGTGATATCCCCAGATTTACCTGCTTTACGTGGAATCTTAACCAAGATTTGTCCTTCATCAATCTTATCTCCTTCTTTTACCGAGATATGTGCATCTACAGGAATACTGTACTCACGTAAAATCTCTTTCGACTTAGTATCAATGATGTGGATCGCTGGGTTCTTCTTCTTATCACGCGACTCAGTAATTACTTTTTCAGTAAATCCTGTTTGCTCATCCACCTCTTCACGGAACGTAAGTCCTTCGATAATGTTATCGAAAACAATTGTTCCTTTTACTTCAGAGATGATTACCGCGTTATATGGATCCCACTTACAGATTACGTCACCACGTTTAAGCTTGTCTCCATGCTCAACCATGATTTCAGCACCGTAAGGGATGTTACCAGTCATGGTAATGTTTCCTTTTGAGTCTGTCAATTTCAATTCAGCAGAACGTCCAACAACAACTATTGTGTCTTCTCCACCTTTGTTCTTACGAACCAATGTACGAAGTTCGTCGATCTCGATCTTACCAGCTGATTTCGCTTTCAAATCTGAATCATCAGCAATGTTAGATGCTGTACCCCCTACGTGGAACGTACGAAGTGTCAACTGTGTACCTGGCTCTCCAATTGATTGAGCTGCTACTACACCAACAGAATCTCCGATTTGTGCATTTCTGTGTGTTGCCAAGTTACGTCCGTAACATTTCGAACAAACTCCACGACGCATTTCACATGTCAATACAGAACGAATTTCAACTTCATCGATCTCAGCAGCCTGGATAGCTTCAGCAACATCTTCTGTTACCAAGTCACCAGACGCGACAATCAGTTCATCCGTATCAGGAACGTAAACGTCCTCAACTACTGTTCGACCAAGAATACGATCGTACAACGGTTCAACAATCTCATCGTTCTTTTTCAATGGCGTTGCTGTGATACCTCTCAAAGTTCCACAATCGAATGAGTTAATTACAACATCTTGTGCAACATCAACCAAACGACGAGTCAGATAACCTGCATCGGCCGTTTTCAAGGCTGTATCGGCAAGACCTTTACGGGCACCGTGAGTAGAGATAAAGTACTCAAGGATCGAAAGACCTTCCTTAAAGTTCGAGAGAATCGGATTTTCAATAATATCTTGTGATGAAGCCCCAGATTTCTGTGGTTTCGCCATCAGACCACGCATACCAGACAGCTGACGAATCTGCTCTTTCGAACCACGTGCACCAGAATCGTACATCATGTAGATAGAGTTAAATCCTTGCATGTCATTTTTCAATTGCTCCATCAATGTGTGAGTCAATCGAGAGTTTGTATGTGTCCAGATATCAATAATTTGGTTGTAACGCTCATTGTTAGTAATAAGCCCCATGTTATAGTTGGCCATTACTTCTTTTACGTCAACCTCTGCTTTATCAACTAGAGCAACTTTTTCTTTTGGTACAATAATATCATCCAAGTTGAAAGACAATCCACCGACGAAGGCCATGTGGTATCCTAACTCTTTAATCTCATCTAAGAAATGCGCTGTACGAGACGTACCACACACTTTCAATACACCTCCGATCATATCACGAAGTGCTTTCTTCGTCATTACACCGTTAATGTATCCAGCTTCAGCAGGAACTTTCTCGTTGAACAGTACACGACCACACGTAGTTTCGATCATTTTCGTAACGATCTCACCTTCTTCGTTCAAGTCTTGCGTTTTCACTTTGATTGCCGCATGAAGATCTAAAGCACCTTCGTTGTGTGCGATAATAACTTCTTCAGGCGAGTAGAAAATTCCACCTTCACCTTTTACGATATCATCTTTCACCGTCATTTTGGCCTTTGTAATGTAGTAAAGACCAAGTACCATATCCTGAGAAGGAACGGCGATCGGAGCCCCGTTTGCAGGGTTCAAAATATTGTGAGAAGCCAACATCAATAGTTGAGCCTCTAAAATTGCAGCATTACCAAGTGGTAAGTGAACGGCCATCTGGTCACCATCGAAATCGGCGTTGAAGGCTGTTGTTACCAATGGGTGAAGTCGAATTGCTTTTCCTTCAATCAATTTTGGTTGGAACGCTTGAATACCCAATCTGTGAAGAGTAGGGGCTCTGTTTAAAAGAACTGGATGCCCTTTCAAAATGTTCTCCAAAATATCCCAAACAACTGGTTCTTTTCTGTCAACAATTTTCTTCGCTGATTTTACTGTCTTTACGATTCCACGCTCGATCATCTTACGGATGATAAATGGTTTGTAAAGCTCAGCAGCCATTCCTTTCGGAAGACCACACTCATGCAGTTTCAAATCTGGTCCAACAACAATTACCGAACGTGCTGAATAATCCACACGCTTACCAAGTAAGTTTTGACGGAAACGACCTTGTTTACCTTTTAATGAATCAGATAATGATTTCAACGGACGATTCGATTCAGTTTTCACTGCTGATGACTTACGAGAGTTATCGAACAATGAGTCTACTGATTCTTGAAGCATACGCTTCTCGTTACGCAAAATCACCTCTGGTGCTTTGATCTCGATCAATCGCTTCAAACGGTTGTTACGGATAATCACACGACGGTAAAGGTCATTCAAATCTGATGTTGCAAATCGACCTCCATCTAATGGAACAAGTGGACGCAATTCTGGTGGAATAACCGGAACTACTTTCACAATCATCCATTCTGGACGGTTTTCGATACGGTTTTGAGAATCTCTCATCGCCTCAACAACTTGCAGACGCTTCAACGCTTCGTTCTTACGTTGTACAGAAGTTTCTGTATTCGCTTTGTGACGAAGATCGTAAGACGTAGCTTCTAAATCCATTGTTCTCAACAAATCGTACAATGCTTCTGCACCCATTTTTGAGATGAACTTATTAGGATCAGTGTCCTCCAAGTATTGGTTTTCTTTTGGAAGCGTATCAAGGATGTCCAAGTACTCTTCTTCCGTCAAGAAATCCATTCGGTTTAACTCCTCACCATCTTCACGCTGTGCGATACCCGCTTGGATAACAACGTAGCGTTCGTAATAGATGATTTGATCCAACTTCTTTGTAGGAAGTCCAAGGAGGTAACCAATTTTATTTGGCAACGAACGGAAGTACCAGATGTGTGCTACAGGAACCACCAATGAGATGTGTCCCATACGCTCACGACGTACTTTCTTTTCTGTTACCTCTACTCCACAACGGTCACAAACGATTCCTTTGTATCGGATTCTTTTGTATTTACCACAGTGGAATTCGTAATCTTTAACAGGCCCGAATATACGCTCGCAGAACAAACCATCTCTTTCTGGTTTGTAGGTACGATAGTTTATCGTTTCTGGCTTAAGTACTTCACCGCTTGATTTCTCAAGGATCATCTCTGGAGATGCCAAGGAAATCGTGATCTTGTTGAAGTTACTTTGTTTCTTTGGTGTATCTTTTCTGTAAGCCATAATATTGCTTGTTGTTTCTTTAATTCAGTGATTAATCCATTGTGACATTCAGACACAATCCTCTTAACTCGTGCAACAATACGTTGAATGATTCAGGAATTCCAGGTTCTGGAATATTATCTCCTTTAACGATTGCTTCGTATGCTTTCGCACGACCAATCACATCATCCGACTTAACTGTCAAGATCTCCTGCAAGATGTTCGCAGCTCCGAACGCCTCAAGCGCCCAAACCTCCATCTCACCGAATCTTTGCCCTCCAAACTGAGCCTTACCTCCAAGTGGTTGTTGAGTAATCAACGAGTAAGGTCCGATTGAACGAGCGTGCATCTTATCATCTACCATGTGAGATAGTTTCAACATGTAGATAATACCGACTGTTGCAGTTTGGTGGAAACGTTCTCCTGTTCCTCCATCGTACAAGTAAGTTTTACCTGAACGTGGGATTCCAGCTTTGTCAGAGTACTCATCGATTTCAGAAGGGTGCGCACCATCAAAAATTGGCGTTGCGAACTTCATTCCTAATTTCTCACCTGCCCATCCAAGAACAGTTTCATAGATCTGACCAAGGTTCATACGTGACGGTACCCCTAGTGGGTTCAACACGATATCAACTGGTGTTCCATCTTCCAAGAATGGCATATCTTCAGCACGAACGATATTGGCAACAATACCTTTGTTTCCGTGACGACCGGCCATTTTATCACCGACTTTCAATTTACGTTTCTTCGCAACGTATACTTTCGCCATTTTCACAATTCCTGATGGCAACTCATCACCAACAGAAATATGGAATTTCTTACGCTTGTATGTTCCGAGTAAATCGTTTGATTTAATGTTGAAGTTGTGAATTACACGACCAATCAATGCGTTCGTTTTATCATCACCTGTCCATTGTGTAGGGTTCACAATTGAATAATCAATTGCTCCAAGATTACGCGCTGAGAACTTCGTTCCCTTCTTGATAATCTCTTCTTTAAAGTTGTTGAATACACCTGTTGACTTATTGTCACCAATGATGTCTAATAACTTATCTACCAATTTCCCTTTCAACTCTGCAAATTCCTTATCGAAATCTGAATCAAGGCTCTCCAAGATCGGCTTATCTTGTGCTTTCGCCTTACGATCTTTTACCGCTCTAGAGAACAATTTCTTCTGGATAACAACTCCTCTTAATGAAGGACCTGCTTTCAACGAAGCATCTTTTACATCTCCTGCTTTATCACCGAAGATCGCACGAAGTAGTTTCTCTTCTGGTGAAGGATCTGTTTCTCCTTTAGGAGTGATCTTACCAATAAGGATATCTCCTTCTTTGATTTCAGCACCGATACGGATCAATCCGTTTTCGTCAAGGTCTTTTGTTGCTTCTTCACTTACGTTAGGAATATCAGCTGTTAGCTCTTCCATTCCACGCTTCGTGTCACGTACGTCCAATGAGTACTCATCAATGTGAATCGATGTAAATACATCATCGCGAACTACACGTTCAGAAATAACAATCGCATCCTCGAAGTTATATCCTTTCCAAGGCATGAAGGCCACTTTCAAGTTTTGTCCAAGTGCTAATTCACCCGCTTGAGTTGCGTAACCTTCACACAATACCTGTCCTTCTTCAACTACGTCACCTTTCTTAACGATGGGCTTCAAGTTCATACAAGAACCTTGGTTTGTTTTTTGGAATTTCGTTAATGGGTAGCGTTTAACTTCTCCATCGAAACTCACAATTTTATCTTCTTTCGTCCAGTTGTACTTAAGAACGATTTCGTTTGAATCAACATATTC
>JBGCDF010000424.1:0-10593 GCA_045105095.1 Crocinitomicaceae bacterium | reverse complement strand
AGGGGGTCCTTAAGTATGGTGTCAATGTCACTTTGCTTAATAAAATAAGATAGAGCTTCGGTATCATAGGAGAAGCTAAGTGTATCTGGAATTCCGTCGCAATTAGTTGAAGCCCCTTCACAATAGTACTGTTCTAAAACGGCGCGTAATATAACTGCATCTTGTCCTTTCAGAGTTACGTCTTCGAAAGTAAATTTATAAGTTGAGTCATCTTTATTCCATTTAGCTTTTGTAATTTTTTCTGGAATGGCTTTGCACCATAAATTGTATAGATAAGTTTTCATTGCAGCTTCCTCAAGATTAACTTTTTCCTGACTAGTTGCGAAAAATTTACTGGAATCTTTGACATAAGCCTGAACACTGTCCATTTGATCGGCACAAGAGTTCTGAGCATTTGCTGCCGAACCAAATTGAATGATTGCAGCTACTATAATGTAAGAATAGATTTTCATAATTAAGTTTTTATTGATTAAAGTGCCGTCGACGATCAATACAATAGTATGACTTAACTCTCGACAATCTGCTATTTCGATTCAAATTCAGGTAATTATAACCATGATTTTTTCGCAAAATGGGTATTTCTACCTAACTCAATAGGTGCAAATTGAAACGTGAAAGTGAATTTATCCCTTTTCAAAAACAGTTAGTAACCCCCTTACAAAACGGTTCAATCTCCCCCAACTTTGTAATCGAAAGTCATTGTGAAAGACAAAAGCCAGGCGCTTAGCTACTATTCAAATTAACTGTGTCTCAATCTTGATTTCAGAAAGTGGAGCAGACCCCACTTTAATAAACGAGCCTTTCTGCAAAGGTTAATTGCAGGCGCGGTTTCTGAAAAGCGATAAGAGTAGGAATCATTTAACTTAATTATCATGTCATATCCATTAGTCACAATTGCAGATTCAACTAATTACAACATTAGTGGAAAAGTATCCTATGCAAGCATTTTTTGCTCAGATGACGATTATTCAGCTACTCCGAATACAACATGGACTGCCTCTAGTAGAGGAGTTTGTTTAGTTACAGGAATTTCAGCAACAGTAAAAACTCCAAACGGGGATGTCCAAGCCACACCATACTCATCTTCAGGTACGGCTTATAGCCAGTTTGCGGTGATTCAAACCGGACCAGGGAAATTCGAAGTAACTAGACGCGTAAACTTATCCGAAGATCAAATCCCAGCGGATTACAAGGAACCTACAACAAAGCAAAAATAGGTTAACCATAACGTGAAAACCTTGACGCTAAAGTCAGGGTTTTGGTGGTATTTCATAGTCAGGATTAAAACTTTTTGATATACAAAGAGGAGCAGAAACCTCTTTAATAAACGAACCTTTCTGCAGGTTTCATGCAGAAGAAAATTCCGAAAATACTTAAGAGTAGGATAAATTATCGAATTATGGCAAACATAAATATTTCAGTAGATTGTGATGGACTATATACGATCGAATTAGACAAATTTGAATGGCAAGAATTGAAAGTTGATGGAATTTCTGTCCCAAAATACACAGGTACAGATAAAAACATTCAGTTTCAATATACCCAAACATCCAAAGGGGCTATTTCTTTTAATGCAATTTCTAATAAAAATATAGGTATCGTTTATGGCCCTACACACCTATTAATGAAGAACAAGGAGGACCAAAAAGATGTTACAAATGTCTGCTTTATTAGTTACGGCGACACGGGGGACCATATACATTTGTTTGGATTCTTAACTACGTTGGATGGCCACTTAAAAGATTCAGAATGTGGAAAGCTTGGTTTTACCATGGTAAGAATGACCGGACAATTTGAAAGCATTTGCAAGACATACTCGTGCGAATAATATTTACAGCGAACTTGATTGTTTTTGAAATGCAAAAAGTCCTGACATACGTCAGGACTTTTCTTTCTTAGTGACCCCAACAAAGAGCATGCGTAGCTTGTGAAGACCGAGACCTGACCGGGAAGGTCAGAAAGTCGAGGGAAAGATTGAGGTTTGAATCCATCGATTAATAAAAATGACTTCATAAAAAAAGCCCAACATCTCTGTTGAGCTTTAATCTTTGTGACCCCGACAGGATTCAAACCTGTAACCGCTGGAGCCGAAATCCAGTGCGCTATTCAGTTGCGCCACGGGGCCATTTTTTGGGCTGGGGAGCAACTAAATGTTTCAACAAAACAGTTGCGCCACACGGCCATTTCACACCAAGGTGCAGCCCAAAATTAACAGATACCTTCAAATTACCATCAAAAACATGCACTTTGTTCCTGCATTTGTGAGTAAAATCAAATATTTTCGTGCAATAGTCGTTGTTAACGCAAATATTCCTTAGAATGCGAATACTACTTTTAAGCTTTTTGCTTGTTTCATTTTCTTCATTTGCTCAGGTTGGAACCGGCGAATGGCGCCTTCATATCCCAGCTAAACGTGCACTTGATGTGGTAAAAACATCAGACAAAGTGTTTACTGCCTTCACCAATGGTGTGTCGGAGTACAACGTTAGCGCAAGCGAACTTTCAACATGGGACGTTGTTACAGGACTTTCTGATATTACGATTTCTTGTCTTGGACACTCGACTGTAAACGATGCTGTCTTCATCGGTTATGAAAATGGAAACATTGATCGCATCCTCAGTAACAAGGTAACCAACATTCCCGCGATAAAATTGGCGGAGATTCAAGGATCAAAGAAAATCTATCAAATCGTTGAGCACGAGGGATTCCTCTATTTTGCAACAGGATTTGGAATTGTGAAAATTGATCCGGAAAAAAGCGAAGTGCGCGATACGTACTACCCATCGAATGGGAATGCGGCTATTGTAGACGTTACCTTTAGAAACGATACTATTTTCGCGTTGACGGAAAACCTAATGTACACCGGAGATATCAACAACATTGCTTTACCTGATCCTGCGGAGTGGGATGTTGATGCGCGCGTTCCGACCATAGCAACAAATGCGTATGAAGAATTCGAAATTGTTGACGATGAGGTGTATATTCTCCACCGAAGCGACAATTTTGGGGAGGATTCGGTTTACCGTTTGACATCTGTGGATATGGTATCGGTGATTTCGGAACCATTTACGATGGAAATTCGGTCGATTGATCAGATCGATGGTAATCTGGTCGTTAACTATTCTGGTGCTACCATCTTTTACGATGCTAATTATCAAAGTAACAACATTATTCAGGCAGGTTACCCTGCTGGAAATCCTGAGGTCAATAAAATGATTAATGATAATGGAAAGTTCTGGATTGCCGATAATAATGCTGGTTTAGTGCTCATTGATGGAGGTTCCATTCAAAACATTACATTTTCTGGTCCACCCCGAGGAGAGTTTTTCGGAATGGACTGGTCGCGCGATCGACTGATCGTTACATGTGGGGCCGCTTCAGGAAATACAGCTACCTTCAAAAATAGCGGTGTTTACATATTCGAAGATGAGGAATGGAAGCTGTATGATCGCGGAAACGTGGATGTCTGGGAAAATGGAAGAATATGGGATTATTTAGCCGTAGCGATTGATCCAACGGATAATCAGAAATTTGCGATTGCCTCCTGGTCACGTACACCCTTAACTATCTTTGATGAAGGTGCTGGAACGATTGATACGCTGACTCCGTATAATTCAGGAATTGAATTCACCAATGTTGGCTCTGGATCTGCTCTGGTAACTGATGTGATCTACGATGTTCAAGGGAACCTATGGGTATTCAATGGGGGAACGAACGAACCACTTAAAGTGTATACCAAAGACGGTGAGTGGCAATCGTTCAACCTTGGAAGTAGCGCTATCAGTGAATTTACCCAACGCATGGTAATCGACAATGAAGGAAATAAATGGCTCGCCTTTTTGAATGGAGGTCTTTACGGTTACAATGACAACGGGACTCCAACAGATTTGGGAGATGACGAAATGGTGTGGCTGAATACAGGAACGACTACAGGAGAGCTACCGTCTAATCGCGTGCAAGCTGTAGCCGTAGATTTGGATAACGAAATTTGGATTGGAACAGACGCTGGTTTTGCCGTGTTGTACAACGCTGAAAATGCCTTTGAAGCAGCTCCGGGAGATTACAACGCTCAGCGAATTAAGGTGGAATTTGAAGGAAACGTAGAGTTCGTTTTGGGCGCTACGGGAATCACCGATATTGAAGTCGATGGCGCGAACCGTAAATGGATGGCAACGGAAAATGCGGGAATCGTATTGCTTTCTCCAGATGGATTGGAAATTATAGAGCAGTTCACAATGGAGAATTCTCCACTGATTTCAAATAACATTATCAACTTAGAAATTGATCACAACACAGGTGAACTCTTCATTGTAACAGATAATGGATTGATCTCATACCGCACAGATGCTTCGGCTGGGAAGAACAGAGATTACGATGAAGTAAATGTGTTCCCAAACCCTGTTCGACCAGATTTCACTGGAGTGATCACCATGCAAGGAATCCAATATGATTCCGATGTGAAAGTAACAGACGCGGGCGGAAACCTTGTATACAAAACGACATCTAACGGAGGAACAGCAACTTGGGATGGTAATACCTTGAACGGTGACCCAGTGGCAACAGGTGTCTACTTTATTTGGACCGCTCCAAACGATGGAAAAGGAAGAAAAGTAGGTAAAGTTTTGGTCGTTCGATAGGATGAAGTGTACTGACTTTGGCATCTTTCTACATCGCATACCTTATTCCAATACGAGTTTAATTATCTCATTTTATACGAAGGAAGGTGGATTGAAAAAATTCATTTTCAAAGGAGGGAAGAAGAAGGCTCACAATCTGTTTCCAATGGGTTTGAGTGAGCTAACCTACTACGACCGAAGAGAGAGCGAGTTGCTACAATTGACTGCTGCTGAGCCCGCATTTCCAACTGATTTCCAATTTGATCCCATCAAAGGAACCGTTGCTTTTTTCATGGCGGAAGTCATTCGAAAAGTAGTGCATGTAAATGAAAAAGATCCAGCATTGTTTCGTTTTTTGGAAGAGACAGTGCACCGCTTAAATGATTCGGAAGATTCTCAATTAATCCCCGTTTTATTCATGATTGATCTGGCCGAATGGCTAGGAGTACAGCCCTTTATTGAGAATGATGCGCACATTCATTTCAATCTAGATGAAGGAAGGTTTGAGGGCGTTCGTCGGGAACAATTCAATGTCGTTTCGGGAGAAGTGGCCAAACTAATTAAAGCACACATCCTTGGCTTGGAAGTACAATCCATTGCGAAGCACAAACGCGTAGAAGCGCTCGAAGCAATGATTAACTATTTCCACATACATGTTCCTGGCTTCGGAAAAATTGAAGCGTACGAAATCGTAAAAGAAGTATTGAATGCTTAGTTAGACTGATCTTCTGTAAGCGGCTTTTTGATGTAGACTGAAGTCAAATTCAAGGACTCTAATGGACTCGCTTTGAAATTTCGAACACGTGCATTGATCATCACCACATGATCATCCGTAAGCACAGGAATTACAATGCCTTCATCAATGACCATTTGGTCGCACTGTTGGTACAATTTCTCGCGCTCTTCAGCATCTTCTTCACGGCTGGCATCTTCAAATAATTCATCGAACTTATCACTTCGGTAGTTGAAAGGATTCATTTGAGAGGTTCCATTTTCCCCCATGTTTCCTCCATAGAACATACCAAGAAAGTTTTCAGGAGCAGGGTAATCTGCTACCCATCCAGCACGCCAAATCTTAGCTTCTCCACTGGCGATGGCTTTCATTCTTTCATCCAGTGTACATAACTTAATGTTCAGGTTAATGTTGATGTTTTCTTTCAGTTGTTGTTGGATGGCCTGACACATTTTGTGTGCCCCAGAACCTTCTTTCGTATTCACATAGAAGTCAAGAGTTGGGAAACCAGCACCGTTGGCATGGCCCGCTGATCGCATCAATGTCTGGGCCTTTTCCACGTTGTAAGAATGCCCAGTTACACTGCTGTTATCGTAATTCGACATTTTTGGAGCAAAGCCATTTTCTGCAGGCCAACCTTCTCCTTCTAACCAAGTATCAATAATGGCATTTCTGTCGATGGCAAGATTGAAAGCCTTGCGCACACGAACATCCTGAAACACATCACTATCATACGCCATCGCTACGTAGGACATACTCATACTTGCTTCACCGTCTACTTTGTGCTTAATGTTTTTCCCTTCTTGTGCTTCTTGTAATGAACCTAGAATGTTTTCAATGTTCTCCACTGGGATTTCTAATACCAAATCTGTCTCTCCCTTTCGGAATGCAAGCATTTCGCTTTTCTTGTTCTTTGCATGATTAACAACGATGCTTTCCAAGAACGGTAATTGATTTCCAAATTCATCTTTTTTCCAGTAATCTGGATTTCGCTTCAGAGTCACCTTTTCCGTTGTCATTTTATCAAGCATGAAAGGACCTGAACCCACTGCGTGTTTTTCAATCGATCCTCCGTAATGTTGGAATGCTTTCTTAGAAATGATACCAAGATTTGGGTTGGTCAGGATAACTTCAAAACCAGGAGAAGGATTCAGCAATGTAATTTCCAAGGTCTGATCATCCAGTGCTTTTATTCCCGATACTCCCGAAGCTGGTATCGTAGATTTTCCTACTGTTTGCTGATAGAACTCCTCAGCACCTACAATTCGCAGTTTGAAAATGTGTCCAACCTGATTTTTTTCCAGACCAGAACAGGCCATTTCAAGTGTGTATTTCACATCTTGTGCAGTCAACTCTCTCGAGTCTTTGCCAAAGCACTTATCATCGTGGAACTTAACACCCGTTCGAATTTTGAAGGTATACACCTTGGAATCAGGGCTTTTTGTAAAGCTTTCTGCAACACATGGGACTACGCTTTCCGTGTTGGGGTCATATGCCATCAATGGCTCGTAAATCTGAGAAATAACGCGTGAATTATAGATGTCACCAACGTAGGCAGGAACGAGAATACTGATTCTCTCAGGTGACATGAATGTAAACTCACCACCGTATCGTTTGCCACCTTTGGCATCCAACTCTTCAGTTACGGATTCTGAGTTACCACAATAGGTAAACACCATCGCAACCACGGCGAGGAGGGTTAATTTGAGATAACGCATTAGCATTTGTTTAGGAATCAAAGATACTAAAAAAACCAGATTTTGAAAGTCTTAATAACCAACGCTCGAACGCACTCTTTGAAGGACTTCTGAGGCAACGGCGCGTGCTTTTTTCTGACCAATTTTTAGTGCAGATTCGATCTCTTCAGGATGCGTCATTAAGTGATTGTAACGCTCCCTTTGTGTGGCAAATTTATCTACAATCAACTCAAAAAGAGCCTGTTTTGCATGGCCGTAACCGTATCCTCCTGAAGCATAGTTCTTGCGCATTTCTTCCTGCGCTTCTTGAGAAGCCAGAATTCTGTAGAGTGCAAAAATGTTACACGTATCTGGGTCCTTCACATCTTCCAATCCTTTAGAATCCGTTTCGATGCGCATAACTTGTTTACGAAGTTTCTTATCTGAAAGGAAAATATTGATTTCATTTCCCCTGGATTTACTCATCTTGTTTCCATCAATGCCTGGAATGAGCATCGTTTCCTCAGAGTGACTTACCTCTGGAATGACAAATGTTTCGCCCATTTCATTATTGAATCGTCGTGCGACATCTTGCGTAAATTCCAAGTGCTGTTTTTGGTCTTTCCCTACGGGTACAATCTCAGCATCGTACAATAGAATGTCGGCAGCCATTAAGACTGGATAGGTAAACAAACCAGAATTTACATCATCCAAACGGTCCGCTTTATCCTTAAAACTGTGAGCCAGTCTCAAACGAGAATAAGGAAAGTAACACATCAAATACCACGTAAGCTCCGTCACTTCAGCAACATCACTCTGACGGTAAAAAACAGTCTCTTCAGGGTCAAGTCCGAATGCCAACCACGTGGCAGCAGTCGAGAGCGTGTTTTCTCTCAAAGTACCACCATCTTTGATTTGTGTTAATGAGTGAAGATCAGCAATGAAAAGGTACGAGTCGTTGTTCGGATCATTTGCCAATTCAATTGCAGGAATGATCGCCCCAAGAAGGTTTCCCAAATGAGGTGTTCCAGTACTTTGAACTCCTGTAAGAATGCGAGCCATAGGATGAATAAATTTTCTAGCGAAATTAGTTATTTCGGAGGTATTTCCGTTAACCTAACGAAAGGGAATTTCTATATTTGATTCATGAATAAAGTACTGGGTGTTTTCTCGCTAATTTGGAAAGTCTACGTAGGCATTCTTTTCGTCGCGATGGCCATCCTTTTCTTCCCGTTCATCTACCCTCTATTGTTCAGCGAAAGTAACAGGAAACGAGCGTTTCGCGTGTTTGTGGTTTGGAGTTGGGTTTTTCGAATTGTATGTTTTTATCATGTGAAAAAAGTGCGAAAAGCAAAATTACCCGAGGGGCCGTTTGTCATTTTAGCGAATCATATTTCCTACCTAGACATCTTTTTGATGTATTCCATTCTTCCGAAAAATGAGTTTTTATTTCTTGGAAAAGGAGAATTGTTGAAGTACCCGATTATCGGAGCATACTTTAAAACGATGAATATCCCTGTTCACAGAGGAAATCGCATGAAGGCTGCTCGTTCCATTGTGCAAGCGAGCAAAGAGGCAAAAAAGGGTTGGTCGATAGCGATTTTCCCTGAAGGAGGAATTCCTTACGAAAACCCTAAAATGAAGCATTTCAAATCGGGTGCTTTCCAATTGGCGAAGAATTTAAATTTGCCGATTGTGCCGATGACCTTTCTGAATAACCATATTCTGTTTTCCGACCCAACGTTTATCCTCGGGCCTGCCCGACCAGGATTTAGTAAGGTCTACATGCACGATTACATTTCTGCCGAGAAAGTGGCCAGCATGGAGCAGAAGGAATTAAAGAACTACTGCTATGAACTGCTGAATGGGCCACTTTTAGAGAAATATCCAGAACTCAGAAGTTGAAAAGACCATTTTAAATGATTTCTTGTATCTTCGGTTTCACGAAATTGTAGGGATGTAAATAATGTATTATCCTTATTTTCGAAGAATACCAAATTAACTAAAGAAGAGATGACAATAGAGGAAATTTTAGGGAGACTGAAAAAAGGAAATGAGAACTTTGTGAACGACCAATTGTCTCACGAAAAGATAGATGCGGAACGTAAAAAGGAACTCGTTGGTGGACAAAGTCCGTTTGCGATTGTTTTGAGTTGTGCTGACAGTCGTGTAGTGCCAGAAATGGCTTTTGACACCGGGTTGGGTGAATTGTTTGTTGCGCGCGTAGCGGGTAACGTGGCAAACACATCAACGATCGCGAGTATTGAATATTCAGTGGCACATTTAAAGACGAAAGTAATCGTTGTTATGGGTCATGAAAGCTGTGGTGCTGTTGGTGCTGCTGTTGCAGGAGGTGATAATGGTTACAACTTGAATATGTTATTGGCGCATGTTACTCCAGCGTTGGAAGCTGCACCAGATGGAGCATCTGTAAATGACATTGTAAAAATTAACGCTCAGCTGACAGTAAAGGAACTCATTAATCGATCTTCTATTATTTCTGATGCAGTGAAAGCAGGAAATTTAGCGGTTGTACCAGCATATTACAACTTCGCTTCTGGGGAGGTAGATTTCTTAGAAGAGAGCATGGCATAATCATTGTTTGTCCTTTTGGGGTTCCTGTTTTACTGAAGTTATTTTAGAGAAGCTTTTGAATAAGAAGACATAACTTGTTCAGAAAAGCAGTACCTTTACAAAAAAGCGCACGGTGCGCAAAAAACGAAAAATTAAGAATGGCAAAATCCCAAGAAACCTTTAACAAGAAGGAAAAAGAAAAGAAAAGATTAAAGAAGCGACAAGAAAAGCAGCTTAAAAAGGAAGAGCGTAGAGCGAATTCTGACGGTGGTGGACTTGAAAACATGATGGCGTACGTAGATGAATTCGGTAATATTTCCGATACTCCGCCAGATGAAACAAAGAAGAAGAAAGTGATCAAAGCTGAGAACATTGAATTAGGTGTTCCAAAGCGTGAAAGAGAAGAGATATCTCCATTCAAAACAGGTCGTATTGACTTCTTTAATCATGATAAAGGATTTGGGTTTATCAAAGAAAAAGGAACAGGGGAAAGTTACTTCGTACACATTAACGGAATTGAATACGATAGTATTGCGGAAGGACAAACTGTAGAATTTGAACTGGAACGCGGAATGAAAGGCATGAATGCCGTTCGCGTGAAGAAAGGTTAAGATAGATTGAAATTGATAGAAGCGGGATTCCAGTAATGGAGTCCCGCTTTTTTGTTTTGGACTACTACCGTTCGTATTTCGACTAAACACTACATGAGTATAGCGTTGTGTCTTGACTGCGTCAAGCTCGTGCCTTTTGTGGTTCTCGTTTTACCACAAGGAACACAAACCGCTTCGCGGCACAAGGCTCAAGAAACGGAATGAAGAAAGATTATGATAGATTCCAGTAGTGGAGTTCCGCTTTTTTGTTTTGGACTGCTGCTGTTCGTATTTCGACTAAACACTACATGAGTATAGCGTTGTGTCTTGACTGCGTCAAGCTCGTGCCTTTTGTGGTTCTCGTTTTACCACAAGGAACACAAACCGCTTCGCGGCACAAGGC
>JBGCDF010000423.1:0-3041 GCA_045105095.1 Crocinitomicaceae bacterium | reverse complement strand
AGATCAGTCTGTCTTGAAGTCGAGCGTTTTGAGTCCATACGTGATGGAACAAAAAATTGCCTCTACGGAGGAAGGTCTTTTGTTTATCGATGGAAAATTCGTCCGAAAATTGACAAAAGGATTGTATTTCTTCTTCAAGAACTTAGTTCCAGTCGAAGTATTCAAGGTCGATTTACGTCAAATTCAATTGGAGATCTCTGGACAAGAAATGCTCACGAAAGACAAAGCTGGACTTCGAATCAACTTCTACGCAAACTACCGCGTGGTTGACTCCGTCAAAGCGATGTGCGACAATAAGGATTTCGAAAAGCAATTGTACACCTTAGTGCAATTAGGCTTGAGAGAATTCGTTGGAACATTGACACTTGATGAGTTATTAGCGACCAAGGAAACCGCATCGGAATATGTCATGAAGTTCCTTGAGTCGAAAGCAAAAGCCTTAGGCGTTGAAGTCTTGGGCGCTGGTATCCGCGACATCGTTCTCCCAGGAGAAATGAAGGACATCATGAATAAGGTGTTGATCGCTCAGAAAAGCGCTGAAGCGAGTATCATTGCTCGTCGTGAAGAAACTGCTGCAACACGAAGCTTGTTAAACACAGCCAAGTTGATGCAGGATAACGAAATGCTCTATAAATTAAAGGAGATGGAGTATGTAGAAAAAATCGCTGATAAGATTGGTGAAGTTACTGTGTCAAGCGGCGGACAGGTAGTGGATCAGTTGGCGAAGATTTTTGCTAAGTAATGGAAGGTCGGACGGTTGTTCGGCCTTTTTTGCTTACTGCCCGTCCTAGAATAGGCTGACAACTTGTTGATGAAAGAATCACAGCGTTCTATTCTGAGCTTACTTCGGCTCATTACACTTTGCTATTATCTCGACTTATTATTTCTGGTTTAGTTGTAAAAATGAAACGGTAAAATTATCTTTATTGTTCGTCTCAGATATATGCGAATTTTGTTTTCTCTTCTTATAACATTGAGCGTGTCAGCAGCATTTTCTCAGCAAGACACTACTTTACGAATTGAATATTCAATTCTTAGTAATTCATACTATGCGAATAATAATAAAGTCAAGAAGAGAGATTTCAAACAAATCATTTCAAGGTCCGATGATGCTTTTTCCACCTTCAAAAAAGGTCGATTCAAGATGGTTGGGGGAAATATTCTCAGCGCCCCATCAGTAATACTTCTTTTCATAACCGTTCAGAATTGGTCGAATGGAAATACTCCTTACGCCTGGCAATGGGCTGTGGGAATTGGTGGAACGGGGCTCGGTACTTTTCTCTATTTCAATGGAAAAAAACAGACTTTACGCTCTGTAGGGGAATACAATCAGAGTAATACATTGAGCTTAGGGCTAACTCCTCACGGCGTGGGATTAAGCTTAAACTTTTAATTTCTTAAAGCAAATTGGCAAGCACAATTACTCGATGCGAAACCTATTGAGTAGAATCACATCTATAGAGGAAAACAAAATACCCTATAAGCTAAAGGAGGCAGAGTCTGTAGAAAGATTCCGATAATTATCGGAACGAACTCACAGTTGTGCTCGGCTCTCTCTTCAGATGTCCTTTATTCCGCTATCGTCTCACCCATGGAAACCTGCGTTTCAAAACCGTTTCTCGTGTTCTCTAAAAGATCTGCAGATAATCGAACTTTCCCTTTTTCAAAAAGAACAACAACGGTAGATCCTCCAAAAGCGAAATAGCCTTTTTCAGCTCCTTTCTTGATGGGTTGGTTGGAATTGTACGTTTGAAAAATAGAGCCAACCATCGTTGCTCCCACTTCAATAATTGCTATGTCTCCGTGCTTTTCAGTCGATAGCTCAGAAAACGTTCGCTTGTTTTCGCAAAAAATCTCCAAACTTTTTTGAAGTGCAATCGGCGATACGGAATAATAGTGTCCTTTGATCAATCTACTTTCGGTCGCTTTTCCTGAAGCAGGGAAATGATATCGGTGGTAATCGGTAGGGGCGAGTCGAATGATGACCATGGCACCATCTTGATACTTGGCTGCGATTTCCGAATCACCGACAAAACGAGTGATATCGAACTCCTGTCCTTTTACGAAGAATGTAGGAACGTCTTTCAGATGTTGAAAGCCAAGTGTTTTTCCATCGGCTGGAGATACAACTCCTGCTCCCAATGGTCGTTTTTCTGGATTGATTTTGCGATAAAAGAAATCGTTAAACGAAGTGAACTGATTCGCGTCTGTGACTTGATAGTCGTTCAAATCGATCTTATAATTTTCAATGAATGGAACGATGCGTTTTTGAGATCGTTTACTGCTCATGTAACGTCCGACAATCGCGCTCACGAATTTGCGCTTCATGAAAAGGAATAGGGTTGCTTTGCCCAAGGGACGGCCGTAGAGCCATCGCATGATGTTTCCTGCGGGGACATCTTCAGTTAAGGTTTCGCCTGATTTGCGGTCGATATAGTGAATTTCATCTTTCAATGGGGCGAAGATAAGAAAACGGTTGGAGGTTGGGGAATTTACTGTGTCTAGTGGTGGACAGGTAGTGGATCAGTTGGCGAAAAATTTTTCTAAGTGAGGAATGATCAGATGAGAGTTCAGCCTTCTCCTGTAATTATACTTGGCCAAAACATGGTTTTAATTCACACTTTTGGCCGAGTATAGGTTATGGTTTTTCAAACAAACACTTCATCGTTACTTCTACATCCATAACTTCATCACTGTGTTTATTTCTTTTGACACCGTATGTCGTGACCATTGTTGTGAATAAGTTCTTTCGAGCTGATAAGTCGTTAGAAAACTCTGTTTTCTTGTTAATTAACTCATCCTTATATTTCTTCGTTATGGTAAATTCTTTTGTGTAAAATTTTAGTTCGCATAAGTTAATCACATTATCTGCTCTATCAATTACGAGGTCAATTTGAGCATTTTCATTTCTCCATGTTGAATTGTTGGATGCAACTGCACCAATTTTAAGCTCTTTCTTGATTTGGTCCACATGCTTAAGGCATAATATTTCGAAAGCAAACCCTCCCCATGAAATGTAACTTCTTGAACTAAACAATGTA
>JBGCDF010000422.1:0-18374 GCA_045105095.1 Crocinitomicaceae bacterium | reverse complement strand
CGGTCACGAGCAGTGCTCGTTCTTGAGCCCCATCTTCTACCCCATTAAGAAAAAGGTCTTGTTTCGGCGAGACCTTTTTTCGTTTACTTCTCCTCGTCAGCGAGGGCCTACCTCAGCTTTTCGGACTTCCCGTACGAGCCTTCGTCTTCAAAAGCTCCTTACATCATTAACATACAAAGTTGACGACAAACAGAATTAAACATACAAATTTGACGTTTTTTTTTTTTTTTATTTGATAATAAGAATAAGAGAAATGAATGAATGTAAGAATATTAGAAATTGATTCGAATGAATTAATTGGAGGAATCATTCAGCAGGGAAATTCTAAGGAAATGCCTTCGGTAAAAGATGCATGGCAATTCAATTTCAATAAGCATAGCCTACCAAAAGATAAAACGGCATTTATTTTGGTAAAAGAAGATACACCAAAAATAATTGAAGGTTGTATGATTTTTTCAATGCATGATACATTTGGGCCTTTCATGGATTATTTGGAAGTTGCTCCTCATAACAAAGGACCAGAAGGGAAATACAAGAAAGTTTCGGGCTGTTTAATTGCTTACGCTTGTGGCTTAAGTTTTGAAAAGGGTCAAAATGAGGACAGGGGTATTTTAACTTTTGAAGCATTTAGTAAGGGTGAAGAAGATCAAAAGAAATTAGAAAAATTCTATCGAAATAAGTACGGTGCTGTTATGAATCCTTTTGGATATATGGAAATACACCAGAATCAAAGTCAATTTTTAATTGAAGAATATTTAGGTGATGAGGATGATTTAGCGTAATTAAAAGATTATAAAATGAAAAAAGATAAAAAAATAGAATTTGATGATGTTATTGGTGGTAATGTTTCAAAAGAATTGACAAAAAAAGAACATGATTCAATTAGAGAATACAGACGTCAATTATATGAAAAAAGATCATCGGAAGAAAAGATAAATGACATTCTAACTGGATTTCGATTTTCGTTAAAGAACTATGCCGATCAAGACAATCCAGAAGATGTTATTCTTTTAGGTGAGTTTTTAAATGTACTTCTCAAACAAATTAAAATTAAGAAAGGGGCATTTGCTGAGTATATCGACATTTCACCCCGAAACATTAACAAGTATTTTAACGGTGAGAGAAAATTTACTATTGTACATGCACTGATGCTTGAGAGGTTATTTAAAATAAATGCGGAAATGCTGCTCGAAGTGCAGCTTAAGAATGAATTAATTGAGGTGAAACGATCTCATCAAGGTGAATATGATAAATTCAATTTAAACGATCTGTTGACTGTTTAATAAAGCACAAAACATAGAACTAAACTAAAACCGTAATTTCCTATCTTCGAGCTTTCTCATTTATACACATGTCCCATATCGATAAATACCTTCACTCAATGCTAGCCGTCTGCCCTGATATTCAAATGAGTGATCTAGACGAGTTCAAGACCCATCTTGAAGTGAAGCGATTCAAAAAAAAAGAACACCTGTTTGATTTAAACGATTATCACAATCACGTAGTATTTATTTCCTCTGGCTTGGTTCAGTCGTATTACATCGATCAAAAAGGAGAAGAAAAAACGGCTTGGTTCATCGACGAGAATGGATTCGTGACTGATTACCCCTGTTTTCTCAATGAAGCCAAAAGCTATTATGCCTTTCAATGTCTTGAACCTGTCGAAAGTGTGTGGCTCCCCAAAAAGGCCATTTACGAGAGTTATGAACGATATCCGGCTGTGCAGAAATACGGTCGATTGATTGCCGAAGAAATCTTAAAGATTCAGCAATTGCGCATCGAGAGTTTATTGTTCAATTCTTCCAAACAACGCTACGTAGAATTTCTTGAAAACTATCCAGCCATGATTCCACGTATTTCTCAAAAGCACATGGCTTCATTCATTGGTATTGAACGTCAATCGCTCACGCGTATTAGAAAAGAGATTCTTTCTGACGCAAAATCATAAGGAATTACAAAATGACACAAATGTGTCAGGTTACTTTGAGAAGATCTCACCAACTTTGTCCCAAACAACACTTATGGAGACCGTTTTTCAAATTGCAAATTCTTTAGCCTTTATTAGCTGGATACTTATTATTCTGCTTCCTAAAAACGTCAATTTAAAAAAGGTCATTCAATACGGATTCATCGGAGTGTTGAGTGCGACATATATTGTACTCATCTCATCAACGATTACAGAGATGAAACCGGACAGTTTCAGTACACTTGCGAATGTTAAAGCACTATTTACGCAAGACATCGCTGTCACAGCTGGCTGGATTCATTATCTTGCTTTTGATCTCTTCGTAGGTCTCTACATTATCAATGAAGGGATCAAACTGAACATGCCACGGTGGAAGTATACCCTATGCCTCCCCTTCACCTTCATGTTCGGCCCAACGGGATTGCTCCTTTTTTACCTCTTTAAGTTCACTCAAAAAAAATAAACATGATACGTTCAATACGATCTGCAAATCGACTCTTATTTTGGGTCGGAGGACTCTTCTTTGCCTTAACTCTGATACTTCTGGTACTGATACCCTTTAATGAAGTCACTGTTCTAGGGATTAATTCCCTCTACAAACCCCTCAAATTTTCTCTGAGTATTTGGATTTACTTATGGACAATCGGGTTATTTACTGGTTGGATACACAACAAAAGGCTTGTTCATTACTTCTCGTTTTTTACCGTACTTACGATGGTATACGAACAATTAGTCATTACTGTTCAAGCGTTCCGAGGCACCTTATCTCATTTTAACGAAGATACCACTTTCGAGATGATTCTGTTTAGCTTGATGGGAGTGTTTATTTCCCTTTTCACACTTTACAATTTGCGACTTGCTACTAGCCTTAAACGTCAGAAAGATAAGCTCAACCCAACACTGAAGACCGCATTAATCAATTCCATCATCGTGTTTGTCATTGCTAGTTTTATCGGCGGAATTATGGGAGCGATGAACTCTCACCAAATTGGCGGAGAAATGGGCGAACAAGGACTCGCCTTTGTCAATTGGAGTAGGAAATATGGAGATTTGCGCATCGCTCATTTTGTAGGCATTCATGCTTTGCAAATTATTCCTCTTGCCGCTTTTGCCATGATCAAAATGAATTGGAAGAATTCCAAAGGTATCGTCAATGTTCTTACTCTTTCTTACCTCGCAATCACTATCTACTTAATGGTTCGAGCACTTATGGCCAAACCTTTGTTCTTTTAAGAATGAAATTGAAGAAGCTCAGTAATTACAAGCCTTATCCTTGCTTTTACTTCTTGCAGTCAAATAAGTAAATTCGACGAATGGTTCAAAATCCTGAAGAACAAACATCATTTGACTACCGAGTGTGGCTTTATGCCCTCTTTGGATTGATCGCCCTTCTGATACTTTCAGACTTTCTGATCCCTGGAACAATCTATAATCAGGAAATACACAGCATCCAAAAGGAACACCAACAGTATTTCAATGCGGGTGGTAATTCTCACGTTTCTTTCAAAGTCACCACGGATGAGCATGAATTCTCTGTATCTGAGGAATTTGCTGATACGACGGAAGAAGGCACTATGATTGAATACGCCGTTTCCGGAATTTTCAGGGAAACCAATTGGTATCAACTCCATTCCAAAAGAAGTGAAATTCACTCATTGAGAATCTTTACAGGATTGATTATTCCATTGATTGTATTGGTGGCAATGGGGTTGAGTTATTTCCTTAAGCGAAAAATGGAAACCTTGGTCTTTGTGCTCCAATTACTGCTTGTTTTAGACATGATTTACCTCATCATGTAAGGAATCTCTTTCTTCTATCCATTTTTTCTAGTAAGTTCGTACACTCAATTCCGATAGTAGAAAAAGACCGAATGGAAGTTAATTTTGACGACATACGCCCCTATAATGACTCAGAAGTGAATGAGGTTCTCGGGCGTCTACTAAAAAACGATGAATTCCTAACGAGCATCGCTAAATTCCGTCGGCCTGGATTGAACAAGGCACTTCCCAATATTTCTAGAAGACTCGTTAAACAACGACTCAAAAAGAAACTGACAGGAATTAATACAATTGATGGCGTTCAAAAGAGTGTTGGAGAATACGTGAGAGCCATTCTATCCGCTACTACCTCAGGTTTGGAAGTTGCTGGTCTTCATGATTTCTCACAAGACACTCCTCACCTCTTTATTAGCAATCACCGTGATATTGTGATGTATCCAGCCTTAATTGGATACATGCTTCGCAATTCTGTTCATGGAACTGTTCAAATCGCAATTGGTGACAACCTATTGAAGAAAGACTACATTTCCGATTTGATGCGATTGAATAAGAGTTTTATCGTAAAACGCTCCGTTCAGGGAAGGGAAAAATTGCTTGCTTCAAAACAGCTTTCTCAGTATATTTTTCACTCCATCGAGAATGGAAGTAATGTCTGGATTGCTCAACGTGAGGGCCGTGCAAAAAACGGAATTGACAAAACTGATCCTGCCTTGTTGAAAATGTTCCACCTCTCCAACAGAGATGCTGAACCCAAAATGACGCTGAAAGATTCGGTAGATAAACTACGTATTATTCCCGTTTCCATTTCGTATGAATACGATCCTTGCGCGGAGATGAAGGCCAGAGAACTATATGAAGTGGATACGCATGGATTCTTTGAAAAGGATGAAAATAGTGATACAACAAGTATTTCAGAAGGATTAAATGGTGATAAGGGAAACATTCACCTGAAGTTCGGTCAACAAATTATTGCTGCCAGCGACGATCCAGTTGAAATTGCCCAGCAAATCGATAATCAAATCGTTTCGAACTACAAGCTTCATCCATCGAACTACTTGGCTTACGAAAAACTTCACATAGAAGATCCGAGCATAGGCCCTTCATTGAGTGAACTAGAGGTCAATAGACCATTGATCGAGTCAAAAAGAATACACTTTGAAGTGATGCTGGAATTGATTGATGATGAGTTGAAACCGTATTTTTTGGAGAATTACGCGAATCCCGTGTTGAGTACTTTAGCGTTTAAAAAGTAAGCCACTTTCTTTATTGGTTTATTCTCAAGAATTGGCTAACCAGCCCAAAAACTTGGTAACGTTGTTCTTTGAAACGATTAACTCGAAAGGGTAATCTTTCGTCGTTTTCACCAATAACTTTCTTCCAAAATACTCTGAGGCGC
This sequence comes from Crocinitomicaceae bacterium, assembly GCA_045105095.1. Classification (GTDB taxonomy): domain Bacteria; phylum Bacteroidota; class Bacteroidia; order Flavobacteriales_D; family Crocinitomicaceae; genus UBA4466. Next base: position 13,234 of record JBGCDF010000422.1, on the reverse strand, counting down.
TTTCCACAACATCTCTGCTCAAAAGATTCTGACGGTTAACTCTGAAGAATTGTTCACCCAGAAATGCCTGCAACTCCTCTATGGTTTGATCTACGTGAAATTTCCCTTGAGATTTTGAATACAAGTACGTCACTCCACTCTCAATGTGCACGAGCTGAATATCTGTTGATTTAATAGGGATAATTTTATCTCCTTTTCGAACGATCAAGGACTTAGGTTTCGCTTTTAAATAGATTTCTTCGATTAGACCAAGATCCTGTTTTGGAGAAGAGAGTGCCTCCAATTTTTCAAACGTACGCTGAATATCTTCATGGGTAAATGGCTTCAATAAATAGTCTACACCATTCGCTTCAAATGCTCCCAACGCGTAATTATCATAGGCAGTACAGAAAACAACGGGCACTTTAGAATTAATCTTTTTGAAGATCTCAAAACTCAGACCATCGGGCAATTGAATATCACTAAAGAATATGTCAGGCATCGCATTTTTCTTGAAGTAGCTCAATGCCTCTCCGATAGATCCCAGGACACATTCAATCTGAATGTTTGGTCGTGTACGTTTTATTTCAAACCTCAGCGCCTCCGCGATTAGAGGCTCATCTTCAATGATTATCAAATTCATTTGAGCAAAATTTTAACAGTGAAAGAATCTGATTCATCCAATATGATAGGTGGATTTAAATCGGCCAGTGCAAACCGTTCCTTTAGATTTGCAAGACCAAATCCCGTTGAAGGAGCTTTCGTAAATTGTTCAATTTTCGTGTTCTTCACTACCAGAAAATCATGCTCCAAAAACAAAACTACTTCCATCGGATTACTGGATGTGAAGCCGTTATGCTTGATCGCGTTCTCGACGAGTGTCTGTAAGGTAAAAATAGGAATGATCTTCATTTGTGAATAACTCTCGGGGAGTTCAACGGAAAACGTAAAGGCATTTTGGAATCGTACTTTCTGGAGGTCAATGTAGTTGGACACAAAATCTAACTCTTGTTTTAATGAGACTGAATCCTTATCGCTCGAATCGATGGATTTCCTCAAAAAAGACGAAAGCAGGTCTGAATAATGAAGAGCTCGATCATCCTTCATTTGAATGAGGCTTCTCAAATTAGACAAGCAATTGAATAAGAAATGTGGATGAATTTGTGCTTTTAGTTGATCATGCATGGTGGCCAAGGTCTGCAATTCCAACTCTGTCTTTTCTAATTTCAATTTCACGAATTCTTCGCGCTGAATCATGAGGGTAATTAACACCAGAATAAAGGTGTTCGCCATAAACAATGTTAACAAGGGAAGCAATTGTACACCTGCCTTTGCTAGAGGGCTACTATCTGCTCGAATGATAAAAATTATTCCCGCCAATGTGTAGACTAGAACATAAGAGAGAACATAAATCCCCCTACGCTTTAGTGGTTTTCGTCTTTTTTCATTAAAGTGGAATAATGCGATATTGATCGCCCAAAGAACCGCAACGACAACTGAAATAATCAATGCTCCTCTAAGTATACTCTGCCAAAGAATCCCATCAAATTTCAGGGAATCTACCACAATTGCTATAGGGGCTGCATTCACCGCACCAATGAGCGGAGAGGTGATCAACGCAAGCTTGAATAACTTTATCAGTAAGCTCTTTTCCATGATCCAAAAGTAATGGATTCTAAACGGAGTCTGAACAAACAATGCGATTAGTTCATTCAATCCCAATACTGTCCACTTCGTTTCTCAACTTGTCCATTTTGCATTGAAATCATTAAGACACATTCGAGTAAAGCTCAAATTTGTAGCATAAAACGATCTTATGACACGAAAAAAAATCAACCTGTTATTCGCATTACTTACTGTAGTGACGAGTATGAGTTTCTCCCAGACAAAGTTCACATTAAGTGGGCAAATTAAAGACGCAACTAATGGAGAAGACCTGTTATTCGCTGACGTAATCTTAAACGATTCGACTTCCAAAAACGGCACAAATTCTAACGAATATGGTTTCTATTCCATTACTCTCCCCGAAGGAATTTATCAACTGACAGTAAGGAGTATAGGGTTTTCCAATTTTGAAAAAGAGATCAATCTGAATAAAGATATTTCGCTCGACATCGAACTATCACTCCCTGGAGATGTTCAGGAACTCGAAGATATCGTCATCTCAGCAAAAAAGGAAGATCAAAATCTGAAAAAAGCGGGAACAGAAACGCAATTGGATTTGGAAACACTTAAGGTGATGGCTTCACTAGGTGGCGAGCCAGACATCGTTCGTTTGGTTATTGCAGACCCAGCAGTAAAGACGGCTGGTGAAGGAAACGCCGGACATTACGTTCGCGGTGGAGGCCTCGACCAAAACCTTGTTCTACTGGATGAAGCTCCAGTTTACAACCCCTCTCACCTACTTGGTTTCTTCTCAGTCTTCAATGGTGATGCTCTGAAGTCGGCCACTATATACAAAGGAGGAATGCCCGCTCAATATGGCGGAAGAACGAGTTCTGTTATGGACATTACGATGAAAGATGGAAACAGCAAAAAACTCAACGTTTCAGGAGGAATTGGATTGATTGCTTCCCGAATCAGTATTGAAGCTCCAATTGTAAAAAACAAAGGCTCCTTTATGCTTTCAGGAAGAAGAACCTACGCTGATCTCTTCCTTGTCTTCGCAAATGACGAAACTCTGCAAAACACGCAACTCTATTTTTACGATCTCAACCTAAAAGCCAACTACCGAATTTCCAAAAAGGATAGGGTGTATCTTTCAGGATATTTTGGTCGCGATAAACTCGGACTAGGAGATCAATTCGGACTAAACTGGGGAAACGCTACAGGAACCTTCCGATGGAATCATCTCTTCTCTGATAAATTATTCAGTAATACTTCCGTTATCTACAGCGACTATGATTTTGAGTTTGGACTCGGACAAGATGAAAATGAAATCGGCCTTCAATCGGTTATCAGAGACATCAATGTAAAGCAAGATTTTAGCTATTTTCTAAACAAAAACAATAAATTAAGATTCGGACTAAACGCCATCTACCATACGGTTGAGCCTGGGAATATCAGGGCTGGTGCAAATGCTGGAATCAGTTCAAGCGACGCTGATGAAAAGTTTGGATTAGAAAGTGGGATTTACATTCAAAACGAACAGAAAATCGGAAAACGGCTTTTAATAAATTATGGACTTCGTTATTCGTTATTTCAAGCACTTGGCGAGGGCACGTCTTATGAATTCGATGAAGACGGTGGTCTGGTATCCCAAACTGAATTCGGAAGCGGTGAAATTATTCAAAACTATGGAGGTCTGGAACCAAGACTTTCAGGAAATTACAGCTTAAACGAGACGAGTGCCTTGAAGTTCGGATACAACAGAAATTTGCAATACATGCATCTACTGACGAATTCGACCAGTTCTACCCCAACCGATGTTTGGATCATGAGTTCAAACAATATCAAACCTCAAATCGCTGATCAGCTCTCTTTGGGATACTTCAAAAATTTCAAATCGAATATGTACGAAACATCTGTTGAAGCATATTACAAAAACATGCAAAATACGATTGACTACCGCACTGGAGCTAGTACCTTCCAAAATACGTTGATTGAAGGAGATCTTGTCTACGGAACTGGTGAATCGTATGGAGTTGAGCTAAGCATTAAGAAAAACAAAGGGAAATTTACGGGATGGCTGACCTACTCACTTTCAAAAACTACTCGTCAGTATGATGAAATTAACAACGGTGAGAAGTTCTCTGCCCGCCAAGATAGAACACATGACATATCGCTCATTGGGGTATATGCCCTAAATAATAAACTTTCATTGACTGGAACCTTCGTTTACTACACAGGAGATGCTGTCACATTCCCAAGTGGTCAATACACTGTAGGTGGGATGACAGTTCCACTGTACACGGAAAGAAATGGTTATCGAATGCCTGATTACCATAGACTCGATCTCGGATTGACATGGAAAACAAGAGATACCAAAAAATTTGAATCAAGTTGGAGTTTTTCGCTCTATAACGTCTATGGACGACAAAATGCTTTTTCTATCAGCTTCCAAGAAAGTGAAGAAAACCCTGGCGTAAACGAAGCCGTTCAACTTTCTCTTTTCCGATGGATTCCATCATTTACTTATAATTTCAAATTCAAATAATATGAAAGCAATTAAAACAACGACTTTTTTACTTTTGGGAATCATATTCCTTTCATCTTGTGAGAAGGTAATCGATATAGATTTGAACGAACAAGATTCTCAAATCGTCATTGAAGCAGAACTAGAATATGGATCAAGCAGTTTTGAAGTCATGATTTCCAGAACACGACCATATTTCGCCGCAGGACAAACGGAAACAATATCCGATGCGGACGTACGGTTAATCGACGCTTCAGGAGTAGAAACCAACTTGACATTGATTAGTAATGGTCGATATACAGCTCCTTACAATGCTCAAATTGGGGAAACTTATACGCTCAAAGTGCTCGTAGATGGGACTACCTATACTGCACAAAGCACGATGCCAGATGCTCTGCCAATGAATGGTCTGGTTTCTGAGTATCAACCCGCATTTGGACCATTTACGGAGGGATACGCAGTATATGTGAATTTCAATGATCCAGCTGGAGTAGAGAATTATTTTCGAATTAAACACAGCTGGAATGGGATAGAACAAACTGAGGGATCTGATTTAACTGTAGATAACGACCAACTCTCCGATGGTAGCCTTTCGCTATATCCTCTTGCTGCGCAAAAGTCCTTCAATATCGGTGATACTATCAATGTACGTTTTATCCAAATAGATGAAACGACCTATGATTATTTTTCATCACTACAGGACATCACGGGAGGAGGAACTGGACCGGCAGCTCCAGCCGCACCTGGAAACCCCGTAACGAATTGGGATAACAACGCACTTGGATATTTCTCAGCTCAGAATCCAGATGAAGCGATGATTGTCATTCAATAAGCTGTTAGTCAGTGTGGTGTATGTTCTAAAAAGCCGAAAGAATGGATTTTTGGCTATATTTAGGAGATGCGCCGCACCCTTTTCATCCTATTGTCCTTTCTTCCGCTCTTCATATATGCGCAAGAAAAAACGCTTGATCAGGAACTCGACCGCATCGAAAGCATCAGCTCATTAAAAGCAAGAACCAAGGCTTACGATGATGCAACTGAGCAAGCTTGGAGAAATGGAAATCCCAATGATGCTTTAGTGTACTCAGAGCGCGGGCTAAAAATTGCGAAGGAGCAGAGTTTCAAATCACTTGAATCTCAACTGCACAATAATCGGGGTGTTGCTTATGATTTTTTAAGTCAGTATCCTTCAGCTCTCGAACATTACTTTGCTGGACTCACCATTCAGGAAAAACTAGATAAGCCCAGTCCCGACACTAAAGCTGACCTTCTGGGAAACATTGGATTAATCTACATGAACCAAGAGGTCAACGACAAAGCTCTATATTATCACGGAGAGGCACTAAAAATTAGACGGTCCATCAATGATCACCTTGGTATTTCTGCTTCCTTGAATAATCTGGCAATTGTGTATACACGGGAAGGAAAACTTAAAAAGGCCATAGAATACTATAAAGCATGCATTGAAATTGACTCCATTGCCCAAGACGTTATAGGATTGAGTGCTGACTTTAATAACCTTGCACTTGCATACATGGAGTTGGAGGATTGGGATATCGCCTTGATTTATCTCGACAAATCACTGGAAATACGAAAGTCAAACGGCGATATCCTGGGACAATCAATAAATTATTCGAATTTTGGCGAAATTAACTACAAACTTGGGAATTATAACGAAGCAAAAGAGAACTTCCTGCTCGCTATCAAGCTCGCGAAACAAGTCAATGATAGAGAATCACTCAGGTTTTCCTATTCGAAGTTAAGTTTGAATGAGGAAAAAGCGAAGCGTTTTGAATCAGCACTGACGTATTATGAATTATTCATCCGCTACAAGGACAGCATCACTAACGCCGAAAACGTTCGTCTACAAACAGAATTTGAACTCAATTATCAATTTGATAAGGAAAAGGAGGTTGCCCGGTTGAAACAAGAGGAGAAAGATCGTCAATACACGATCATTCTGATTGCTGTAAGCTCAGGGTTAATACTCATCCTCTTTTTCTCCGTTCTTTTCTTTCGAAAATGGAAGCAAACACAGGCTCAGCAACGAACGATTAAGGAAAAAAACAAACTCGTTGAGCAAAAAAATCAAGAGATCATGGCTTCCATTAGCTATGCGAAACGGATCCAAAATGCCATCTTACCTTCTTCTTCGGAATTACAAGAAGCTTTTTGGAATCATTTTGTACTCTATCTGCCGAAGGATGAAGTTTCTGGTGATTTCTACTGGATGGATGAATTAGATTCCACGAGCTTTTTGGCAGTAGCAGATTGCACAGGGCATGGTGTTCCAGGTGCAATGATGAGTGTAGTTTGTTACAATGCCTTGAATCGATCTGTTCATGAATTTGGAAAAACTTCCGTTTCTGGAATTCTGGATAAAACCAGAGAGCTTGTAGTCAATGAAATGTCAAAAAATAATGAATCTGTTAAAGATGGGATGGACATTTCCCTTTGTGCCTTCCAAAAAGAAACCAATCGAATAGAATGGGCTGGAGCCAACAACCCTCTTTGGATTTATCGAAAAGCTTCGAATACATTAGAAGAAATCAAAGCTGATAAGCAGCCCATTGGCTATCATCAGAATCCAAGGCCGTTCGAAAAACACGAAGTAGAGCTGCAAGAAGGTGATCGCATTTACCTATTTTCAGATGGATATCAGGACCAATTCGGTGGATCTAAATCAAAAAAAATGATGCGTAAGGGGTTCAAAAAAGTCATTCTCGAATCCGCCGAACTTTCCCTAAAAGAACAACGCGCTTTGCTGAATATTCATTTCATCAATTGGAAAAATACGCTTGAGCAAGTGGATGATGTCTGTATTGTTGGTATTGAGTATGTTACGTAACTGACAAAACAGGACTTGTTCAGCGTTCACTTAGTGAAAAATTAACGTTATCATAACATGATTTAATCTATTAAAAATCAGCACATTAAACTTAAGATAACTATCATTACATGGACAAGTGCATTTGCACGTAGAGTTATTTGATTATTCGCGTAATTTTTTGTTCTACTTTCGACTCGAAATTCAATGAATTAATTGTAACTCTGTATAGCATTACTGAAGAATGAAAGCTGATAAAACACTTATTGGTCGTTGGGATTACGCTGATTTTCCAGGTTTCCAACTCACGGATGTTCCAGTTAAAATTGATACTGGTGCGTTCACTTCTTCCTTGCGTTGTTCTTTGATAGAGGAAATTGTAAAAGACGGAACAACGATTCTGCGCTATACGATTCTGGATCAAGACGATCCTATTCCAATTGAAAAGCGAACATTTGAAACTGGCAACTATACTTCTCGTGTCGTGAGAAACTCAGGAGGAGAGCCTGAAAAAAGGTTTTCCGTTGAGACAACCGTTCACATCTTCGAAGAAGATACATTGGTTGAATTTACGCTCGCTAAGAGACATGGACTGCGCTTTCCTGTTTTGCTTGGACGTAAGTTCCTTGGAAATCGATTCCTTATTGATCCGTCAAAAACACGTTTATCTCACAAATCAAAAAAGAAAAGAAACCACTAACATACTCGCTATGAAAATTGCCATTCTATCACGTAATGTGAATCTGTACTCGACTACCCGATTGATTGAAACGGCTGAAAAAAGAGGTCACGAAGTAATTATCGTTGATCCCTTAAAGTGCGATATTGAAATCGAGAAAAAGAATCCCAGAATTCACTACAAAGGAAAATATTTGGACGACGTAGATGCGATCATCCCTCGAATTGGTGCATCAGTGACCTTTTATGGTACAGCGGTAGTTCGTCAATTTGAAATGCGAAAAGTGTTTTCAGTAGTTGAATCTCAGGCATTAGTTCGGTCGAGAGACAAACTGCGAAGCTTACAGGTTCTTGCGCGCGCGGGTGTCGGACTTCCGAAAACAGTATTCACGAATTACAATAAAGACACGGATCACGTTGTTGAAGCGGTTGGAGGAGCCCCCATGATTCTAAAGCTATTGGAAGGAACCCAAGGTTTGGGTGTTGTTTTAGCCGAGACGAAAAACGCTGCAAGCTCTGTAATCGAAGCCTTCAATGGATTAGGCGCACGTGTAATCGCTCAAGAGTTCATTAAAGAGGCCGGAGGTGCCGATATTCGTGCATTTGTAGTTGATGGACAAATTGTTGGAGCCATGAAACGTCAGGGTAAAGAGGGAGAGTTCCGCTCGAACCTCCACCGCGGAGGAACAGCTTCCATCATCGAATTGAGTGACGAAGAAGAAATGACGGCCCTGAAAGCTGCAAAGGCTATGGGATTAGGCGTTGCTGGAGTTGACATGCTTCAATCGGACAACGGACCGCTTGTTTTAGAAGTGAACTCTTCCCCGGGATTAGAGGGAATTGAGAAAGCGACAGGAAGAGACATTGCTAAAGACATTATCAAATACATCGAGAGAAACGTTTAATGAGAATCCTCGACACGGAAATAGAGAAAGGAAAGTCGTATCAGCTATCCATTAATTTGGCTAAGTCGCACTTGCGGAATGCCTTGTTGGTGCCTGTGCTGATTCATCGGGCAAAAAAAGACGGGCCAGTGGTTTTACTGAATGGTGCTGTCCACGGGGATGAACTCAATGGGATTGACATCATTCGAAGATTAATTTCTGACGGTTACCATAAACCGAAGTGCGGAACTATTATTTGCATTCCAGTTCTCAACGTATTCGGATACCTGAATATTTCGCGGAACTTCCCAGACGGGCGTGACTTGAACCGCGTATTCCCCGGAACGAAAAATGGCTCTCTGGCCAGTCAACTGGCATATCGTTTTACGACAGACATTGCTCCTCACATCGACTTGATGATTGATTTTCATACGGGTGGTGCAGATCGCGTAAATGCCCCTCAGATTAGGAGTGCTGCGACCGATAAAATTGCCTTGGATTATGCCCAGACCTTTGGTGCACCATTCGTTGTTCATTCAAAAGCCATTCCCAAGTCATTGAGAGAAACGATGAATAAAATGGGAAAATCTGTTCTACTGTTCGAAGGTGGAAAATCCAGTGTGTTTGAGGAAGACATCATTCAATGCGGTGTAAACGGAACGATCCATGTGCTCCATGAATTGGGAATGGTCAAAGACAACCGTGAACTTGCTCCTGAAACGACCTCCCCTACCATTGTGATTGAAAAATCTAGATGGATTCGTGCACCTTACTCTGGTATGTTCCATCCCACCGTAAAAAATGGATCAAAAGTGAGTAGCAAAGAAGTACTCGGCTTCATCACTGATCCATATGGAGACTTCAACAAGAAGGTTCGTTCTCCACGTGACGGATACGTGTTTTGTGTAAACACTGCTCCCATTGTGTACAAAGGCGATGCATTGTTCAATCTTGGAGTGACTATAGTAAATGAAGAGCAAATACCTGAATTGTAAAATATTTCATACATTAGAAGAAATCAACTCTATGAGACTACTACTCAGCTTGTTTATTCTTTCAAGCATTTCGCTTACTTCCTTCAGTCAAAAGACATACATTCCTGATGATGGTTTTGAAGAAGCTTTAATTTTCGAGGGCCTCGATACTGTATTGGACGATTCCATTACGACAAGTATTATAGATACGCTCACATTTCTCGAACTTGAACCTTTTGGTATTGTTGATTTAACAGGAATTGAGGATTTTGCAGCACTCGAAATACTTGTGTGTAGGAACAATGATATTCAACAACTCGATTTAAGCGATAATCCAAATCTCGAATTTTTGAATTGTGAAAACAATGATCTGACGAATCTGAATGTCGAAAATTGTCTACATCTGAAGCACTTATTTGCAGAAAACAATAATTTAAGCTCCGTTAATGTTGCTCTCTGCCTTCAATTGGAAACCCTCGATGTCAGTCAAAATCCAATTAATTCCGGCAATTTTATCTCTGCAAATACCGCTTTGACAACTGTTAGATTCTCGAATTGTAACCTGAGTTCGTCAAATTTCACGTTCAATGTCAATCTCGAAGTATTGGATATCTCCATCAATCCACAATTGACCACCTTGGACATTACGTCTTGCTCTCAACTAATAACACTCGGTGCATTTAACAGCGGCCTGACTGGACTTGATCTGTCATACAATACTCAACTGCAAAACGCGCTTTTGATGGGCAACGAAATCACCAGCCTTGATTTACAAAACAACACCTTACTCACGAATATAACGTGTTACAACAATAACTTGAGCTCTCTAACTCTTCCTCCAGTGGATACGCAATCATCTTCCATTTTAGCAACGATGAATAATCCAAATTTAACGTGTATTCAATGTAACGACCCCAATTACGTAAATGCAAATTGGACAGTAAGTATCGATCCAACAACCACGATTAGCGCGCTTTGCAACGTGGGAATTGATGAACTCGAAGTCGATGTTGATATTTTCCCAAACCCCAGTTATGACGGGTGGATTTCTGTCAATTCCGCAACTGGCGGCGAATTTCAATTAATCGGCTTAGACGGGTCGAAACTACAAACGGGTGAAATCTCGCATGGAACAAACACATTAGATTTCAGCATGGTTTCTAAAGGAATGTATATTCTTCAACTTACATTGAACAATCAAATTACTACGCGACAGATTGAACTATTCTAAGCTAAGTAGCTTTTGTGGATCAATTGTTTTCAGAATAATTCTGTAGATTTGATTGATGTCCTCCAAGCTGAAAAAACGTCGTAAAGCAAGCGTATGCTACAATTGTGGTACGCAACTTCTATCGAATGAAAACTATTGTCCAAACTGTGGACAGGAGAATAATTCTAAGCAAGCTTCCCTTCGTGATCTGTTTGATGATTTCCTTGGTGATTACTTCGTATTCGACAGTCGGCTATTTCGCTCAATCGTACCTCTTGTCGCATCTCCCGGGAAGATTACCATTGAATATCTGAACGGTAAAAGACGACGCTACATTCCACCTATACGTGTCTTTCTGTTTCTTTCTTTCCTCTATTTTGGACTATCGTACTTAACAGGAATCGACTTTGGGTCAATGGATTTATCTGCGGGCGAATCAGAGCAAGTCGCTAAGAACGTAGGTGATGCATTTGAACGAAATTTCAATCTAGTTCTTTTTCTATATACACCAATATTTGCACTACTTATTCGATTGTTCTACAAATCCGAGAAAAGGAATTTTTATGTGAATTTTTTCGTGTATTCACTGCACCTATTCTCCCTGTTTTTTATTCTTGGAATACTACAGATTCTACTCTTTATGGGATTCAACCTAGTCCTCAGCTCGAATGCAGGAGAATGGGGCGAAACGATTGTACGCCTATCAGTATTAGGATACATGATATACTACAGCATTGTTTCACTCAAAAGAGTTTTCCAGAAAAAGTATTCAGCCCTTCGTTTTTTAGGTGTTCTTGTCATTTCGTTAGTCGCGTTTTTAATTCTATTACTCGCTACAACCTTAATTCTATTATTTATTTACGCACAATAACCTATTCAGATAAGTATCTTGCATCTGATCAAATCATTCAAACATGTCTGACACAAGCAATCAATCCAATCAAGATTTCCATGTTACCCTTATCGGAGCAGGAATCATGAGTGCAACCCTTGGTATTTTCATTAAACGACTTATGCCATTTGCCCGTATTTCAATCTATGAGCGTCTGGATCGAGTGGCCGCTGAGAGCTCGAACGCCTGGAACAATGCTGGAACTGGACATTCGGCATTTTGCGAGTTGAATTATACTCCAGAGAAAGAAAACGGTTCTATTGATTTATCCAAAGCGCTCCGAATAGCCCAATCTTTCGAAGTTTCGAAGCAGTTTTGGGCCCATCTGGTTGAGGCAGGATATGTGAAGTCGGATGTTCCCTTCATCAATGACATTGATCACATGAGTTTCGTCTGGGGGAAAGAAAACGTGGATTTCTTAAAACAACGACATACCGAAATGACCCAATATGGGCTATTCGAAGACATGCTCTACTCAGAAGATCACGCAGAAGTAAAGCAATGGATTCCTTTGATGATGGAAGGACGCGATTCATCACAAGAGATTGCCGCTACACGCATGGCGATTGGGACAGACGTCAACTTTGGAGATATTACCCGAAAAATGATTGATTACTTGTGTTCGCAAGAGAACGTTGAGTTATTTCTAGGACAAGAGGTTGAGGACATCTCACGAAAGCCTGACCAGCGTTGGGAAATTGAAGTTACCGAGCTTGCACGCGACGTCACGGATAAAATTTCGTCGGACTTTGTCTTTATCGGTGCAGGAGGTGCGGCCATTCCATTGTTGGAAAAGACAGACCTTTCAATTGGTGAAGGCTATGGCGGATTCCCAGTCAGTGGTCAGTTTTTGGCTTGCTCGAACGAGGAGGTCATTCAACGCCATGAGGCGAAGGTTTACGGAAAGGCAGATGTTGGATCACCACCGATGTCAGTTCCTCATCTAGATACACGCATTATCAACGGTAAACGCACACTGCTGTTTGGGCCATACGCTGGATTCTCTACAAAATTCCTTAAAAATGGATCGTACTTCGACCTTCCGCTGTCCATTGAATCACACAACATCTGGCCTTTAATCACCGCAGGATTTAAAAACTATCAGCTCACGAAGTATCTGGTAAAACAGGTCATTCAGTCTGATGAAGATCGCTTCGAAATGCTTCAAAAGTACTTTCCCGAGGCAGAAATGAAAGACTGGACATTAAAAACTGCTGGTCAACGTGTACAAATCATTAAACGCGATGGGGCTGGAAATGGTGTTCTTCAATTCGGCACGGAAATCGTTGCGAGCGATGATGGCTCGTTAGCTGCATTACTAGGGGCTTCTCCTGGAGCAAGCACTTCTGTTCAAGTAATGATTGATTTACTCGAAAGATGCTTCCCTGCGGACATGGAAACAAAAGAATGGCAAGCGCTAATTAGGGAAATGATTCCTTCTTACGGTCAATCGTTAGCGGATGATCGTGAATTGTGTTTGGCTACACGTGAACGGACGACGAGGATTTTGAAGTTGGAGGATTGATTGTTGGATTGTTGGATTAGTTTCGCTGTTGCTTGTGGGGGTGTTGGATTGTTGGATTGTTGGATTGTTGGATTGTTGGATTGTTGGATTGTTGGATTGTTGGATTGTTGGATTGTTGGATTGTTGGATT
>JBGCDF010000421.1:0-13025 GCA_045105095.1 Crocinitomicaceae bacterium | reverse complement strand
TGGCAGGGGATAGGGAACTAATTTCCTCGTCAATAATTGGAATTAAAGCCTGCGCAAAATAAGCGTGGGCTTTTTTATTGGGGTGAGAGTCGTAGGGAAGTTGGTTGTACTTCTTATTTTTTTTTTTTTTTTAGATGTAATCAGTTCGGATTCCTTTTTTATCTAAAGAGTTTAGAAAACGACGCGTGGCCTTAGTTTTAGTGAGTCCTGTCACGATTAATTCAATGTGATGCTTATCGCACAAGGATTGAAGCTTGGAGAATAAGGCAAGGCTATTTTTCTCCAAGTTGATTTTTTCTGACAAGCGCTTGTCGCTATTGGATTGAAAATAATGAACCGTAGCAAAAGTCTCACGCCCCGACCAATTGTGATACATATCGTCGAAAGCTACCGATTTGAGACGTCCGTTCTCGATGAAAGGAAAGGTGCTTTTCCCTAGTTCTTTCGATACTTCCTTATTTGATCGTTGGTAGCCCAGTACAAGGCTATTGCGATATCTTGGAGTCAGTGAATTCCGTTCATGGTGAAAATCACAGAAGTTGACAATCACCAATTTCGGAATGTTTCCTTCAGCTACTTCGCGTTTCAATTGCAGGTACGATTGGACGTTGCCAAAACCAGGAATGCCATAGTTTTCAATTCGTATGGAATCCTTAAAGCGTTGTTGTATTTGATAGGGGAAAGCAACGGAATCCGAAACACCCATTCCATACGTGAATGAGCAGCCCATAATAAATACTTGACTTTCGAATACTTCGACGTGCTTTTTTCGCGTTATCCGCCTGCCGTCAATGTGAGTCGCGGTGTAATTGGGTGCTCCATTTACACTCACTTGATAGGTTCCCTCGCCAAGTGAAAATCCGAGTTCATCCGAAGACTTCAGGCACATTTGCGGTTCGCTGGAAATGGTGTACTCACTTTGTCTGTAAGGTCCATAACCCAGAATGCGCAGAGCGATCTCGAAACAGATCGGTGTGATCAGCACTAAGAAAAGGTAATATCGAAATCGTTTGCTCATGTCGAAAATGAGACGTAGCACTGCACTACGCCTTCAATGTTCGGACAAAATAACGATAAAATTTTCAGTCGAAATACTTATTTGTTCATTCCTTTGGAAACCAAATACGTACCAGAAGAAATTCCCATCAGCGCGAAAACTTGCGCTTCAAAAACAGGTAGCGTTCCCATATCCGCACTAAAGAAAGTCGAAATGTAAATAACGAGGAATGCAACGGTGAAAATCAGTTGCTGAAGTCGACCGAGAGACAATTGTCCGTGATCATCTGAAATCAAATCGATGAAAAAAGATTTCGATACTTGGTGCATTTTTAAAACAGTTGGCGGCGGCGCCGGAGTATTTTGGGCTTCAGGCGCTACTGCCGGCGCATTTCCTGCAACTACATCTGCTACTGCTTGTACGTGCATTTCAGAGTTTACTTTCTTTTGTTGAGCAGCAACTTGTGCTTGTTTATGATCTTCTTGACTCAAGTCTCCTGATTGGCTGCTGCTAATCACATTAGAAGTAACGGCCACGCCTGCGGGAAGTCCAAGGAGTATAACTGCAGTCGTATTCAGATCAATTGTATGCCCAGTGCTGTATCCCCAATACAGAATAAATGCAGGACAAATAATAAGTGTCCAAATCCAGAGTTGAAATCGGCCAAGGCTGAACATTCGATCTTTTATTTGAACATTTGGAATACTTTCTCGGAGAACATCGGTTTTCAATCCAACATAGAGGATAACTCCAAACGTGATTACGGCTAAACCGATGGAAATGATTTGATAGGCTGTTTCTGTCATAGTGATTGATATTTATTCTTTTAGCTCAAACAAAATAGCAAAAAAATAATTGGCACACCATTTAGACGCAAAACCGATGTTGTCAACTGCCAGTGGTTGAGAACAGGAATCGCTTCTAAGTCAAGATACTATGGTTCAGCAATTAGTTTACTATCCAACAGTGTATAATCGATCAAGGTTTCCAGAAATTTCTTCAGCTGAAAACGCTCTGTTTCGGTGAATTGAATGCCATTCGTCAATTCAGCAGAAAGTGTGGGTGAATCTACAATACCGTGATCATAGTGATCGAGAACTTGATCAATCGTGAAGAATCGGCCATCGTGCATATATGGGTAGGTAAGCAATACGTTCCTCAAAGTTGGCACTTTGAATTCACCAATATCTGAAGGAATTTGATACGATCCGTTATTGATGAATGCGCAACTAGCCAAAAAGAGGTCATCATATCCTGACTGTTGGTCATTGTCAAATGTAGCTTTTCTACTTCCTGCTTGAGTGACTTCATCAACTGACACTTTTCGTTACACTTCAATTCAGGTTCTTCCTTGTTCTCACAAAGATATTCTGCAATATATTCTTGATTTAAGTAAAAGTCCTAGTAAATAATGAGTTTGCTCCCTGCATTTAAGACAAAAAGGAAGGCCAAGAAAAGGATAATATACTGTCTTAGTTTAACAGTCATTCTAGTTGAATGAATACAGATAACTTTGTTCAGACCAGTCCAAAATGGGTAAATCTGTAAGAACTATGAAATCAATTCGTCTTAATGCCTATATTGCGCAATTGATGCAACGAAAAACTACTTTATAGGGTATTTCTAATCGAATGAATTCAACGAATAATTACTCTTCAGGGGAAATGAAAACGGGAATTATCTTCTTCTCACGTTCGCGCAATTGCGAAGCGAGAAATAAGAAATGGCATTCGTCTCATACGAAGAACCTAGAGATAGCGCATCATCTCATTGAACGCACCAAATCAGTACTTGCAAACGCAGAACATGATGTCATTCTCATTGATGAAACAAAGCAAAGAGGACAGACGTTCGGAGAGAAAATTCGATTCGCGTTTGAAGATACGTACCAGTTAGGCTACGATCGACTGATTCTGGTTGGTAATGACAGTCTGGGACTCAGTGAAAAATACGTTACTGAATCGATCGATTTCTTAAGTGAAAATTCATTCGTTTTTGGTGCAACTGAGGACAATGGATTATACCTGATCGGTTTTGAACGAGATTTCTTCAACCATAAATCTGAGAAAATTGCTAGCCTTCCGTGGCTTACGAATCGGTTGGTGGGGGAGTTTTCCAAACTGACGAATTTCAAAGGAATTTCGATACTTCCTATTCTGAAAGATCTCAATACCGTTGAGGATATCAAACAATTATTAAGGAGTGGATTTGATGCTTTTTCAGAAGCCATTCGAGTAATTATACATGGTATTTCGATTGTTTTAAAGCGAAATAAGGTTTCGTTATCGCTAAATGTCGAATATGCAAGAATCAAAAAACGGGGTCCTCCCAATTTTCTACTACAATAGCAGATTCGCAACGAACATGTTGTGATACATTCAGCTTGCATCAATGTGCATGCAACTTTCACTTATTTAAAATACTTATGAAGAACATTTTGCTTTTGATAGCACTATTTGGCTATGCACACTTTTCCTTTTCCCAGACGATTGAAGGGATTGTAAAAGATGTCAACACCTCTGAAACCATTTTTGGTGCGGTGGTCGTAGAAAAAAATACAGAGAACAAAGTCCGAACAGACATTGACGGGAAATTTTCAATCAATGTGAGTGAACCCAATGTTATTTTGGTTGTTCGCGCTTACGGATATTTAGAAATCGAATACCCTACCAACGGTTCAACTTCCGTTGAGGTCGCATTAACGTATGAAGATCAAGACGTTGGGGAAGTAGTGATCACGGCTCTTGCATTGGAGCGTGAAACGAAAGATCTCGGATACGCAGTTCAGACGGTTGATGGAGATGAACTTTCAGAGGTGAAGTCGACGAATGTGTTGGATAATCTCGCAGGAAGAGTTGCAGGTGTAACCATCTCGCATGGTTCAACTGGAGTGGGCTCAACTTCGAAAATCAGCATTCGTGGGGAAGCTTCTTTTACGAACAATAATCCGCTGTTTGTGGTAGATGGAATCATCATCAATAACAATTCCTTGGTGAACACCACAACGGACGCTGCCGCTGGTTTTCAAGGCGTAGACTTCGGAAATGGCGCAATGGATATCAATGCAGATGATATTGAATCTGTAACAGTCTTGAAAGGCCCTTCTGCTGCGGCACTTTACGGAACGCGCGCATCGAATGGAGTAGTCATTTTCACAACGAAAACAGGAAGAAAGAAACAAGGTCTTGGAATCAGTGTGAATAGCACAACGTATGTAGATGATGCCTTTCGCTTACCGAATTTCCAAAATAGCTACGGACAAGGAAATAATGGTGCATTTGAGTATTTGGATGGACAAGGTGGAGGAATCAACGATGGAATTTCCTACAGTTGGGGACCACAATTGGATAATGGCTACATGACCGCACAATACGACAGTCCCGTAAGCTTACCAGACGGATCAATTGTTCGCGGAGCGGATTTAGCGGTCCATGGAGGAGCAGCAATTACACCAACCGAACTCGTTTCTAATCCAGATAATTTGAAGAATTTCTATCAATTGGGATACACATCGATACAAAACGTAGCTTTTTCCAATGGATTCGAGAAAAGTGATATGCGTATTTCGATCACCGATATGCGCTCCAAAGGAATCATTCCTGGAGTAAATCTCGATCGTATGAATGTATCGGGTAATTTCAACTTTAACCCAACAAAGAAATTGACGTTCTCGACACGGGTTCACTACGCGAATACACGAAGCGACAACCGACCAGCCTCTGGATACGGTTCTGAAAACACCAACTACGCACTTGTTGCTTGGGGACCTCGTAGCTTGAACATCGAGAACATGCAAGACTACTGGCAACCTGGATTGGAAGGATTGCAGCAATATTCCTTCAATTATCTCTACTTCGATAATCCGTACTTCACTTTATATGAGAACAGAAATAGTTTTCAGCGTGATCGCGTAATTGGCAATATCGTGGCGAAATATGAAATCACGGAGAACTTGAGCGTCTCGCTTCGATCAGGAATGGACTACTCAGCGGAGGCCCGTGAATTCAGAAGAGCGTTCAGTTCGAATCGTTTCAAGCAAGGCGCGTATGCAGAGCAAAAGGTGTTCTTCCGTGAGAATAACACAGATTTCTTAGTCAACTACAACAGAAAAATAAAAGATGTATCCTTTGATTTATCGGTTGGAGGAAACCGAATGGATCAATATCAATCACAGAATTTGACTACAGCAGGAGCTTTGTCCCAACCAGGAATTTATCGCTTATCGAATTCATCCATTCCATTGGCTGTTGATGAATACGTGGGGAGAAAACGCATCAATAGTTTGTATGGATTGTTGAAATTAGGGTACAAAAACTACCTCTATCTTGATCTTACAGCAAGAAATGATTGGTCGAGTGCCTTGGCTACGCCATCATCTTCAGAGAATGTCTCGTTCTTCTATCCCTCAGCGTCAGCGGCGTTCGTACTTTCGAATGTAGTGGATTTACCAAAAGCAATTTCTTTTGCGAAAATTCGAGCAGGTATCGCCCAAGTAGGGAACGACACCGATCCGTATCAGACAGCGAATGTTTTTCTTCCTCAAGTAGCATTTAATAATGATCCAACCTTCTCAGCGCAATCTTCTATTGCCAATGCAAATCTGCTTCCTGAGCAAATTACAAGTACCGAATTCGGAATGGATATTCGTTTCCTAGATGATCGTCTTCGTTTCGATGCAACCTACTACGATGTGCGCACAAAGAATCAGATCATTTCACTACCCGTTGCAATCTCTTCTGGATTTGATCAGCAAGTCGTAAACGGAGGGAATGTCCGAACGCGTGGAGTGGAGTTATTCGCCTCACTGAATGCGATCAAAAAGAAAGAATTCAATTGGACAACTGGACTGAACTTCTCACGAAATGTTTCAATAGTAGAAGAACTACCTGAGGGTGTTACCAAAATCACCTTGGCTTACAACCGAATTTACGATAATGTGAACCAGACCGTTTGGTATCAGGTAGAAGAAGGCGGAAGAATTGGCGATATGTACGGAACTGGATACATGAAAACGGAAGACGGTCGTTTCATTTTGGATGATAACGGACGTCACATAGTTGATCCTGAAGTGAAAAAGTTGGGGAATTACAATCCTGATTTTATCCTTGGATGGAACAACAACTTCACGTACAAAAACTTCAACTTCGGATTCTTATTCGACTGGCGTCAAGGCGGAACATTGATTTCAAGAACTCAAGCATTGGCTGGAGTGGGAGGTCAGTTAATAGAGACAGAGTACCGTCCAGAAGAAGGAATTGTAGCGGACGGAGTAGTGAATGTTGGAACGGATGAAAATCCTGAGTACGTTGAAAATACGACGGCAGTTTCGGCGGAATCGTACTACCGTGAGTTCTATGATCGTAACCATGAAGAAAACAACACGTACGACGCGAGTTACTTAAAATTGCGTCAGTTTTCACTTGGATATACCTTCAAGAATAAGACGAAAACAACAGGTTTCATTGCAGATACGCGCACATTGACTGTATCTATCATTGGAAGAAACATCTTCGCCATTTCTAAGATCAAGCATTTCGATCCTGAACAAACTGCAACGCAAGGGCAGCAATTCACGAGCGGAGTAGAGAACATGTCCTACGCTTCAACAAGAAGCATCGGACTCAAATTAGGTTATAACTTTTAGTAGAACGATATGAAATCAATACAATCAATCGCATTGCTGATGGTGCTCTCCGTAGCACTTTTTGGATGCAAGAAGCATTTCGAAGACATCAATACAAATGTCAATTCTCCTGTGAACGTAGAGCCTGATTTATTGCTTCGACAGGTCATTTACAATTCTGGAGACAACCTGTCTTATGAAGGATTCGTTGCTGGAAATTTGCTCAGTCAACATTTTAGCATGGTAGATTTCAACTTGTTTGACCGCCACAACTTGAGTCAGCCACAATTGGGAGGAAATCCTTGGCCCTTTCTATACAAGAACTTAAGGGACAATGAAATCATTCTGACGAAGGTGGAGGAAAATGAAAAATACAGAGTATACGAAGGTCCGGCGCGCATTATGAAAGCATATCTGGCTCAGATACTTACTGATTTGTATGGCGATATTCCGTACAGCGAAGCTTTGCAAGGAGCAAGTGGAAATGTTACGCCGAAATATGATTCTCAGGAAGACGTGTATTTAGCGGCCGGAGGAATTATCGATCAATTGGATCAGGCGATTACAGCCATTGACGCCTACAATTCTGTTGAAACCTTAGGTGGTGATATCCTATTTAATGGGAATCTCGGTCAGTGGCGAAAGTTTGCTGTGAGTTTAAAAATTAAAGCATTGATGCGAATTTCAGATCGAGATGGTGATGTTACCCTCGATATTTCCGGTGCGTTGCAAGACATCGTAAATGAAGGTATGTACATGATGGCAAATTCAGATAACGCGACTTTCACGTTTTCGTCAAGCCAGCCAAATAGTTTCCGAATGGAGCAATTGCGCGTGGGGGATTTCAATCTATACGTGATGTCGGAAACGGCTGATACCATTTATCAAACATTGAATGATACGCGTTTCGAATTATTGTTCCGTGGAACGGGGAATGATCCTTTAGTCTTTAACGGGTTAATCAACGGAATTGACAATTCGCAAACGACAATTTCTATTTCTGATTATTCGCTCCCAGGGACAATTTTCCGCGAGAATACGGGAGGCTTGAAATGTAATTTCATGACAGCTTGGGAAACACAGTTTTTATTGGCTGAGGCGGCCCAGAGAGGATATATTTCTGGATCGGCGCAGACGTTTTACGAAGATGGCGTGATGAATGCTTTCGATTATTGGGAAGTTGATCCAGTGCCTTTCTATTTAGTAAATGGACCTGCTGCATTCGGAAACGCTGATCCACTGGAGCAGATATTAACCCAAAAATGGATTGCTAACTGCATTAACGGATATGAAAGTTGGATTGAATACAACAGAACAGGATTCCCGAATTTATTGCCGGTTTCGGCAAGTTTGAATGGGGGACAATACCCAGTACGTTTGCCGTATCCTGCTGATGAAAGTGCGCTGAATGCAGCGAATTATTCAACGGCTTCGGCCAGTACTAACGGAAATAGTGTGAATGCGAAAGTTTGGTGGGACGTTCAATAGTGAGAAGATTTCAAACATATAACGATAAACAACTGCTAGCATGACCTCATTAAACATACAGTGGGTTGTTGTGATAGCGGTTCTCCTGCTGTTTTACTTCATTTCCCCATGGGCGAAATCTGTGAAGGATTTCTTCAGTGGGAGTGAGGGAAAGGACAAAGCACCGAATGCAATCATTTTGACCAGTGGACTGGTAATCTCATGGATTTTTGCGAAATCAATTGTGAACGCATCTGATTTAGGGTATAGTTTCGGATTACTCGGTGGAATAGGCTACGCGGGATATTACCTTTCCTTTTTAGTTGCGGGATTTGTGATCTATCAACTTCGAACAAAGGGGAAATGGAATTCCATTCACGATTTTCTCACTGGAAAATTCGGCGTGACGGCAACTCGGGTTTTTTCTGTGCTGATCGCCATTCGATTGTTCAACGAAGTGTGGTCGAATACAATGGTTATTGGCGGTTTCTTCGGGGATGCTGGTTCGAGTCCGTATTATCTAGCAATTATCGTCTTTACATTACTGACACTCGCTTACGTCGTTAAGGGCGGCTTGAAATCGTCGCTGATCACTGACTTCATTCAAATGATTTTGTTTGTATTGTTGCTCGTTTTGATTTTAGCATTCGTACTCCCAACAATGGCAAATAAACCCATGGATGCAACTATGCTCGGAACGTGGGATTTCTCGCATGGATTAGACTTCCTAGTACTTGCGTTAATACAAAGCTTCAGTTATCCATTTCATGATCCAGTCTTAACCGATCGAGGGTTCATTTCCGATCCAAAAACGACACGCAAGAGTTATATTTGGGCAACAATCATCGGAATTGTCTGTATTGTTGCTTTTAGTTTAGTGGGTGTTTCGATGCGTATGAACGGCGCCGAAAGCTCATCCATCGCTGCCCTGACGAAAGGATTTGGACTAGTTGCGTTCGTTTCGATGAACTTGATCATGATAACTTCAGCTACATCTACCTTAGATTCTTCCTTTAGTAGCTTTTCAAAATTGATTGTTGTTGACATTGTAAAGAATAAAACCATTACCATTCGAAAGGGGAGAATAGCCATGATTTTATTGGCTGTTTTGGGCACAATTCCTGTGTTTCTCGATGCCGAAATCCTCAAGGCGACTACCATTAGTGGTACGATGGTTCTCGGGCTCGCACCGATTTTTCTATTTTGGAGATTGAATGTTCCGAAAATTTCCTTCTTTTTGGCGATCGGAACGGGATTGATATGCGGAATTGCTCAGATTTTGCATTGGATTCCTTCGACCTGGTTTTGGACGGATGGAAAGTACGCCGACCTATTGTATATCAACGTTGTAGGCTTACTGCTCGCAACTATTTTGTATTTACTTCCTTATTTTTGGATAAAATGGATCAAATCAACAGAAGCATAACAGGATCAAAACTGCTCTTATTCGGAGGAGTATACAGCAATCTTCAAAGTTTAGAGGTTCTGCAGGGTTGGGCTGAAGCGAATGGCTTTGATCCAGAACAAATCGTATGCACAGGAGACGTAGTTGGGTATTGTGCTCAACCTCAGGAATGCGTTGATTTGATTAAGAAATGGGGCGTGCATTGCATCGCAGGAAACGTTGAAATCCAACTGAGAAATGGTGATGACGACTGCGGATGCAATTTTAACGAAGACTCATCCTGTGACTTAAACTCGAGAAACTGGTATCCTTTTGCGAAAGAACATGTGAATCAAGAGGCGATAGATTGGATGAATACGTTGCCACTGAATCTCACACTCGATTTTGGAGGTGCTAAATGGGGTGTCGTTCATGGTTCTCTAGAGAAAACAGCACAGTTTATTTATCCATCCAGTCCTTGGGAGGATAAGTTGCCTTCGTATGAGAATCTCAAAGTAGATCATATATTAGCAGGGCATTGCGGGATTCCATTCGAAGATCAAACGAATAATCATCTTTGGATCAATTCGGGCGCGTTGGGAATGCCTGCCAATGATGGTACGCAAAGGGTTTGGTTTTGTGTTGTTTCAGAAGAAAATGGTGAATTTACGACCAGATTTCATTCTCTCAACTACGATTTCGAATCAACTCGAACAAAAATGAAAGCTGGAAAACTACCAGTTGCCTATATCGAAACACTCGAAACAGGACTCTGGGATTCGACCGAAGTGTTGGATGAGGTTCAGACCAAATTAACGGGAGTACGAATACAACTCGACAAGACAAAATTCACAATTAAATCAGATTAAGCTATTGGGATTGAAGTAGGAAATGATTATCTTAAATAAGACCAACGTCATTAACCTACCTAATCAATCACAACCTATGAGAACAGATTTTTCTCAACTAATTACGCGCATCAGTCAAACAGATGACCATTTCAGAAAGCATACGATTAAGTCCATCGATAAACTACTAACCATCAGAAATTGGTTAATCGGAGCCTACATTTCAATTTACGAACAAAACGGCGCGGACAGAGCGGAATATGGGAGTAAGCTAGAGGAGAAGCTTGCGGAAAAGATCAATCAGAAAGGGCTTTCTTCACGAAATCTGAAGTTGTTCAAGCAGTTCTACAATACTTATCCTCAAATAATGCAGACGGTGTCTGCACTATTTGAACTCCCCAAAGAAACAATGCAGACATTGTCTGCACTATTGGAGATTACTCCGAAACCGGACACAAATGATAGCAGTTATTACCATAGACTATTAAAGAATTTATCCTTCTCACACTTCGTTGAACTGCTAAAAGTTGAAGGTCTTGAGAAGCGTCAATTTTATGAGATTCAGGTTATCCAATTGACCCTCTCTGTGCGTGAACTGAAACGACAAATCAACACGCTTACGTACGAGAGAACAGGTGCTTCACGAGACAGAGAACGGGTACGAGATTCCATTCAAAATTCAACGAATAAACAAAATCCAGCAGCTATTCTTAAAACTCCATATATCTTTGATTTCCTTGGATTATCCGATATGACTTTAGCATCTGAATCCGAATTGGAGGGAGCCTTAATCTCTCACTTAAAAGGCTTCATGTTAGAATTGGGACACGGATTCTGCTTTGAATTTCACCAAAAACGTCTTGTCATCGGTGGAGAATACTTTTTCATTGATTTGGTGTTCTACAATCGCATCCTCAAGTGTCACGTATTGATTGAGCTAAAGATCGATAGTTTTAAACATGAACATGCAGGACAACTGAATATGTATCTACAGTATTTTAAGAAACACTTTATGGAATCAAGCGATAACCCTCCTATCGGGATTTTACTTTGTACGAATAAGAACTCGGAGCTCGTTGAATATGCTCTAGGCGGAATGGACGAGAATTTGTTTGTAAGTCAATATCAGACCATGTTACCCACCCAAGCTGAGCTCGAAGCTTTCTTGAAAAAGGAAAGAAGTAAGTTCATTTGAGAGAATAAAAAAGGGGAGAGGATCAACTAGATGCCTCACCCCGTAATAATCTCAATTCAAGAAGGGTGAACCCATTATTTATTTCCTTTTTCGTAATCAGCGAGGAATTTTGCCAAACCGCTATCCGTTAAAGGATGATTTGCAAGCGCTTTAATTGCTTTCAACGGACATGTTGCTACATCAGCACCAAGCTCAGCACAGTGAATAATGTGCATCGGGTGACGAACAGATGCCGCTAAGATTTCAGTGTCAAATGCGTAGTTATCGTAGATTCCTCTGATTTGCGCAATCAAATCCAATCCATTGGATGAAATATCATCTAATCGTCCCAAAAATGGAGAAATGAACGTTGCACCAGCTTTTGCTGCAAGCAATGCCTGACCCGCTGAAAAGATTAACGTACAGTTCGTTTTAATTCTTTTTGAAGAGAAATGCTTGATCGCTTTGATTCCTTCAAGGACCATAGGAACCTTTACCACGATGTTTTTGTGAAGAGCAGCAAGTGCTTCACCTTCACGAACAATTCCTTCATAATCTGTAGAAATAACTTCCGCACTTACTGGTCCATCGACGATGTTACAGATGGCTACGTAGTGATCCAAAATGTTCTGTTCACCCGTTATCCCTTCCTTGGCCATGAGAGATGGGTTGGTCGTTACACCATCCAGAATTCCTAGGTCATTAGCTTCTTTGATTTCAGCTAGATTCGCTGTGTCGATAAAAAATTTCATGCGGACTTTTTTTTGTAAAAATACACAAGAATGACATCGGAATGTTCAGCGCGAAAAGTGATTTATCCACTTGTTTTGAACAACCTTAGGATTAGCCAAACGCTTTCCAACCGAGCTTTCTATAAGAGCGTATGGCAAGAATAAGAGCGACAAAAGGAAGTATAGCAATGAAGAGGTAGAGTTTGATACCAATGATTCCGTATAGCGCAGCTGCCAGTACTGGAAAAGCTGCGGTAGTTAGCGAGTTAATGGATTCGCTTACTCCAAGGATTTCTCCTTGTTTTTGAGGATTTGCGTGAATGGTAATTAAGGCGTTAAAAGTAGGGAAGGACAGTGATAATCCTAAATTCAGAATGTAATAGAAGGCAATATACAGGTATAGGTTGCTTGTTAATGTGATAGCAATTAAACCAACGATCGAAAGTCCCAATCCTAATAATAGTGTTCTAAATTCTCCTAAACGCTTGATAAATAATTTGGATAGAAATGCCTGGTTAAATGCGAGGAACGCCCCTGCTACAAGTAAGAACAGACCCAACTCACCTTCGTCGAACTTGAAGAGGTCGATTAAGAATAGAGAGATGGTAGCAATGTAAAAGGCCATCATTGAGGAGAAAAAGGCCTTCAGAGTGAAGAGCGTTTTGATGACTGGAGATGGTTCTAATTCACGAATTCTTCGAACGATGAACACAGTCTTCCAGATAGGTTGACGCTTCCGTTCTACGCGCTTTTCTTCAGGATGAGATTCTTTCAACCAGAAAACAATCGTCAAAAAGGTAA
>JBGCDF010000420.1:0-13555 GCA_045105095.1 Crocinitomicaceae bacterium | reverse complement strand
TAGTGAGCCGACGAATGGTGAACGACCTTGTTCTTACGGCGTCTTAAGAATGCATCTAATGAAAAGCGATCTGCACAAGGACTGAACGCAAGGATCGCGGGAAACCAGATCAAATGATGATTGTGATTCACCTTCCCATATAAGTTCGGAATGATAAAAAGGTAAAATAAACTGATAGTAAAAATCGCAATGGACCAGCGTGTTTTGAATCCTAACAGCGATGTGAAAATCGATAGATAGAAAAGAATGGAAACAATTGAAACAATCGTGGCATTGATAGGAACTATTTTTGGATACCATCCCATAAATGGAAGTGCGACTTGAGCGCTGTCCGGCAAGTTCATAAGCGGTGCTACCTGATCAGAAATAGCAGTCGGATTGAAGATGATTCCAGCAGCGAAGAATCCGAAGAAGAGCACCCTGAAAACTGCCAAATCGGTTGCAGTTCGTTTCGTGTTGGTGAAGAAATTCTTAAAGTGAGGAAATGACGCTGCAAAAAGAAATGCTAAAGCAAGAATAAGTGTTGCTCTTGAGAAATAGAGTTGTCTTAGGTATCTGCTCCAGTCATCCCGAGTAATGAAATCAATGACATAATATCCGCTCAGCCAGAGTACGATCAATGCGATTAGGAAAAAGAGTAATCCTTTACCCGTTTGCAGACTTGAGATGAACCGTGACATCAATTTCATGTGGCAAAATAGTAAAATCTAAATACGAATGCTGCAGGGTAAATCAAATCGGAAGTTTTTTGTTTCTTTGAGCTAACTCTATACTACGGATGATTTCATTTTTTCATTTCTTCTCCCGAAAATTAAGATTGAGCAATCCTTGGCGATACAAAGTCCCGTTGCTTATCACGTTTTGCTACTTCTTATTGTTGGCTGGAGATGTAGATTCAAGAACTTCTGCTTTTTCTTTTCTTACTGCACTAGCGACAACCATCGGGTTCATGGGATTTGGTTACTTGACCAATGACCTCGCTGATCGAAAAAAGGATGCGTTAGCAGGCAAGTCGAATGGGACGGCAAATTTATCCAAAGGATCTATCGTAGCCTTGATCGTAATTTTTATGGCAGTGGCAATCTTGCCTTGGCTTTATTTACCGGACGATAGGGTGACAGGACTTTGCATTACTGGAGAGTTCCTATTATTTATTCTTTATGCCTTCCCTCCATTTCGATTGAAAGAACGTGGCCTTTTGGGAGTAATCACTGATTCACTTTATGCGCATGCAATGCCTGGCTTTTTAGCCGCATGGACGTTCTATTTAGTTGGAAATAAGGAATACGAGGATTTCGTTTATTTCATCGTTGCATTAACCGCGTGGCAATTCTTTTCAGGGGTGAGAAACATTGTTTCACATCATTTTAAAGATTTCGAGAACGATATTGCTAGTGGTACAAAGACCTTTGCTACGCAAGTCGGGAAGGATCGCGTGTATACCTTGTTGAAACGAGTATTCGTTCCATTAGAGTTAGTTTCGCTCCTTGCGTTTTTGGCGATCGTTCAGCTAGAAATTGATTTTCTAGTTATCATACTCATCGTCTTTGTTTTTATGGCTTGGGTAGATTTTCGAAACGGAGAATCAGACACGCCTGTAAAACACTTTACAAATACCTTTCTGGATCGATTTTACATTCATTGGTTTCCATACATCGTGGTTTTCTCAATGGTATTTAGAAATTTCGAATTTTGGTGGGTTCTCATTTTGCATTTCTTGATTTTTCAACCTTCGGTGGGAAAAATTGCTCGCCGATTGACTTCAAAGAAGGATAATTCCACAGATGAACCAGTAGTGGATCGTTACGCTATTTTGTCCACAAACAGGAATCAATATTCAGAAACATTTATTCAAGCGCACATTAGATTAATTTCCAATGCAGTAGTTTATTCCGATGGATATTTTCCAACGTCCACCTCTCTTGATCGTGGCGAAACGTGGGAAGATTTTCCAAAGGTGAAAGACCACGAAACAGAGTTGATTGAATCCTGGAAAAAACACAATGTTCGGACGGTTTTAGCTGAGTACGGACCTGCTGGAGCAGAGGTGATGTATGCTTGCAAGAAAGCGAACATTCCACTAATCGTTCATTTTCACGGTTTTGATGCCTATCGAAATGACGTTCTGAATCATTATGGTGACCAGTACAACGAATTGTTCCAGCTAGCTTCAAAGGTCATCGTGGTTTCAGAAGATATGAAATCTCAATTGTTGAGTTTGGGATGCCCAGCCGATAAGTTGGAACTGGTTCCTTACGGAATTGATACGGATTATTTCTCCTGTCCTGATTCGAATAATGAACGCAAAGGATTTATCGCTGTGGGAAGATTTGTTCCGAAAAAATC
This sequence comes from Crocinitomicaceae bacterium, assembly GCA_045105095.1. Classification (GTDB taxonomy): domain Bacteria; phylum Bacteroidota; class Bacteroidia; order Flavobacteriales_D; family Crocinitomicaceae; genus UBA4466. The sequence continues at coordinate 11,209 of JBGCDF010000420.1, read as the reverse complement.
CCCCGAGTCCACAATTCGTGCTTTCGCAAAAGTGGTTGAAAAACACCCTGAAGCTCAACTCACATTTATTGGAGATGGTGAATTGATGGAATCCGCACTTATTTTGACGGAAGAATTATCTCTTCAGAATAACATCCAATTTAAAGGTGTATTGGCGCCTTCACTCGTTGTTTCCGAATTACAACAACATGCGATTTTCGTTCAGCATTCAGTTCTAACGGATCAAAATGACTCAGAAGGAACACCCCTGTCTATTTTGGAGGCGGCATCAACAGGATTAGCAATGGTATCTACAAATCATGCGGGGATTCCCGATGTGATTGAAGATGGGAAATCTGGTTTTCTAGTTGATGAAGGTGACATTGAGTCCATGGCCGCGCGAATGATTGAATTGTTGGAAGATGAAGAGTTACGCCTTAAGTTTGGACAAGAGGCACGCAAAACGATTCAAAAGAACTATCGTCAATCCGATTACTTATCATCTTTAGAACAAGTGTTGGATAAGGCGGAAATGCCTCCTCAAAAAGAGAGTAAACTAAAAGTTTGGAAAACTCGAATAATCATCTTTCTGCTGCTCTTCCTGATTGCTGAAGTCGTTCTTCGACTGGTTGGATACAAGCCCGGTGTGATTGACGATTTCTATTATCATCGCGGAGAGTTTGTGCACGATTCTATCATGTTTGGAGATGAACTGGGCATAACGCATGTGGTCGAAGGAGCTCAAATGATTCAAGGGGGAGAGGTTAACTCGGAAGGGTTTTTTAGCTCGATTGAATTTACGCCAGAATCCATAGAAGCGATTCGTAAATCAGGTAAGCAGGTGATAATGCTCATTGGAGACTCATACGCCCATGGTTGCTGTGCTGATCATATTGACGCTTCGTTCGCTAGCTTGATTAATCAATCTGACGATTATGTCATTTTGAATTTTGGAATTCCGGGTACAGATCCGGTTCAGTACCGTTTGATTGTTGAGAAATACGCAGCGCTTCTTAATCCTGACCTAATCTTAATTGCGGTATACGGCGGGAATGATGTGATGGAATACGATCGAACCGCCAAACCATTTATACCTACTTCCTATCCGATCAAAGGTGGACCATGGCTGAACTCTGAAGGGCCAATCTATTTGACAAAGCAGGGAACGTATTTCAAGAACTTTGAAGAAGCGAAAGCGCACTATACGGAGTATTTCTCGTTATGGGGTGAGCAATCCTCCTTCTTAGAGAGAAACATCCGATACAGTGTTATTTTATCTCGGATTTATCTAATGCTGAAGACAAAGCACCGCCACGATGAAATCAAACATCAGATGCCTAAATCGCTAGAACGAATGCCTTATTCATATCAAAATTTTGATTCATTGAATACAACAGCTCAATCATTGGATATTCCTGTCTTGTTTAGCTTGATTCCTTCTCCATCTGATGTTCAGAGCAAGGTGAAATTGAGAAAGAAGTACGATTTTGTATTTGAGGAGTTGGACTTTTATTTTCCTACGAATCTCAAGGTAGAGGATTACGATGGACTGTCAGATGCGAATCATTTCAACAATGTTGGACATAAGAAGTTTGCTGATTTCCTGACAACTTTAATCGAATCGAAGATCAAAGAGTGAACATTTTTTACCAAATTGCGAACTAAACACTGTGAATGGATTTTCTAAAGGATATTTGGGGCTTCATCAAAGAGCGAAAGAAGTATTGGCTTGGTCCGGTAATTATTATGTTATTGCTTATTGGTGTTCTGCTCGTTATCGGAGGAGGTAGTAGTGTAGCACCATTCATTTATTCCCTGTTTTAATGTCGGCGGAATCTAGTTCGACAACCTCCGGAGGAAGCAGCGAAGCTAATTCCTCTAAAACGGTTCTCATTATTACCGTTGGCTTTCTGGTTCTATATTTTTTTTCGAAGCAAGATGTACTCTTATACATAGCAATCGGAGTGGGGTTTTTGGGATCAGTATCGGATTATCTTGCGGATAAAATCGATTGGCTCTGGACAAAATTGGGCTGGTTACTTAGTTTGATCGTTCCCAATATCATCATGACACTTATTTTCTACGTGATTCTGACTCCAACCGCTTTTCTTTCACGATTGTTCGGGAAGTCAGATCCGATGGATTTAAAGAATAGTCAATCCTCGCTCTTCAAAGAGAAGAAGGAAAGGTCTTTCAGTAAAGAATCATTTGAAAAACCGTGGTAGGATGGCAGCAATTTTAGGCATATCTGCATTTTATCATGATTCGGCTGCCGCCATTCTCGTGAATGGAAAATTGATCGCTGCGGCGCAAGAAGAACGGTTTACTCGAATGAAACATACAGAGGTGTTTCCTGAAAATGCGGTGAGATTTTGTTTGGAAGAAGCAGGGTTGAGCATTGACGAATTGGACGCTGTTGTGTTTTACGACAAGCCACTCTTAAAATTCGAACGGCTGCTTCAGACCTATTATTCCTTTGCACCAAGAGGATTGATTTCTTTCCTAAAAGCGATGCCTGTTTGGCTGAATGAGAAATTATTCCTTCGGAAGAAGATCAAAGATGGACTTGCAAGAGTGGGTAACTATGACAAGCGAGAACTCAAGATGTTATTCACTGAACATCATTTATCGCATGCGGCTAGCGCGTTTTATCCGTCACAAATGGAGGAAGCCGCTATCCTTACTATTGATGGTGTAGGAGAGTGGTGCACGGCTTCAATCGGTATCGGAAGAGCAAATGGTATTGAGTTGGTGAAAGAAATGAACTTTCCACATTCTGTTGGGTTGTTGTACAGTGCGTTTACCTATTACCTTGGTTTCAAAGTAAACTCTGGGGAATATAAATTAATGGGATTAGCTCCGTATGGAGATGCCGATTCTGACGAGACAAAAAAGTTCATTAAGATCATCAAAACAGAACTGGTAGACATCAAAGAAGATGGATCTATCTGGCTCAATCAAACGTATTTTAACTATTCCACAGGACTAAGAATGGTGAAGGACAAGAAGTGGGGAGAGTTGTTTGGTATAGCCCGCAGAAATGAGAATGATGAGTTGACAGAGTCATATCGAAATATGGCGATAGCGATTCAAATCGTTACGGAAGAAATTGTGCTGAAAATGGCCGCCGAAGCAAAGCGTCTGACAGGACTGAATAAGTTGTGTATGGCGGGCGGAGTGGCCCTCAATTGTGTGGCAAATGGAAAGTTAGAAGCCGCGAAGATGTTTGAAGAAATTTATATTCAACCGGCCTCTGGAGATTGTGGTGGAGCTGCAGGAGCTGCAATGGCAATTAGCGCCATGTACTTCGATGAAAGACGAGAAGTGAATGCAGATGAAGATGCAATGAACGGAACATATCTGGGACCATATTTCTCCTCTAAGGAGATTGAGTTGATGTCTAGAAAGCGAAAAGCTGTTTATCAGAAATTCGATGATTTCTCAGCATTGAACGAAGATGTTGCAACAAGACTTTCCGAAGGAAATGTAGTTGGTTGGTTCCAGGGAAGAATGGAATTTGGTCCACGCGCTTTGGGGAACAGAAGTATTATTGCGGATCCAACTAATGTTGAAATGCAATCAAAATTGAACCTGAAGATTAAGTATCGGGAAGGATTCAGACCCTTCGCGCCTTCTGTATTGGAGGAAGAAACGGCAGAGTATTTCGACCTTGAGTCAAAATCTCCGTACATGCTATTGGTGGCGCCGATAAAAGAAAAGTACAGAACTGCCTTGCCTGCAAACTATGGCAAATTGCCCATGATGGATAAGCTCAAAGCTCAGCGAAGCAGGCTTCAACCCATTACCCATGTTGATTTCTCGGCACGGATTCAATCTGTAAGCAAAAAAACAAATCCACGATACTGGAATTTGATCAATGCATTCAAAGAAAAGTCGGGGGTCGGAATGGTCGTGAATACTAGTTTCAATGTTCGGGGAGAACCCATTGTGTGCAATCCTGATGATGCCTTCCGTTGTTTCATGAGCACAGAAATGGATATTCTGGTAATTGAAAACTACGTTTTCACAAAAACCGAGCAATTGGACTTTGAAAACAAAGAGAAATGGCGAATTGCTTTCGCAAAAGATTGATGTAACGCCTCAGAATCGTATTTTTACATAAGAATAATACCAGTTAGATTTTGAAATTGCCTTATTAAAATAACCCTACGAAATGAAACGCATTCTTGTACTTGGTGCTGGCGGCTTTATTGGAAGCCATTTGGTCACTCGTTTGAAGCAACAAGGTCATCACGTGATCGGGATCGACTTGAAGTATCCTGAATTTTCCGAATCGACAGCAGACGAATTCGTTATTGGTGATCTACGCGATCCAAATATCTGTGAAGCAGCAATAAAAGATGAGGTCGATGAGATTTATCAGTTAGCCGCAGACATGGGAGGTGCTGGCTATTTGTTCTCTGGAGAAAATGATTTCAACGTAATGCACAACTCCGCATTGATCAATTTGAATGTGGCGCATTTTGCGATTCAAAATAAAGTGAAGAAAGTATTTTTCTCTTCTTCGGCATGTATTTACCCTCAATTCAATCAAACGGACCCGAACAATCCAAATTGTGAGGAGAGCTCTGCTTACCCTGCAGAACCAGACAGTGAGTATGGTTGGGAGAAAATCTTTTCGGAACGTTTGTATCACGCGGCGCAAAGAAACTACAAATTGAACGTGCGAATTGCGCGTTTCCACAATATTTTCGGACCTGAAGGGACATGGAATTCAGGAAAAGAAAAAGCTCCGGCAGCATTATGTCGCAAAGTAGCAACGGCAGGTCAGGAAGATTCAATAGAAATTTGGGGTAATGGAACGCAAACGCGCTCTTTCCTTTACATTGATGATTGCGTGGATGGAGTGCTAGCTCTTATGGAGTCTGATTGCACTGAAGTTCTCAATATTGGCTCGGAGGAGATGGTGACGATTAATCGCCTTGCGGAAATGATTGCAGAGCACGCGGATAAATCCATTTCTTTGAATCACATTGATGGTCCGATTGGTGTAATGGGTCGCAATTCTGAAAATACGCTTGTGACCAAGTCCATTGGATGGAGTCCGAAAGTGAGTTTATCCGAAGGATTGGCAAAAACATACACCTGGATTGAATCAGAAGTAGCGAAATTGAAGGTCGCAAAGTAGTTAATGACAGATGCTTCCCCATACATTTCATTTGTAGTAACCTCCCGAAACGATAATCACGGAGGAGACTTACGCAAACGAATGATGATTTTCTACGAAGGATTGATTCATCAATGCAACAGAGTCAAACTTCCCTGTGAGCTAATCATGGTTGATTGGAATTCTCCAGATCCGAACGAGCTATTGGACAAGGTCCTTCCGCCTGTTGAAGAATCGGATTATTTGTCAGTTCGTTATGTAATTGTTCCACCTGAAATTCATGATTCACTTCGTTTTTCTGAAGAATTGGGTTTATATCAGATGATTGCTAAGAATGTCGGAATCAGAAGAGCAAATGCGGAGTTTATTTGCTGCACGAATATCGATCTGCTTTTTTCTGATGAGCTCTTTGATGAATTGGCAAAAAGAAGACTGGAAACAGGAAAATATTATCGCGCAAACCGTTGTGATATTCCTTCCTCCATTGATGAAACTACGCGTGTAGAAGATCAACTGAAGTTTTGTGAAGCGAACATAATCAAACGATTGGGTAAGCATGAAGAATTCGCGTTGATCTACGATGAGAATGGATTCATGTTCAAATACGAGAGCTTCTTTAAGCCTGCATTGAGATTTCTGAATTGGCTAAAACCAAAAATGCTCTCAGAAATTGAAGTAAAGATGCGGACAGTAGATTCGGATGCTTGTGGTGATTTCACGATGATGAGTAGATCAGACTGGGAAAAAATTGATGGCTACGTGGAGTTGGAAATGTACTCCCTCCACATTGATACAATGGCATTATATGCAGCCGTGGCACAAGATATTGATCAGGTCATTTTCCCAAAGGAAATGTGCTCTTATCATATAGCACACGCTTCAGGTTGGGAGCCTGGCAACGCAGTAGAACAATTACAATTTTATCACAAACGACCTTCGCTCGATTGGTGGGTAGTGGAAGCTGCAGGCCGACAAATCATTCAGGATAAATCAAATTTTGACATGAATTCTGAGGATTGGGGGCTGAAGAACGTTATTTTACAAGAAATAAAGGGCTAATAAATCATGGCTAAGATTGGAGTAGTAGGAATAGGACGATTGGGATTGTGCTTTGCACTCAATCTGGAACGTGTCGGTTTTGATGTGTTTGGAGTAGATTCCAATTCGGAGTATATTCAATCGATCAAATCCAAAACGCTTATTTCGAACGAGCCGCACGTTGAAAGCTTTTTGAGCGATTCAGAGCATTTGCATGTGTCCACAGAGCTCGAATCAGTAATTGATCCTGACATTCGATTGATCTTTATTTGCGTTCCAACTCCTTCGAAGGATGATGGAACCTTTGATCACTCGTTTATCGATAAAGTATGTGCTGACCTGTTGACCTTTGATCGACCTAAACAAGAAACGCATCTCATCATTAACTCTACAGTCATGCCGGGTTATTGCGATGAACTACATCTGAAGATGAAGGATCACGGTTATTCCATTTCTTACAATCCAGAGTTCATTGCGCAAGGAAGTATTATTGAAGATCAGCAGTTTCCCGATCAAGTATTGATTGGTGAAGCGAATGAAGAAATAGGAAATGAAATCGAAGCGATTTATCGTTGTTTTGTTCAGAGCGAATCTCGATACAGTCGCATGTCAAGGACAGAGGCCGAGATAACGAAGTTGGCAGTGAACTGTTTTTTGACGACAAAAATTGCTTTTGCAAATTCGATAGGAGATTTCACTATTCAGATGGGAGGGAATCAAGACAGTGTGCTTGAAGCAATTGGAGCCGATGCTCGAATTGGATCGAACTTTTTGCGTTACGGATTTGGATATGGAGGTCCCTGTTTACCACGTGATAACCGAGCGATGCAACAAGCAGCGAAACAAGCGGATTTGGAATTGCCTATCAGCGCAGCTACGGATCAATCAAATGGATTGCACCGAAATTTCCAACGGGAGGCTTTCGAACAGAATTATTCGAAAGATGAGCAAATCACCTTCACTGGGTTGACGTACAAACCGAACTCAGACATTATTGAAGAATCTCAGCGTTTGCAGCTGGCAGTTGATCTGGCTAAAAAAGGATATACTGTTTATCTTAGAGACAGAGCAGAGGTGATTAATCAAATTCGATCCATCTATCAAGAATTATTTACCTACGAAATATTGAGCGATGCGTGAACCTGCGATTGTCGTCATAGCGTACAATCGGGCGGAGCCACTCAAGCGACTGTTAAAAAGTCTCTCCAACGCTCATTATCCTTCAGATAACATTACACTTCACATTTCCATCGATGCTTCTGATGACCCTTCGGTGAAAGAAACGGCGGATGAGTTTGACTGGAAATACGGTAAAAAAATCATTGATGTAAAAACGGAAAATCAGGGACTACTGAAACATGTGATGGAATGCGGTCAGTTGACTGATACATATGGTTCGATAATCGTGTTGGAAGATGATTTAATCGTTGCTCCAGGCTTTTATACATATGCCATACATTCGAATGAGTTCTACTCAAAGGATGATCAAATTGCAGGAGTTTCCTTGTTTACCTATCCTGTCGAAGAAAATAATTTTTATCCGTTTCAACCCATTCAAGACGATTCGGATGTTCATTTCATTCAAGTAGCAAGTTCTTGGGGACAGAGTTGGAATGTGGATCAATGGTCAACGTTTAAGAACTGGCTAACCAACAATCCTCAAGGAAAGGATAACCTACCTGAATACATTGTAGAATGGGGAAGCAACTCTTGGAAGAGATTATTCATTTCCTACTTGATCGACACAGATCGTTATTTTGTTTTTCCGAATACTTCGTATTCAAGTAATTTTGAAGAGGAGGGGACACATGCGAGCAATACTGGGTTGTTTCAGGTTCCATTAAATCTGGGGAATTCTGAACCCCGATTGAAACAATTGAACGATTCAAACTCTGTATACGATGTGTACTTTGAGTTACTTCCGAAATGCGTAAAGAACCTTTCTCCTTCATTGTCTCGATATCAGTTTGATGTCGATTTTTTCGGGAAGAAGCCATTGAATGCTCATGCTGAATTTGTGCTGACTTCCAAACGAAGTAGTAATTCTGAGCGTTCATTCGGATCTAACATGAAACCCTTAATCCAGAATGTTATTCATGAAATTGAAGGGGATGATATCGTCTTATGTCGAAAAGAGGATTTGGGGCCTACTGAGAAAGATCGTTTCTTACTACTGAATTCCTCTTCGGCCCATTTAGATCAACTGACACAAACAAGAAGGCAAAAGTTAGAGCAAGTAACATTGGTTTTACCTGTTCTTGATGATCAACTGCGACAGTTTACTTCGACGCTAAATGGGCTTACAAGAGATCGGTTTTACGATGCTACGTTGATGATCGTATGTTCGTCGAATATCGAAAGCGCAATCAAAGAATTGATCAACGGAGCACCATTGAATATAAGATTGATCATTTCCAAGCATCAAAAACTCGACGATTTATTACGTGTAGGTATCGAGAAATGCTCCACTGATTATTGTACGTGGCTTCAGCCTGGAATGCAGATCAACTTGAAAAGAATAGAAGAGGTATCACGCATTTTTCAAGGGATGGATCAGGTGCAAATTTTGCATGGTATTCAGGATGAAGTTGATGAAAACAACCATGCTCAAATAAATACTTTACAGGGACGTTGGACGCCCATTCGAGCAAATGCGAATACATCCGAAGTAGGAAAGATTCGAACGGAGTTTGTCTTTTGGAGAACTCGTTTGGTGACTGATAATGTGATTTCTCGAATGAAAAGCACAACCATCTTTTTAGAGCTATTGAAATTGAATCCGGTATATCTGGTCGTACAGAAATTAGGGAGCTTTGGCGGTGCGCATTCGTCTGAATCAGTTTCTGAACAAGAAGTGTCGGAAGTATTCAGTGCGCAAGAATTTCAACCGAAAGGTGGGATTTACGGACTGTTACGTCCAATTTTTCAGTTTTGGTTTAGTCGAAATGTCCCATTTTTTCGTTTGTTTTATAAGGAAGGAAAACAACTTCCACTGGTCATTCGTTACGATTTTAAAAATGACAGTTACTATTTAAACGATAATTAATGCTTAAAAAAGCACGATTTTATATCATCATTTGCGTGGTTGCACTGTTTCAGTACGGTAATACCTTTGAGCATGATTATGCATGGGATGATGCGATCGTGATCACACAAAATGATCGGGTTCAGCAAGGTCTGAGCAATCCGAGTGACTTCTTTCGAAACATTAAGTCCAATGAGATTCAACACAGATACGGTTATCGCCCTATTTCCTTGTTGTCCTTCGCATTAGACATTGAACTTTCCGAGATGACGCCCAAAACAGGGCACGTAATGAATGTTTTGTACTACGCCCTGCTTTGCTGTTTGATTTTCTATTTCCTGCGACGAATGTTTCCAGAAAAAGGAGCACTTTTCAGCCTCATCATCGTTGGTTTGTTTTTAATACATCCGGTGCATACAGAAGTAGTCGCAAACATTAAATCTCGAGATGAAATTTTAGCCATGATTTTTGGGGTAACCTCTATGATTTTCTTCCTACGCTTCGTGGAAAAAGAGAAAGGCAATTACTTGTTTGGTGCCCTGTCAATTTTAGCACTTGTGTTATCCTTTTTGTCAAAAGAAAACGGAATTACCTTTGCTGGTGTTCTCCTTGTTTTGGCCTATTTCAAAAGTTCAGAACGGATTAAAGGCTATTTGAAATATGGACTTCCAATTCTGGGAGGACTTGCTCTCTTAGCTATTCGTCTTTATGTGTATTCAGATGGAGTATTTGAAAACCAGGCGACAGCCCTACTCGAAAGTAATCAGTACAGAGAAGATGGGTTCCTTGGTAATCCTTTGCGCGATGCTCAAGGGTTCATGGAAATTCTTCCTAGTGTTTTTCACATCCTTATGAAAGACCTTGGGCTGATGATCTTTCCGATACAGCTTGTGCATGATTATGGATTCTCACATTCAACCTTGGTTTCATGGTCAAATCCATTGGTCATTGTTTCAATTGTGGCTCACCTGGCGTTAATCTATGTGGTGATTAAAGAGTTCAAGAAAAAGTCTGCTCTGTTATTCGGAATTCTCTTCTATTTCATCTCTCTTTCGATCTATTTGCACATCATTCAGGTCGGCCCCGATTACATGGGAGAACGCTTTTTATTCATTGCATCTCTTGGATTTATCATTGTAATAGTTGCCCTCATTGAAAGAATCACGAAGGCAAGCTTCAATACAGATGCGGAACCGATTTGGAAGAATGGAAAGGCAAAAATTGCGCTGGGGCTGCTTGCTGTAATCTTCTTATTGGGATTTGTGAAAACGATCAATCGAAACAAGGCCTGGGAAAATAATCAAGTTCTGTTTGAAACAGATATTGTCGCGCTCGACGACTGTGCGAGAACCCAATACAATTACGCTTGCTTTTTGCATGAAGAGTACTACAAGAATCCTACAGAAGATAAACAAGAGAAAATCTTGTACCACTACCAACGAGCAGTTGATATTTCTCATCGCTCAATGACCGCAATGCTTGATCTGGGTAAGGCGTACATGGAATTTGAGAATGTACCCAAAGGAAAGGAAGTTTTTGAGCAAGCTGTAGTGGCGCATGACGGCATTGTATCACCTTTGATTATGATGGGGCAATATCACATTTCGCAAGAAGAACACGTTGAAGCGTTAGACTGGTACAATAAAGCTGGAGAATTGTCAAATATTCCAAGTATCTTTTACTGGAAGGCCGTCTGTTATTTGAAGTTGAATCAACTGGATAAAGCTATTTCAATTATTGAAGATGGACAAAAACAGGATCCAACTGAAACAGGATATTATGTTCTGATGTGTGATTTATATGTTGCACAAAAGTCCTATGATTACGCTCGTGCAGCCATTCGAACAGCAATAACAATGGCTCCAGATGACGAAAATCTACAAAATAAACTCAATCAGATTCCTTCGGAATGAGTCGTTCTAACTACTGAGGAGTCATGTAGCCCAGTTGTATCGCTTGACGGTAATATTTCTCTGCATTCGCGTTATCTCCTTTTTCTTGAAAACGCCCAATGACAGTCGCATAGGTTTTAAACGCAT
>JBGCDF010000419.1:0-12468 GCA_045105095.1 Crocinitomicaceae bacterium | reverse complement strand
TTATCTTTCTGATGCATTTTTTGTGCTGTCAGACTGGAATATTTATCCGCTCTAGCTCGATGTTCTTCGAACGAATAATACGAATAATGTTCGAGGTGACCATTCAATTGAATGATGTTCAAGTCCTCTGGGAAAATCAATTCTTCGTGCACAATTGCACCATCCCAACGGCTTCCTTCTTTCGGAAAAAGACGTGCCTTGATGTCTGGGTACCATCCAGAATGTTTGATCCACTTTCCGCAGTAATTCGTCAAGCGATTGACGGAATAAATTTGAGGATTCTCGGCTGTTTTCAGCTTGATGATTTCTTTTTTCAAGGTTGCGTCCAGCGCCTCATCGGCATCCAGAGACAAAATGTAATCTGTTTCAACTAAGCCATTAAGGTAATTCTTTGATTCCGAATATCCCTCCCAAGCGCGTTTCTCGAAATGAACATTGAGTGATTGACAGATTTCTTCTGTTCGATCAGTGGACAGGCTATCAAGGACAATTACTTCATCTGCAACTCCATCCACCGAACGAATACACCGCTCGATGTTTCGCTCTTCGTTGAATGTAATAATGGTTGCGGTGATTTTCATTCTTCTTATTAGCTACAGTATTTCAACACTGCGCAAAACAGCTTGAATTTCTCTCAGCGGTTGCGTCCAACTTGTTGTTGGTGGAGCATCCAAATATCCACTTACACAAACGACTTTGTTCGTCTTTTCATTTACGAAGTGAAATGCCCAAAACGCGCCTCCTGTTCCGAACTTTCCGTTTCCTGTGAACACATACATCCCGCGCATGTCAAAACCTTTGATTTTACCATCTGCAGTCATCGTTTCTTCTCCTTCGGGATACACGAAATCTACGTATTGCGTTCCCATGTACATTCCCTCAACTTCCGAAGGAACATTCACTCTTAACATGATATCACGTGCCTTCAGCAAGGATTTAAGGTTCATTTGAGTGCTGTCTACGTAATCGTATTGATACACCAATATACCCGAATGTAATCCTCCAGCATCCGTTCCATGCTCACCGTAATCCATCGGTCGATATGTTTTCGGAAATTGAATACGGAAAAAATTCTTTCTGTTCCCTACCAATTTTGATCCATCAGGCAGGGCGACTTTGATTCCAAAGTTCTTTTCGAGGCGTGAGTCAATAACGAGGTCTTCTTGTTCCTTGTAGCGATTCATCATACGCTGCCATTCGAACTTGTCGAACTTGTCGTGCACCTGACCGATTCCAAATTTCACCGTTTCTAGCAATTGATGGTAATCTTTGGCAGTGATGTCGATCACCGTTTGACTATGTGCCCAAACGTCCTTTCTCATCTCAATCTTGCCTTTATCGCCTGTATGTTTAGGGTCAATTGTTAGAAATAAGGTGTTTCGAGTACGCTTAAAGCTTCCATCAAAACGGTGTGGAGTTCTGTGTACCAAGTCGAACGTGGCCACATCAGGCATGTACGGCATGATGAATTGCGTTAAACCAGAGTCGAGGTGTTGCTTGATTTCTGAATCCCAAATTCCTTGTTCACACACCACCATGATTTCACCAACCTTGCCCGTAATGTGCAATCCTGTGCTGGCGCTGCTAGGCCTCATGGCATCGCATTGCGTTAATGAAAAAAGTGTTGTTACTGCTAAGAGAAGAGTTAAAGTACGTGCGATCATTCCTAAGTTTTTCGTTAACACAGCAAAAATCGGGCAAAAGTATTCAGCTCTCTATCGAATGCGAATCTTTTGTCCAATACTCAATCGATTGATGTTGATCCTTGAGTTCAATCGTTTTAATTGAGATTGCGACATACGGTGGCGTTGCGCAATCTTTCCAAAAGTATCACCAGAGCGTACCGTGTAATATTTCTTGCTAGCGGCTGGAGCAGTAGTAGTTTGGGTCTGTGTTCCCTTACCTGGTTTCACTTTTAGGCGCTGCCCAACATAAATTCGTGTAGAGTTCAATCCGTTTACGCGCTGCAATTCTCTCACCGACATTCCGTAGCGAGAAGCGATCAAACCAAGCGTTTCTCCACTTCGCACTTTGTGATAATTATAGTTTCCAGTTGCAACTGGCTTCGTATTGGTAGTTGTGTTGGTGCTCTGTGTGTTGTTTACAACAGGCGGCTTTGGCTTAACGAATTTGTTCAATTCATGCTCGTACAAGCTATCTTCCAACGAGACCAATTTCCCTATTTGCTCCAATGGGAGTGTCAAACAGTACTGCTCTTCCGAATACGGAATATAATCGCGTTTGTAAATAGGATTGAAGCGCTGAACTTCCTCCATATCCATTGCCAACACTTCGCTGATTGTTTCAAAGTGAACACCTTTTGTTGGACACATGGTATCCATTTGGTAGTACTGAACATTCGATTCAGCAGGGATGATGTTGTGCTCTGCGTGATAGGTCAATAGGTATGCTGCCGCAATGAAATTCGGAACATATCCTTGCGTTTCGCGCGGCAAGAAGGGACGAACCTCCCAGTACGTCAATTTGTTTCCTGAACGACGAATGGCTTTGTTTACGTTTCCTGGTCCAGCATTGTAGGCTGCTAACGCAAGGTTCCAATCGTTGTAGATCTCGTATAATTTCTTGAGGTATCGACACGCTGCATCTGTTGCCAATTCAGGGTCCATGCGCTCATCCACATATGAATTCTCTTTCAAACCGTACATTTTTCCTGTTCGGTACATGAATTGCCACAGTCCTAATGCTCCAGCTCTTGACTTCACTTGAGGGCGTAATCCACTTTCGATAACTGCCAAATATTTCAGTTCAATTGGCATATTGTGCTCCGCCAATTTCTCTTCGAACATGTCAAAGTAGAGTTTCGATCGACCCAATACTACTCGGGCAAACCCTCTTCTCTTCTTCACAAAGAAGCGAATCGTTTTGAGCGTCTGTTCGTTGCACTCTAACTGAAAAGGGCTCATTTCATTCATTACATTGAGCCGTTCACAGTATACTGAATCTGAAAATTCAGGCATGTCTGTAGCTTCGTAATTGAGCGCGTTGATGATAGAATCGTAATTTCCATCCGAGCTGTACTCTGCATAATATGCATTCAGACTTTGCTCAATTGCATTGATCATCTGTTCTCCAACAAGCGCCGAATCTTGTGGTGGTGTTGCCGTACCACTATAACTATACTGCGCCAAGGATGACGTAGCAAGCAGTAACATCGTGGAAAGAAGAATCAATGCTTTATTCATGAAGTGGTATCTAGAGTTTCATCAATTGATCAGAGAAACTAAACAGACGATCTTCCTCGAAATGTTCTCCAATTATTTGAATTCCGAATGGTAGTCCGTTCGAATGATTTCCTAAAGGAAGTGAGATTGCTGGGTTTCCTGTCAGGTTAGCATGAACAGTAAAAATATCCTGTAGATACATCGAAATAGGATCGCTTACCGCATCAATTTCAAAGGCTGTTCCGGGTGTTGTTGGAAGTAAAATGAAGTCGAAATCTTTCAAAATTTCGTTCGTTTTATTCTGAAGAACACGTCTTACTTTCTGTCCTTTCGTGTAGTATGAATCGTAGTACTCGTTTGAGAGAACAAATGTTCCCGCCATGATCCGGCGCTGAACCTCAGCACCAAACCCTTCGCTACGCGACTTTTTGTACGTCTGCTCTACTCCTTTGGCTTCGCCACTTCTGTATCCAAAATGAACTCCATCAAAACGAGATAGGTTCGAGGAAGCCTCCGCAGTTGTGAGTACGTAATATGTCGGTACCATATAATCAAGGTACGGGAAGGAAACGAATTCTACTTCGTGTCCATTCGCAAGCAATTGATCGATTGTTTCTTGTGTTTTCTCTTTGACTTCAGGATCAATTCCGTCCATCTCAAAGCTTTCTTTGATCACTGCGATTTTCAGGGACTTCTCTTCCTGATTGTTATCGGGAGATAAGTTTGAATACTCATTCACGGCTTGCGTTGATGCAGTCGAGTCGTATTGATCAGGTCCCGCCATGATCTCTGTCAATAATGCGGAATCAGCAACGTCGTTTGTGAACGGTCCAATTTGATCGAAAGAAGATGCGTAAGCAATCAATCCATACCGACTAATTCTTCCGTACGTTGGTTTGAAACCAACTGTTCCCGTAAAACTTGCAGGCTGTCGAATTGATCCTCCGGTGTCACTTCCAAGTGCGGCAGTACAACATCCCGAAGCCACAGCAGCAGCAGAACCTCCAGATGAACCTCCAGGCACTCTATTTTCACCAAGTGGGTTTATCACAGGGCCAAACGCTGAGTTTTCATTGGAGCTTCCCATTGCGAATTCATCGCAATTCAGTCGTCCAATCATAATTGCATCTTCATCCAACAGGCGCTGTACAGCAGTACCTGTGTATAAAGATTCAAATCCTTCTAAAATTTTTGATGATGCGGAAACTTTGTGACCTTCATAACAAAGGTTGTCTTTGAGTCCGATGACCATTCCGGCCAGTCTTCCTGCAGTTCCGTCTTTTATTTTTTGATCGACCTCTAAGGCCTTTGCTCTCGCGGATTCTTCGAACACCTCCAAAAAGGCATTCAAGTGTTTATTGGTTTCAATTTGTGCTAGATAGCCTTCAAGGATACGTACTACTGTATCACCCGAAGCAAGTGCTTTCTTGACTTCAGTAAAGGTACGAATCATCTGTCTCTCTTATTTTTCCTCTGACTTTGCTGGGGTAGTTCCTCCATCTTCAGGCTTTGAAGCGTCCTTGAACTCCTTCACACCCTTTCCCAGACCTTTCATCAGTTCTGGAATCTTCTTACCTCCAAACAACAGTAGCGCAACAACTAAAATTGCGATAACTTGCCATGGACCAAAAACTCCTAAAATCATAGTTTTCTATTTTTGTTGTCACAAAGGTACGGAATATGCCCGAAAGCACCGCTTATTTTGTATACAACCGTTTTTAAAAGATGTTAATTTGAAACTTAGATCAAGTACTCTTTTTGACAATTACAGTTTTCTTGCAACTTCTACTTCCTGGAAGGCTTCTACAACGTCACCTTCTTTCATGTCATTGAACTTTTCAATGTTCAATCCACACTCGTAGTTGTTTTTCACCTCTTTCACATCGTCCTTGAATCGCTTCAACGATCCTAGTTTTCCAGTATGAATTACAATTCCGTCACGGATGACACGTATTCTAGAAGAACGTTTAATGATACCTTCTGTTACAAAACACCCTGCGATCGTTCCAACTTTCGTAATGTTGAATACTTCACGAACTTCAGCAGATCCAATGATCTCTTCAATCACATCTGGAGAAAGCATTCCTTCCATCGCAGCTTTGATCTCATCAATCGCTTTGTAGATTACTGAGTACAGGCGAATATCGATTTGTTCTTGATCTGATAACTTACGTGCACCGATTGTTGGTCGTACCTGGAATCCAAGGATAATCGCATCTGACGCTGATGCCAAGTTGACATCTGCCTCTGAAATTGCTCCTACTCCTTTGTGAATGATATTCACTTGGATTTCTTCTGTAGAAAGGTTCAATAATGAGTCAGAAAGTGCCTCGATAGAACCATCCACGTCACCTTTCACAATGATGTTCAATTCCTTGAAGTCTCCAATTGCCAAACGACGACCGATCTCATCAAGAGTAATGTGTTTCGTAGTTCTAAGACCTTGCTCACGGTACAATTGCTCACGTTTCGTTGCAATCGAACGTGCTTCACGCTCGTCTTGCAAGATGTAGAACTTATCACCCGCAGAAGGTGCTCCGTTTACCCCGAGGATAGAAACTGGTTGAGACGGTCCCGCCTCTTTCATAGAGTTTCCTTTATCATCATGGATAGCTCTCACCTTACCGCTGTAACGTCCAACAAGGATGATATCACCGACACGCATTGTACCTGCTTCCACCAACATGTTTGTTACATATCCTTTTCCTTTATCCAAAGACGATTCTACCACTGTTCCCAATGCATCTTTATTCGGGTTTGCTTTCAAGTCAAGCAATTCCGCTTCAAGCAACACCTTCTCGAGCAGTAAATCAATATTTTGGTTTTTCTTAGCCGAAATTTCCTGACACTGGAACTTACCTCCCCAATCCTCAACAAGGATATTCATTACGGAAAGTTGCTCTTTGATTTTGTCTGGATTGGCTCCTGGCTTATCAATTTTGTTAATCGCAAAGATCATTGGAACCCCTGCCGCTTGAGCGTGCGAGATTGCCTCTTTCGTTTGCGGCATCACATCGTCGTCCGCTGCTACAATAATAATTGCAACATCTGTTACTTGTGCACCACGAGCACGCATGGCTGTAAAGGCCTCGTGACCTGGTGTATCTAGGAACGTCATGTTTCGACCATCCTTCAACTTCACGTTGTAAGCTCCGATATGCTGTGTGATTCCTCCGGCCTCACCTTCGGTAACGTTCGCATCACGAATTCTATCTAGCAAAGACGTCTTACCGTGATCAACGTGTCCCATCACCGTAATGATTGGAGCACGAGGAAGCAAGTCCTCTTCTTTATCTTCAACAATCGGAATAGATTCCTGAACTTCAGCACTAACGAATTCTGTCTCAAATCCGAATTCTTCGGCAACGATCTGAATTGTTTCAGCATCCAGACGCTGGTTAATCGAAGCAAAAATTCCTAAAGACATACATGCTGAGATGACATCAGTCGAGCTCACGTTCATCATTGTTCCCAATTCCGAAACAGTTACGAACTCAGTCAACTTCAAGATTTTCTCTTCAAGCTCAGCTGCTATTTCCTCTTCCTGACGACGCTGCGCAACAGAGTCACGTTTCGCACGACGGTTTTTGGATGCTTTTGATTTTCCTCCTTTATTTGAGAGACGCGCTAAGGTCTCCTTGATTTCACGTTGGATATCTTTCTCAGTAATTTCTGGCTTTTCTACCTTCGGTTTCTTACCTCTATTACCTCCTTGATTATTTCCTCCTTGAGATTGTTTATTTACGTCAATTTTTCGAACACGCTTGCGTTTACGACGTTCAGAGTTTCCAGAACTTTTCGAACGCTCAACAGGAAGTTCGATCTTTCCTACAACCTTTGGCCCACCAAGCTTAGCACTTTGAGCACGAATTGTCTCAGTTGGCTTTACTGCTGGTTTCGTTTCTTCCTTTTTCGGCTCCTCTTTCTTAGGTTCAACCTTCGGTTTCTCCTTAGCTACTGGAGCTTTTTCTTCTGCCTTTGGCTTTTCAGCTTTCGACTTGTCAGGACGCGTTTTTGTGTTGATAGAATCGAGGTCGATTTTACCTACCATTTTTACCTTAACTCCCGTATCATCCGCTTCCTTCTTTTCTTCCTTGGCTGGTTCAGCTTTTGGCTCTTCTTTAGGAGCTTCGACTGGAGCTTTTTCGACTACAGGTTCAGGAGTAGGCGTTGGGGCTGGCGCTGGAGTTGGTTCTGGTTCAACAACAGGGGCTGGTGCAGCAACTGGTGCTGGTTCTGGCTCCGGTTCTGGCGCAGGGGCTGGTTTATCTTTGTCGCGTAGCGAGATTGTTTCACGCTTTTCACGAACCACAGCTGATTGTGCTTTTGATTGCTCATGGAGTACCTGATCCGCTGCATATTCTGCGCGTAGCATATCATATTGCTCAGGCGTCAACTTAGTGTTGGGCGTCGAGTCAATACTTACTCCTTTGCTTTCCAGAAAGTCAACAATCGTAGACATTCCTACGTTGAATTCTCCTGCTGCTTTTCCTAATCTTACTGGTCTCGGCATATATCTTTTGCGTCCTCTATTACTTAATTTCTGTAAATGTGCCTAAATATAGCTATTTGCCCGAATCTACTCAAATTCGGATTGTAGTATTTTAAACACTTCTTCAATCGTTTCTTCCTCTAAATCTGTTCTTTTTGCGAGGTCAGCTACACTAATATCAAGGACAGATTTTGCAGTGTCGCATCCGATTGCTTTTAATTCGTCAAGAATCCAGCTATCAATCTCATCTGCAAATTCTTCCAAATCTACATCTTCAACGTCAACTTCACCTTCACGGTAAACATCTAATTCATAACCTGTAAGGCGTCCTCCCAATTTAATATTATGACCTCCTTTACCAATTGCCAACGACACTTGGTCTGGTTTTAAGAATACTTTTGCTCTTGAATCTTCTTCATCAATTTCAATCGACGAAATTTTCGCCGGAGAAAGTGCACGTTGAATGAACAACTGTGGGTTGTTTGTAAAGTTGATTACGTCAATGTTCTCGTTTCTCAACTCACGCACGATTCCGTGAATACGTGATCCTTTCATCCCTACACAGGCACCTACTGGGTCTACACGATCATCGTAAGACTCAACAGCCACTTTTGCTCTTTCACCTGGCTCACGAACAATACGTTTGATGGTAATCAATCCATCGAATACCTCAGGAACTTCCAATTCGAACAAGCGCTCCAAGAATTCTGGTGCTGTACGAGAAAGGATAATTACCGGGCTACTGTTTCTCATGTCAACCTTAGCAACTACCGCACGAATAGATTCTCCTTTTTTGAAGTAATCAGATGGGATTTGCTCTGACTTTGGAAGGATCAACTCGTTCCCTTCGTCATCGATAACCATGATTTCTTTCTTCCAAACCTGGTAAACTTCTCCAGTGATGATCTCTCCAATACGCTCTTTGTACAATTTGTACAGGTGATCTTTCTCCAATTCCATGATTCTTGAAATCAGGTTCTGGCGCAATGAAAGAATGTTTCTTCTTCCGAAGTCTGCGAATTTGAATTCCTCTGTTACCTCCTCTCCTATTTCGAAGTCTGGCTCAATTTTAATTGCGTCAGAGTAGGCGATTTCAATGTTTACATCTTCCACCTCTCCATCGTCAACGATTTCCTTATTCAAGAAGATTTGAACATCTCCTTTATCAATGTTAACGATCACGTCGATGTGCTCGTCTGTATTAAACTTCTTTTTCAACATCGCACGGAAAACGTCTTCCAATACGTGCTGCATCGTTTGTTTATCAATGTTTTTCAGTTCTTTGAACTCCGAAAACGAGTCAATCAATTCTAAACTGTCCATAGTTGATTATTTAAATGATATCACAATTTTTGTTTCTAGTACATTACTCATTGGGATGATGTGATCTTCCACAATGGTCTGTTTTTTCTTTTTTCCTTCTATTCGTTCCTTTCTCGAGTTTTGAATCACAATTTGTTCTTCAGTCGCATCGATCAGGGTTCCTTCAATTTTCCCTCCTTCTTTTCGCTTCACTTTGACGTCTCGCCCAATGTTCTTTTTGTACTGAGCAAATACGCGAAGTCCTTTGTCGAGACCTGATGATGAAACGTGCAATTCGAAATCCTGCTCATCTCTATCAAGGTTGTGCTCAACGTTTCGCGAAACGCGGATACAATCATCTACAGAAACATTTCCTTCGTACTTGTCCAGCTCCACATTAATTTGGTTACTTGAAGAGATTCTCAAGTCCACAATAAACAGACCGTTATCGAGTTCTTCGATTCGTTCGTTTACTAGTTGCTTTACTTTCTTTTTACTAATCATGTGTTACAAAAAGAGGGGACTTTCGTCCCCTCATTCGATTAATTCTGTATGTGAATGTGGTGCAAATTTAGTGTTTTATTTTGAAAAAGCAAGCGTTCGCTTTTCGCGTGTGCAAGAACGCCTAGCTATTCAGCATCATTTCTTTTCAATTCTCTTCTGTATTTGCGTCTTGCTCGGTTTTGCTCCCGCGGATGTTTTCGTTGAATTTTGGGCGATCCACAGCAGGCACAACCTACTTGACAGCAGACGTGATTGTGGTTGCATTCGCGGTCACTATATGCAGCGGCATAGTCGCGATCAACTTTCAGGTTTCCACATGACGATAGCATAACGACAAGTATGAATGCGATTCGGAACATTGCACTAAAGTTAGGGCTTTTTGAAAAAGCTTTCTCTACATTTCACTTTCTTCCCCTACCTTTGTACTATGCTCATCGAACTAAACGACAAAATCATCTCAACACAGATCTTCGATCGGAAATTTGTGTGCGACCTGAGTGCCTGTAAAGGTGCATGCTGCATAGAAGGCGACTCTGGTGCTCCAGTCACGTTGGAAGAAATTGACATTCTTGAGGAAAACATCGAAGCAATTAAACCCTACATGCGCGAAGAGGGAGTCAAAGCAGTGGAGGAAAGTGGCGTGTTTTATGTGGATCAGGAGAATGACGAAGTAACGACACTGATCAATGAAAAAGAATGCGCGTTTGTCTTTTTCGATGAAAATGGCACTACTAAATGTTCCATTGAGAAAGCTCACAAAGAAGGGAAACTTGATTTCAAAAAACCCATTTCGTGTCATCTCTACCCTATTCGGACGAAGCAATTTGAAGCATTCGAAGCGATTAATTATGATACGTGGGATATTTGTAAACCTGCGTGCGCTTGCGGTGATGCATTAGACGTTCCTGTCTTTCGCTTTTTGAAAGAACCGTTGATTCGTAAGTACGGTGAGGAATTTTTTGATGAGTTGGTAGTGGTGGATCTAGAGATTAGGGCTCAGAATTTAAATGACTAATTTTTATTGATTGTTATTCGTGAATTGATAGCACTTTGCCTTTGACACTTTTTTGTTCGTCGAAAAAGGAGAGAAAGCATTGCTTTCGAAGAAAACGCCGTTGCGCTGCTTTTGGAATTCATTCTTCATCTTCTGAGATAACGACCATTTCACTGATCTCCGTTTTCCAAACGGAGCTTGCTCATGGTTCCCGTTATCTTCATCGTTTCCGACTGTTTCCAAAAAAGGCGCGGATCACAACTTTTCGTTCCTAGCTCAGTCAAAGGAAAGGATTCCTTCGATTCGGCTTTGTGAGGTTTGCGGTACTAGATTAAACATCTGGACGAACTTAAATACATCTACAAAACCGTCAATACCAGCTTTCTACTTCCTCCATGATTGCGGAATTCGCACAGGTAAATTCCCTGCCATGTTCCCAAATTCAATTTTCCATTGGTGATCGGCACCGAAACTGAAGATCCCACTAAAGACGATTTGATGTGCGCTGGCATGTCGTCTGAACCTTCATACGTATGTCTGTAAAACGGTTCATTTTCTTTTACCAAATGATTGAATGATGCCTCCAAATCTGATTGTACGGTGGGGTCGGCGTTTTCATTAATGGTTAACCCTGCAGATGTATGTTGTATGAAAATGTGTAACACTCCTGTTTCTGGTAAGGTAATCGCTGATTCGATATGGTTCGTTATGAGATGAAACCCTCTAGGAAATGGCGGAAGAGAAATTTGTTTCTGTGAAGTCATAACCCAAAGTTACCATTTGTCATTTCAATTTCTCTTCTCGTAGAACCGTTCATCGAAATGTTTGTACCTTCCGAAAAAAACAACTTGTGAAGAGCTAATGTTCATACTGTCGTTCATACGAAGTCTTCTAGCTGACCATACATGGAAATACAGAGTTCCTCTGCTGATTTCTCTGCCGTACTTTTTTATTGGATTGGGCGGAATTGGTGGTGAGGCAACTACTGTTGGGTTTCTCGCATCTCTGTGCACCATTGTTGGGTTTTTAAGTATTCGATCTCTCATAAACGATTGGGTAAATCGGGGAAAAGATACACCGTCAGTTCAGAAAAGCGTAAGCAGTAATTGGAGCAGAAGTGTCTTTTATCTCGTGCTTCTATGTTCAGTGTTGCTTGCACTCATTCCATGGATGTATTTACCAATTGACGCATACTCCTCTGGGGTAATTGGCGTTGAAATTGGACTGTTTTGTTTATTTACGTTTCGCCCTTTTCGATTCAACAGTAGTAGCGTTTTAGGTGTAGTACTCGGTGCTGGATATGCATATGTTATTCCCGTTGTTCTTGCGAGTTATACGATCTATCTCTTTACAGGAAAGTCATTTGTCCTCATTAAGGAGTTTTTGGTTCTTCTTGTTATTTGGCAGTTTGTTTCAGGACTAAGAAATTTGCTACATCACCAAGTTGAAAACTTCAAAAAGGACCCGCAAAATGATCCACTGAGCTTTGTACAAACAGTTGGGGTTGATCGAACTAAAATCATCCTAAAGTGGGTTCTCATTCCACTCGAAGGAGTGTGCTTTGTCGGCTTTCTTGCACTTGCCTTGAATTTCTACTGGTTCACTTGGATAATTGCACCACTAGGCGTCTTCGTTGGGCTCGTTCAGATCTACAAAAGGCGGAAGTCCACAGAGCTTTCCTTTCTCAAAAAGATCACGCGTTTCCTATTAGATGATCTATACGTCATTTACCTCCCGCTAATTCCGTTGTCAGGATTGTTTTTCGTTGAACTATCGGCAACGGTCATTATTGTGACGCACTTACTCATCTTCCCAAGCCTGATAAAGCGCATGCTCACGACCTTCACAAATTGGCTGCACGGAACGCGCATCAAACAATGGCTTTTTGGATACTCAAGTTACTTAAAAGGAATAGTTGTTCACTTGCTGATCGCATTCGTTTATTTGGCCGTTTTTAGCCTGATCTATTTTTGGCTGAAAAATAACGCTGAATC
>JBGCDF010000418.1:0-6678 GCA_045105095.1 Crocinitomicaceae bacterium | reverse complement strand
TCCAAGAGATATGATGTATGACGGGAATGTTCAGGATGAACCCGGCGCAGTTGTTTGTCGGGTTTCACCAAGTTTTGTTCGTTTCGGAAGCTTTGAAATTTTAACCTCGCGACGTGATACGGAGAATCTTAAGAAGCTGGCAGATCATGTCATCAAGGAACATTATTCACATCTTGGAGAGCCATCAAAAGAAACATATTTAGCGTTCTTTCGGGAAGTTGTTGATCGCACGAAAACGATGATTGTCCATTGGCAACGTGTTGGATTTGTGCATGGTGTAATGAATACGGACAATATGTCCATCCTAGGATTAACCATTGATTACGGACCCTACGGTTGGTTGGAAAACTACGATCCGAACTGGACACCCAATACGACAGATGCTCAACATCGACGTTATCGATATGGGAATCAGCCGAATATCGCTATGTGGAACTTGATGCAATTGGCGAATGCGCTGTATCCCTTAATCGAAGAAACAGAAGGACTTGAAACCATCTTGCAAGGATTTAAAAAAGAGTATTTATCTGAGTCTTTGGATATGATGTTATCCAAAATCGGATTGACACGGAAAATCAATATTGACGCGCAACTCATTGATGAACTGAAAGAACTGTTGGAGAATTCCTCAGTAGATATGACCATCTTTTTCAGAAACCTAAGCCAATTTGAAGATTCGAATTCCTTTATCGAAACGATTCGTGCGGCTAGTTATCTGGAAGACGATAAATTCAATGCTTTTATTGATTCTTGGTCGTCATGGTTAAGTGATTATTCAGATCGCCTAAAAGTCGACGAGAAGAGCAGAGAGGAACGCATTGCTTCGATGAACAAGGTGAATCCGAAGTACGTACTCAGAAACTACATGGCACAATTGGCAATTGAGGCGGCTGAAAAAGGTGACTACGAATTAATTGACGAATTATATCAGTTATTGCTCCGTCCATACGATGAGCAAACCGAAATGGAGAAGTGGTTTGCGAAACGACCAGATTGGGCCTTGAATAAAGTGGGGTGCTCGATGCTATCCTGCAGTTCTTGAGAATAAACTACTTAACAATTCAACTATGAGATTTCGTTTCTATATAACTTTGCTTATCATCCTGATTACCTTTTCGGCTTCTGCAAATCACGGAATTGAAGCCATGGGGGAAGGCCTACTTGAACTAGCGCTAAGGTTCATTTTTGGAGTGATTGGAACCTTACTTTTTGTCATTTTTGCTGCTCTTAGGTTTGGTCTTCGAAAGTATCTTTTTTCGATTGGAGTGTATGCCGTTGGAGGTCTGGTTTTAGCCTACAGAGCTTATCAATTCTACATAGTTAACTCAGAATTTTCGGGAAGTAATTCCATTTTTTACACTCCAAGATATATGCAAGAACAATTGGATACATCGAGAATTTGGTTTTTTGCAACGCTCGCAATAATGATTATCTACATCATTTTTGATGTATATTTTATTCGTCAGAAAGTAAAGAGAATTGACTAATTCTCGATTAAGCGTGCTTTAGGCCGAGTGCATCTTGTCGTTCAGCTAGATCAACCAACCCGCGTATTGAATTTCTTATTTTGATATCCAATAAAAAAGGCTCGCAACATCCCGTAAACCATTGAGATGCGCGAGCCCTGCAAGCAGAGTAGATGAACTCTTTAGTTCGACTTTACTGCTCTTAGCGTCTCTTCTCCAATCCGAATGAGATACACTCCGGGTAACCAATCCGAAGTATCTAGAATTGTTGTTGATCCGCTAGTTTCTGAACGAAGAACGATTTGTCCTAAGGCGTTGAAAACCGTTAATGCTATTGATTCATCTGATTCACGCTCTATCGCTAGCTTGATTCCTGAACCAAATGGGTTGGGGTAGACCTTGCTCACAACCGTTTTTTCAATTTCTTCTTCGTCCAGTGTTCCACCAAATTCGAAGGCTCCTAAATCAATCGTTGTATTTTGAACGCGCAGTGTGCCGTCTAAATCAATATCTACTATTTCAGTGATGTTTCCATCATAATCCACATCGTAGGCATCAATATGCATCAAGGTGTTAATTCCACTGTTAATTGCTGGAGATGCTGAGTTCAGGCGCAAATCTCCTGTAGCTGCATTAATGTACAAAGGATCTGTTGTTGTAATACCTGTTCCATTTCCGTATCCACCGCGAACAATACTGTTATTTACAATGAAAGGCGTCCCTACAACGTTTTGTATTTCTAATCCACCACCTGGGTTCCAAAGAATACAGTTTTCGATTGTAGATGTTCTTGTTCCATTGTATCCGTTGTAGAATTTACCTTGTGATCCAACATTATTTCCAAAAGAACAATTTGTGATCGTCGCTTCAGCATCACGAAGAAGCATCACCGCCCCGAGTTGTGCACTATTATTCCAAACTTTACAGTTGTACACTTTCGGTTGGCAGTTAGCTCCTCCGTTATATGCATAAAATGCCCAAGCTCCTCCATTGATTCCTGAGTTTCCACTGAAATCGCAGTTAGCAATAGTAGGAGTGAGGTTTCCACCGTAGGCATTGACAATGATTCCCGCCGATACGCCACCAGTATTGTTTACAATCTCACAATGTAAAACCGCTGGATTTGCATTTCCACTGAAGTTGTTGATCGCCATGGCACCTCCGTTGTAACCATAGTTCCCAGTTACTTTACAGTTTCTGATGATAGGAGAGGAGTAGATGACAAATCCACCTCCGTGACCAGCGCTTCCTTGCCAGCTATTGGAGTTTCCTCCACGAACGGTAAACCCATCCATCTGACTCACGTTCGTGCAATTTGCGTATTCGACAACGGTATAACAGTTATCTGCATTTGTTCCCAACGCACCAATGTTTCCGTCTAAAATTGTTTCATACGCTATCCAATCGCGTTGTAGTTCGTTTGTTTCGAACCCTTGAAATCCTCCTTGGATAACTACATCAAAATCAACGTAGAATACATTGTCTTTGCTGTTAGGGTTTGCAGCGCTACCAGCTTTTGTTTTACTTGGTTTGTACGTTCCTTCAGCGACCCAAATCGTATCTACCTGACAAGATCTTGCCAGATCAATAGCATCTTGTAAACTGTTGAATGCATTTGTCCAGTCCAATCCGCTGTTGGCTCCAACAGCATCGATATCTACAAACAATTTAACTGGACAAGGATCATTTTCATAGGCTCCCATGTCAGGATGTGCACCAATGATGCGTGCGTTACCGTTGTGATCAGTCGTTACCGTTGTGTTCGCTGCTAATCCTCCATCAATCGCTGGTGAAATGGACTGAAGCGTTAGATCATCGTTGAGCGGATCGTTGTACAAAGGAGAAGCCACTACACATCCACCTCCATTCGTAAAAGACCAGAGATTGCTCCATCCATTTTCATGCATGGTATTAAATCCAGTGAAACTCGCGTTGAAACCAGTAATGTAAATTCCAATTCCGTTTTGACCGTGAGAAACAGAATTGTAGATAGTACCTTGGCAAATACCATTGTTTGAGCCAAAGAAGGCCATAATCGTTCCTAAACCACCTGCTTGCGCTTGGTTTTTAGATAAGCTGCAATGTTCGAATCGTGGTTCGGTCGTTCCTGAATTACTGTTGAAGTATAATCCTCCTCCGTCGTTCGTAGCGTAGTTTCTGGAGAATATGGTATTGATAAATTCGGGTTGACAAATACCAATGGTTCCATCAGCATAAACGGCCCCACCATCAGTAGATTCGTTTTGAATGAATTTACAACTCACAAAGGTAGGATTACATGTTCCCGCTAATCCATCGAGCATTGCTGCTCCTCCGCGAAGTGCGCTCGTATTTGAACGGAAAGTAGAGTTTAGGACGTTTGGAGATGAAACTTGACCTTGTGATCCGTTCATAAAGATCGCTCCGCCACTTGATGCACATTGATTCTGTTCAAAAGTACATCCATCAATCGTTGGGCTGCTCACCATACAGAAGACTGCACCAGCATTGAAGCTCGCAAGGTTTCCAATGAATGTACAGTTGTTTACCTGTGGTGATGAGAATGTTGTTCCGAATGTACTAATAGACATGGCACCTCCATTTCCGTCTGCTTTATTTGCCGAAAACGTACAGTTGTTGAAGATTGCTTCTCCATCGCCAAAATCACCGTAAATGTATACAGCTCCACCATCACCGTAAACTTCGTTTGCTGTGAATAGTGTATTAGAGACAGTAGGCTTAGATACTCCGTTAAGCTCAGCGTAATTGTAGATAGCTCCACCTTCGCCTGAATAATTATCAATGAATTGACTTTGTAAAATAGTAGGAGAGGAGGTTCCGTTTTCTCCATTGTTAAAGATGGCACCACCTTGCTCACTGATATTTTTCAGGAAAATGCAATTGGTGATGGTCGGAGAAGCATTTCCTCCATTCGAACCAAGGTTGATGATTGCGCCTCCTTGTCCTGCTGCGTTATTATTGAAGTAACAATTGATGAAATTTGGATTCGAGCTATTTCCTGCTCCAGTTCCATCGTTGTACCAACCAGCGCCGCTCAAGGTAGCTGTTTCCGCTGCTCCACGTGTTATCGTGATGCAATCTATTATTGTTGAGTTTGATAGGTACTCTGAGTAACATACGTTGTACACATTGTCAGAAGCGTCATTCAGTATTCCAATATCTCCGCTGAAAACCGTTGCATTGTTCGTATCGCACAGTTGAACACCACCAACGAAACCTCCGTGTACTTCCACATCAACATCGAAGTAGAAAGTCACTGATCGCGGATCGGCAGGAGTAGAGCTTCCCGTGATATCCTTTGAAGGATAATACGTTCCAACACCTACGTTAATAACATCTCCCGAAAGTGCAGCATCGAGTGCCGATTGAAAATCGGAATAGGCATCGGTCCAGGAACTACCATTGTTTGCTCCTGTCGCTGCCTGATCAACATAGATCGTGCTCTGGGCAATGCAGTCATGATATCCAAAGAGGAATATCGATATAATTAGGGGTAAAATGTTTCTTTTCATCTGTAAAGTTTTTCTGTTTTACAGATTAGTGTCAACCTGTTCTAAATACCTAACCACAAAGTGAAAATTTGATTGTTTCTCGTTAATTCCAGAATGGATTTGGGTATTTTTATTGAACAATTCATTAGGATATGAAACAAGCACTTATTGACAACTATGGATATCTCTTCGAAGAGGAGTTAATCGACGAAATTGTAAAGGTTGGACACCTTCATTCTGTGCAGCAAGGTGATATCGTCATCGATTATGGACAGACGGTTCGTTTCATGCCTTTGCTCATTGAAGGTGCAATCAAAATTATGCGACAAGATTCTGATGGAGAAGAACTATTGCTCTATTTTTTGGAATCGGGAGATACCTGCACAATGACGATGACCTGTTGCATGGGAAATACGAAAAGTGAGATCAGTGCAGTGGCAGAAAAAGACAGTACGCTCATCTTGATTCCTGTGGAAAATATGGCTGCGTGGATGCAGAAATACAGCGGATGGATGACCTTCGTCTTCGATAGTTATTCAAATCGTTTTTCAGAGATGCTAGAGGCTATAGATGGTTTGGCCTTCAGTAATATGCATGATCGAATTCATCGCTATTTGAAAGACAAGGTGATGGTCACAAAAACCACTGAGCTTGAAGTGACGCATCAAGAGATTGCCAACGATTTACATTCCTCGCGTGTAGTAATTTCTCGTTTATTGAAGAGTTTGGAGAAAGAAGGGAAGATTAAGATTTCTCGGAACAAGTTGGAAGTGTTGGATTTTTGATTGAAGTATTCGTGTCATGAATTTCGTTCGGCTTTTTTCTGTACTCGTTGCGATCTTGTTTTCTTTCGTTTGTGTGGCTCAGAGGGATCTTGGAGCACACGATTCGCTGTTATTTATCGACAAGCCAATTCCTTCTGGAATAGCTCGAATTGAATTGGTAAAGGTTGACCCCGTTTGTGAGGAAGTTAAACGGCGAGTTCAAGGAAGGTTTTTTAAGAAAAAACTTCTTTTTTGTAGTCCGGAATCTATCCTTCATTGTTATTCTATTGAAGATGAGTTGTTCTGTAAGGTGGACTCGTCAAGGCTTTCGGGGCATGTTGAGTTGAGTTCGTCGGATATTGATACCTTGTTAGGTATTCTTTACACAACGGAACAATCTAACTATATAGATTTGTGCTATAATCCTCGTCACGGAATTATTTTTTACAATGACTCCAATGAATTTATGGGATTTCTGGAAATATGTTTCGAATGCAAACGAGTTGAGAGTAACGATAAAATACTTGACCCTGGACTTTTGAATACAGAAGCATTTGTACGTCTCAGAAAAATCTTCGACGAACATAAATTCGAATAGCTCGTTAATTCTTCAAAAAAACTAAAGTCGTCATCGAGCGTAAATCTTTAATCCTTAACGTTTTCACATGTTCCAACAGTCAAAGAGAAAACAACTGCCTATGAATCTGTAGGCTGATCGAGATAGACTTAACTATTTTACTTCCTCTCAAAAAATGATGACTTATTGTTGGTGAAATAAACTGAGTCTTGAGGGTTAAGATAGATTACCCCTTGCGGTAGATTTAGGTTGTTTTTTGGATATTTACCAAATTTCGATTCATATTCTTCTAAAGCTTGCTTATTTATATATAATACTGGTTGTTCCCCGTTTTTACTCACTTTATTCGAGTTAATTACAAGAACAATCTTCTGCTGCCA
>JBGCDF010000417.1:0-17958 GCA_045105095.1 Crocinitomicaceae bacterium | reverse complement strand
GGGTGAGGCTCTCGAACCCCGTCGTATTCACCCCTATCCCTATATGCCATTGATTTTCGAACCAATAGATTCAACTCACCGTCAATCAGCGCTTGCTTCTTAGCTCTACTCCATCTTTGGATTTGTTTCTCACGGTAAAAGGCCGTGTCAATTCGTGAATATTCTTCAAAATAAACAAGTTCCACAGGTCCGTACTTTCGTGTGTGATTGGCTCCTTCGCCTAATTGGTGTTGACGTACGCGAAGTTCAAGGTATTTTGTGCTTCCCGTATAATATGTCCCATTAGCGCAAAGCAAGATATAGGTATATCCTTTCATTTTTGATATTCTGGGTTAGTTAGTTTTACTATTTAAGATAGGAAAAGTTGTTTAGAATATCGGGGTTCGAGAGCCTCACCCCTCCTGTTGGTGGTGAATGATTTCGAGGGGTGAGGTTCTCGAACCCCGTATTAACATTTCGTATTCCAAATTCGCTTCAACATTCTTGAAGTGCACTAACCCCTCCATTTTCGGAGAATCATGGTTATGTCTTGCTTTACATCCGTACGTATCATTCGCTTTGTTTTACCTCTTCCGAATTGATTATCGTAATTTGTTTCCGCATGTCGAATATGGGCTTCCACTGCCAAATCAATCATCTTTTTGTCAAACTCTTTGGCTTTGGCGGTTCTACCCACGCGTCCGCTGTATTTTTCACAGGCATGTTGCGCAATTTCGACTTCTCTGTTTTTCGGGCAGTTCGGATAGAATTGTCTAATCGCCTTCGAGAATTCTGCGATGTATATTTTGTCTTGTTCTGCTCTTTTTATCGCTGCCTTTTCATTTTTGAGAGCACGTTCATTCTCATCTTGAGCACAGGATTCTTGAGCTTTAACAATTGCTTCAGCTTCAACGTATTGCCCTCTCCGCTCAAATCGTTTTCTTCGGGCGTTCCATGCGAATACCACTCCGCAGTAACTAGAGTACTTCTTGGATCTTCTCGTGAGAGCGGCATTTCCTGGCTTCAAAAACGCAGCGTGTACAAAAGGTGAACAGGCAAAACAGGTTCCTCGATGTTTTTCCGATTCGGCAACAAATGCCTGCCCTATTGCAATTCGTTTATTGCATGAGGAACATTTTAACGTTTCCTTTTTTGTGAGGAAGATGTTTTGGGTGAGTTTTTCCATTTACTTCCCAATGCAGAATTTCGAAAAGATATTCCCCAATAAATCATCCGTAGAAATATCTCCTGTAATCGTACCCAATTCAAACATCGCCTGGCGGATATCTATCGCGACCCAATCAGCCGAAACGCCAGTTTCTAAGCCGTCTAATGCTTTCTGAAGTGCATCAGATGTGCTACATAACGCCGCATGATGACGTGCGTTAGATACAATCGTGTCATTCGCCATGTCGAAGCCTTCCGTCACTGAACTGACCATCCACGATTTCAATTCTTCCATGTTTTCGCCTTCCTTCGCACTAATGACAATTCCTTCAGAAGACGCGTTCAAATCCGATTTGTTTACAATCAGTTGAATGCGCTTATTTGGATGCGTCGATTCAAGTTCAGACACCCAGACTTTCACCTCTTCAACACTGTTTTCCACTGATGCGTCGGCCAAACACAATACAATTTTCGCTTGCTCAATTTTCTCCTTCGAGCGCTCAATTCCCATTGCTTCAATCTCCTCGGCGCCTTCGCGAATTCCGGCCGTATCAATCAATCGAAAGAGAATTCCTTCGATATTAAGTGTTTCTTCAATAACATCACGCGTGGTTCCCGCAATATTACTCACGATGGCGCGGTCGTCTCCTAACAGCTGATTCAACAAAGTGCTTTTTCCCGTATTTGGCGCACCAACAATTGCCACGGGAACCCCTTCTTTGATCGCATTTCCTAATTCGAAAGACTCTGCTAATCGTTTCACATAGGCCAGCACATTCGTGACGAGTGCTTTTAACTCTGTTCGATCGGCAAACTCCACATCTTCTTCTGCAAAATCGAGTTCTAACTCTACCAGAGAAGCAAAGTTGATTAGCTTCTCACGCAACTCTTTCAACTCGGAAGAAAATCCTCCACGTAGTTGTTTTAAGGCAATATCGTGCGAACTTTTGGATTGAGCAGCAATCAAATCAGCCACTGCTTCGGCTTGAGAAAGGTCCATTTTCCCGTTCAGGAAAGCGCGTTGGGTAAACTCTCCCGGGTTGGCCATTCGGCACCCGTTTTTCGTCAATACCTGGATGATTTGTTGTTGAATGTATGGCGATCCGTGACAGGCGATTTCTGCACTTTCTTCTCCTGTGAAACTGCGCCCTTCTGCGAAAATGGTGATGAGCACCTCATCAATCAATTTAGTTCCATCGGAGATGGTTCCGAAGTGAGCGGTATGCGTTTCTTTTCCTTCGAATGACTTCGAGAAAATGGTTGAAACGATCTCCCAGGATTTTTTTCCTGAAACGCGGATGACGCTTATTGCTCCCACTCCGTTTGCTGTCGCTAATGCACAAATTGTGTCTTGGTGATTTAACATGGTGCAAAGGTAGTTTCATTTTCTTTGACACTTTTTTATTCGTCGAAAAAAGTGTCCAAAAACGCCGTTGCGCTGATTTTTTCGAAAACCTGCATCTTCTGAGATAGCGACCATTTCGTGGATCGCTGCGCGCTAACTCATGGTACCCGATATCTTCATCGATTTCAGATCTCTCAAAAATAGGCGCGAATTACGTTCAGTAGTTTCTAGTCTCAAACCGTTGAGTGGAGTTCATGATACGTATGTGAATGTTTGAAAACGACTCTTTGAAGAGAACGATATTCTGTGCGTTTGGGCATTGTCTTCGATTGGTTTTCAGGACGAAGCGATAGCGGATCAATTTTGAGCTAGCGCGCAGCGATCCGCGACAAATTCCGCTATCGAGAGTTCTGAAAATTGCGTGGATTAGAAGGTAAAAGTGATAGTAGGACTTCACTACCACGCGAAAAGTGAAGCAAGCCCGGTTTTTTGCCTACTTTTTTTAAAAAAAGTGGAAAGAAGATTATTAAATAACTACTTATTTCAATTGATGAAATTCATGCTTTAACACTTTTTGCCGAGGCAAAAGAAGTGGTCAAAAAAGCCTTGGCGCTGATTACCTTCAGTAGTTTCTATTGCGAGTAGGGAACATGAACCTATTTACGCAGGTGATTTTGAAAACATTTCCGTCTTTTTCGAGAAAATCCTTGGAATGTTAGAATATAATTTCAAATATTTGTAAACCCTACTGGATTAGTAGGGAATAATTATACAGAAGAGGTTAGAGACAGGCTCTGAGATCCTCTGGCAACCAACTTTAAGTGCCGATGACTATCGGCGTTGGAAAACCGGTGCCAATTCCTGATCCCGATGTTGGGAGAATATAAAATTGGAAACATGAACGACGTAACGTTTACCTTCAACAGAAAAGATAGAGCCACTTCTATCCACCACACAGAACTTTTATTTGTTTGTACTTGCTGCTGTTGTATGCAGTAGTAATCTCCTATTTACATAGCTAAATAGTATAAATGGCGAGCTTTCAGCTTGTCCTTCGCCCCTGTGCATTTTTAATTATCATCCATAAATCTATCATCATGTCAGAAAAAAAGTATCATTTCGACACACTGCAACTACACGCAGGACAAACTGCAGACCCGACAACAGGATCTCGGGCTGTACCCATTTATCAAACTACCTCATTCGAATTTAAAGACTCGGAACATGCGGCCAATCTGTTCGGCTTGAAGGAGTTCGGAAACATCTACACACGTATCATGAACCCTACAACGGATGTATTCGAAAAGCGAATTGCAGCCTTGGAAGGTGGCGCGGCGGCAGTAGCGGTAGCATCCGGACAAGCCGCACAATTCATTGCGCTAAACAACATTTTGAGCGAAGGTGACAATTTCGTTTCAAGCTCGCATTTGTACGGAGGATCCTACAACCAATTCAAGGTGGCTTTTAAACGTTTAGGCGTTGAAGTTCGCTTCTCGGAAGGTCTCAAGCCTGAATCCTTTGAGGCACGAATCGATGAAAAGACCAAAGCGATTTATCTTGAAGCAATTGGAAATCCAGCGTTCAGCGTGGCGGAGTTTGATGAAATTTCCGCAATTGCCAGACGACACGACATTCCCTTGGTTGTCGATAACACCTTTGGTGCGGCTGGATACATTTTTAGCCCGATCGCACACGGAGCTTCCGTAGTAACAGCTTCCGCAACTAAATGGATCGGAGGGCATGGAACTTCCATCGGTGGTGTTATCGTGGATGCTGGTAACTTCAACTGGGGAAATGGGAAATTCCCGCAATTCTCAGAACCGTCTGAAGGGTATCATGGATTAAACTTCTGGGAAGTTTTTGGGGAGAATGGTCCTTTCGGAAACATCGCTTTTGCCATTCGTGCACGTGTGGAGGGACTCCGTGATTTCGGTCCTGCTCTTTCACCATTCAACGCGTTCCAATTAATTCAAGGTTTGGAGACACTTTCCTTGAGGGTTCAACGCACATTAGACAACGCTTTAGCCATTGCTAGATGGTTAGAAAATCATGAATTGGTCGAATACGTGAATTACTCCGGACTTACTTCTTCCGAATACCACGAAACGGCGAAAAAATACTTGACAAACGGATTCGGTGGCGTAATAAGCTTCAAGCTGAAAGGAACGCTAGAGGAAGCGAATGAGTTCGTTAATTCATTGGAGTTGGTTTCTCACGTGGCGAATGTTGGTGATTCAAAAACACTGATCATTCATCCCGCTTCTACCACACACGAGCAATTATCAGAAGAAGAGCAGAAAGCATCTGGTGTGGTTCCTGGTCTGCTTCGATTGTCAGTCGGAAACGAATATTTGGACGACCTCATAGGTGACTTAGATGGTGCATTTGAGAAAGTGTTTGTGCCTGCATTATTCGAATAAGTTTTGATCTGTGAGGTCTATTCTCCCTTGTTGATTGCATAAAAAAGCGGTGAGATGTGTCTCACCGCTTTAATCATGTTACGTACCATCTATACAATATGTATCCTTCCAGAGTTCGACTCTCTGGCTGCCTTCGGAGCTGTTTTATCGCTGTAAAGAGGAGGTTCCTGAAAATTTGATATATTTACCGTGGTAAATAAAAATAATATGAGCGAACAGCGAAGAACCTTTCTTGGAAAAATGTTAGCAGGTTTTGCCGCCATTCCTTTGTTAGGAGCGACAGGATCAAAACGAGAAAAGAGTTTCAAAGCACCGAAAGACGAGGAAAAAATGAAAAAAACGATTAAACGCACACGTGCACTGGGTTTTCAGTGGGAAACAGCCGATCCCTTTCTATTTTGTGTTCATCATGAGGATAAATATCCTGCAGGAAACGGCGATATGGCTCCAGATCCGGAATCGTTGAAAGGTCGCCATATTGGACAGGATTTTATTCTAAAAGATGGCTGGCGTATGTACCACGGAAGTACTATTCCCGGTTTCCCTGGGCATCCGCACAGAGGTTTTGAAACTATCACAGTTGTTCGAGAAGGGATGGTGGACCACGCCGATTCCACTGGAGCAGCAGGGCGGTACGGAAATGGTGATGTTCAATGGATGACAGCTGGTAAAGGTGTTCAACACTCAGAAATGTTCCCATTAATTCATTCCGATAAAGGAAATGACATGGAACTGTTTCAAATTTGGTTGAATCTACCGAAGAAAAGCAAAATGGTTGAGCCGCATTTCAAAATGCTTTGGCGGGAGGATTTACCCATTGTTTCACTCGATAACAACCGCGTAAGAATAGAAGTGATTGCGGGAAAAATTAACGGTCAATTGGCACCAACTCCTCCACCCAATTCCTGGGCATCAGAAGAAGAAAATACCGTAGGCGTCTTTAACATTCGACTAGAGGCCAACGGAAGTTTTGAGCTCGGAGCAGCGGGAGAGGGAATCAATCGAACAGTATATTATTACGAAGGGAACGACCTGGCAATTGGTGAAGAAGTAATTCCTAATTATCACGCCGCAGAGGTTGACCCAGAACAGAGGCTCATTTTCAAAAACGGTAGTGAAGTTTCGAAAGTGCTCATTCTTCAAGGGAAGCCCATCGATGAACCAGTTGTTCAACACGGCCCATTTGTGATGAACTCTCGTCAGGAAATCCAGCAAGCCTTTGAAGATTATCATGCTACTCAGTTTGGCGGGTGGCCTTGGGAACGATATGATCAAGTTCACGATAAATCAAAAGGACGTTTCGCTTTGCATGGCAATGGTCATGAGGAAGTGAAACCTTAGGTTAACGTCTTGTCGGGGTTCGAGAGCCTCACCCCTCGGCGGCCTGCTAAAAAACAAGAGGGGTGAGGCTCTCGAACCCCTCTCAAATAAATTCCTCTCTTAAGCATCGGAAAAGGTCGTTCACAGATAGTTCAAGTCTTTTAATCGAATAAAATGAAAACATCTGGGTCGTTCATTCGTAACACGCTAGTTTTGTGACTGTAATTGAACACTCCGAGAGTCTAATTACGTTTCATAATGATAGTGGTTAAGTTGTTTTTTAGAATGTAGAGTTTCTAAATTCGAAAGCCCCGAAATCGTTCGATTTCGGGGCTTTTCTTTTACATTTTCTAAACCTTCTATTTCAGAACAAGACGCTCTAAAAATCGCTGATCTGCCTGTATCAACTCGATAATGTACACTCCAGCACTTAACGTTGAGACATTCACCTGCTCGTTTACCGTAATTTGCTTAATTAACTTTCCATTGATCTCTCTTAATTCAATCGACTCAAACTCAACATCAGAAAGGATCGAAAAAGAACCCTGCGCAGGGTTCGGGAAAATGGAATAAACCAATGCTTCTTCGGTTAAACTTGCACAAGCATCGACAATCGCATCCTGAATTCCTTGTGCGGAACATCCGTTCCCGTCAGTATAATCGTAAAAAATAGGGTGAACACCAATTCCAGCAGTTGCCGGAGAGAACACATTCCCTGTTACACCAGGACCACTAAATGTTCCTCCAGAAGGTGTTGCCACCAAGGTATAATCAGGATTATAGTCACACAATTGCGGTATTGGGTCGAAGGTTACCGTTGGTGCCTGATTTACCACAATTGTTTCTGTCGCTGAACCTTGACACCCATTCACATCGGTATAAGTGTACGTAACACTTGTTGAGCCGGCCCCTGCAACTGAAGGGTCAAACATTCCTCCAGAAACACCAGTTCCTGTATAATTTCCTCCAGCAGGAGAACCTCCAACCAAGTTGATTGGATTTCCATTTGAGCATAAATCAACAAAGGAGCTCTGTGTAACTGTTGGCAACGGATACACCATTAAGTCTGATCCGTTATCCGTTCCAATTGTCATCGGGTCCGAAGCCACCACGCGAATTCTGTATCCATTTCCCACAGGAACAGTTCCTGGAATCGTTGCCAAGATCAATTGTTGTCCTGACATGGATGATGTAAGTGTTCCAATCGCCGTTGGTGCAGCGAATGACCCGGTCGCATCAGATAATTCGGCAGTAAAAACGTTTCCTGCATTATACGTTCCCGTAGCATCAAAAGAGACCTGTAACGATGTGATATCTTGAAAACACCATGCTGCCTGAGGTTGAATGTCCGTTGTGGTGATAGCATTCGTTGCAGCTGGCATTCCTGTAAGTACTATCTCATCCACAGAAAAAGAAGGGTCCGCTGCTGTTGCAGTCGTATTATTCAAAAAACGAAATGCAAACAGTAAGGACGATTCATTGTCCCAAAGTGGATCAGAGATTGTCGCTTGCGTCCAACTTGAAACGTTGCTAAAATTGCTTTGCTTTAGTGTCCATGTGGTTCCACCATTCAAACTATAGTATAACTCACCGAAATTCGTCGCACTTCCTGCACACACCCAGTAAAAGTCCAGTTCTACATTCGTAAACCCAACAGTTGAAATAGCTGTTGTCATTCTTGAGAAGTTGCTTTCATTTGCAATACATGTTCCTCCGTCCGAAGCTGCATAAGAAGCGTTATTAATCCCTGAAGATAGTGCCGCCTGAGACGCAATGTGCATGTAATTACTGGAAGGAGCTCCTGTAATTCCTCCAGGCTGGGCAGGAGTGTTTCCTATCGTAAACGTAAAAGGAAACCCTAAACAGATAAGCGTTCCAGAACCTCCTGTATAGGCGTTGTTCACCAACCATGTATTAACGGCTGAAGCACCTCCCAAGTCCGTGGTATTCATCGTAAATGAATTACCTGTTTCAAAATTTTCCTGATAAATGGTAGTTTGTGTAAATCCGTAGGTCGCAAAAAGCGAGCATGTAAAAAGTAGTACTGTTTTCATCAGTAGATTGGTATTAGTTTGAAAGGTTTAATATACTAGAATATCTAGTGATTTGAAAACGTTAAATTCCGAATACCGTTGTCTATCGTTTCTTTTGAAAGAACTTTTGCATTAATTCTTTTCCCTCATTTTCGAGGATGCCACCAACAACTTTCGTTTTTGGATGGTACAGGTCTCCGACTGTGCTCGCCCCCCGTTTTATATCACTCGCTGCGAAAACGACCTTGTCAATTTGCGACCAATAAAGAGCTCCGCCACACATCACACAAGGTTCAAGCGTAACATACATTGTGCACCCTTTGAGGTATTTTCCGCCTAAATAATCAGCGGCTGATGTAA
Organism: Crocinitomicaceae bacterium; assembly: GCA_045105095.1. Lineage (GTDB taxonomy): Bacteria > Bacteroidota > Bacteroidia > Flavobacteriales_D > Crocinitomicaceae > UBA4466. Next base: position 9,334 of record JBGCDF010000417.1, on the reverse strand, counting down.
TCGCCTGCATTTCAGCATGCGCCGTTACGTCGTTTAGTTTTTCGGTGTAATTGTGCGCTCGTGCGATAATCTGATCCTTTGCTACAATCACAGCCCCCACTGGAATTTCATCTGCATCGAAGGCTTTTTGTGCCTCTTCGAGTGCTTTTTTCATGAAATATTCATCGTTGAATGGAGTAATCATAATTCGAAATTAAACAATTCGAACTAATCGGATGAATCAGTACATTTATCGCATGAATCAAATTCCTGCTCCTCTTCAGAAAGGTGACCTCATCGCACTAGTAGCTCCGGCAAAGGCGATTGAACATGAACATGTGGATTTTGCCAAATCCTTTTTTGAAAAACAAGGGTTTCGAGTAACGGTCAGTGAGCATTGCCTTGGGCAGTATCATTATTTCTCAGGAGATGTTGGAGAAAGATTGCACGATTTTCAATCTGCTCTCAATAACCCAGAAGTGAAGGCAATTATTTGCGCTCGAGGAGGGTACGGCTGCGTCCAATTGTTGGATAGAATTCAATGGGCCGCACAATTGCGCGAACCAAAATGGATTGTCGGGTTTAGTGACGTAACCTACTTTCATCAGCGCATGCAAAACCATGGAATAGCTAGTATTCATGGAACAATGCCACTCAATTTTCAAGCTAATTCAGAAGAGGCCCTTTCCACATTGCTTAATTGTTTGGAGGGAAAACCCATCGAGATTTCATGGGACTATCACGCGCACAATCGACTGGGAACAGTGGACGGAAAACTCGTGGGTGGTAACCTATCTATCTTGTATGCTTTACTTGGAACTGATGATCAGATCAACTTCGAAAACACGATTCTCTATGTCGAAGATGTAGGCGAGCCTATTTATGCCATTGATCGCATGTTTTACGCGTTCGAAAAAGCGGGGATTTTGGAGAAAATCAGAGGGTTAGTTGTAGGAGGAATGACGAACCTTTCGGATACCGCCGTTCCCTACGGGAAAAGTTACGAAGAGGTAATTCTATCCCACTTTGAGTACCGAAAGACTCCTATCGCTTTTGGCTTACCTTCTGGACATATTGATGACAATCGAGCGTTAATTTTAGGGAAAAACGCACAATTGAGTGTCGAAGCGGGTGGGTGTCGTCTTTCTTTCTGAATCATAAAATCATTGAAAATGGTGCACAACACCAATTCCTGCCGTGAACGTTTGTAGCCTTGCAGGATCATTGTGTTTACTCAATCCGACACCGTATTTCAACTTCAAGGATACACTGAGTTTTCGAGTAAGCTTATATTCTACCCCTAGAACGGGAGAGACATACGTGTAATATCTATGCATTCGATAGTTCTCATACCTATTGCCCAAAGCAAGAACTCCCGCATGCAGTCCAACGTATGGACTAACTTTATCCTGGAAAAAGAAGTACTCCCCTGATAGTGTGATGGGTTTAGCTGTAGACCAAACTTTTTGTTCAACTCCCGTCTCTTTATCTGCCATCCAAGTAGGAATATTCTTATGATACCCAGCACTTACACCAACACGAAAATTATCTGATAAACTGAAATGACCTGAAAGTTCACCTCCCCAGAAAAAAATCTTTCCTTCAGGTTTAACTAAACTTAGATTCGTACTAACAGAAAATTGAGCATACGCCATGCTCGAGATTTGAGTAAGGACAACTATGACCAACCATTTGAACGTTCGATTTCTCACAATTCTTTGAATTTGTTAGATGCAAAACGTTCATAACAAGTAATAATTTCATCATCCTTAAATAATTTTAGAGGAAGTGTTGATTACTACATCACATTGGTCTTAGGAAATGTGAATCATAAAATCACAAACCTTCTTCGAATGGATTGACCTTTTAGCGAAATCACTGCAATGTATGTTCCTATTCCTAAATCGTTGATGTCAATTCCATTTTCGCGCACTTCCCAGGTTCCTACATACGTTCCAGCTGCACTTACTACTTTGCAAATGGATCCTTCCGGAGCATTAATGGATACATCATCTACAGAAGGGTTTGGAGCAACGACCACTTCATAAGATGCTAACTCACGTTTATTGGTGATACTTTCGATTTCATTCGTTTCGGATTGAGCAAAACTTGTTCCGCTCAACAAAAGCAGAGCTAAAAGGGTTGACTTTTTCATTTTTGGAGAATTAACAGTTCTTGCTGATATAACGACGCTTCCAACATACCGTTACATACCTGTTGCTCCTTGAAAGCAATTCAAAACGTCACATTAACATTGCTCAACCTTACTTAAAACGTGTATCTAACACCTAGGTTTGGACTGAATGTTTCAAACGGTTCTCTTCCGTGATCAAACTGATTTTCACCAAACGCTAAACCATATTTGAAATTCGCATTTAACCCAATATTCGAGCTAATTTGATAATCTAACCCCACTACTGGAGATAGATTGAAATACGTTGTTGAGCCTTTGAAATCTCCAATTCCAAATACCTCTCTTAACATTCCGACATGGGCCCCAAGGTATGGTTTAAACTTCCCTAGTGGGAGAACAAACTCACTGGAAAGCGAAACGGGGATTAGCTTCGATGAAGTTCTAAATGTTTCGCCTGTTGATATATTCGTAATCGAATTTGACTGTTGATGGTAAAATCCTGAATGCACTCCTATTCGCACAATATCGGACACCGAATAATTGACCGATAACTCTCCTCCGTAATAAGGCTGAAAAAGTGAACGTTTCACGATACCAGCATCTAAGCCCACCGATAGTTGAGCTGATGAATAAAATGATACTTGAGCGAGTGCTAGTATCAATAACAACCTGAAACTTTTTATTAACTGCATAGTGTTTTCCTTTTTGTGTGAAATGAAGTTCAGGAAGGTGCCTAAACCTCTGCCAAAACTAACATAAACGACTTGACGATTTGAATCTGTTTGAATCTGTTTGAATCAATAGTAGAAGAGAACATACAACTCTAAAAAACAAAAAACCGCCCCAAATAAGATCAGAACGGTACTTAGTCAATTTAGTGTTCTTATCTATAAAACGTATATCACCCCAATATTTGGATTTATTAAAGTGTTGAAGTCAGGGCCTGTTGTCGACTCATCTCGATAAAAAACGAAGTCAAATTTGAAATTTATATTCATTCCAAAATGTTCCCCAAATTGGTAATCAACACCTGCCAACGGAGCAATTACGGGTCTGAAAACACTACCCGACCCAAAAGAATTCGAGATTAAAGCCATCATTAGGCCAGCGTTAACACCAACGAAAGGTTGTATCTTATTTTGAAGAAACGAGTAATCCAATCCTACGCAGATAGGAATTATATCTACTCTCTCAACAACTCCAGAAAATGTTTCAGTGTTCGTGTAAAAACCTAAATCAATTACTCCTCTCACCTTTTCGGTAACCTCACGTTTTCCAAAAATCTCAAACCCATAGTGGGATTGCGAGTTGTCTTGGGTCGACTTCAACAAACCGAAACCGGCCCCAAATTGAGACTGTGAAAAGCCTATTATTGGAATAATAAGTGTAAAAATCAGAGCGTTAATTTTCTTTTTCATGAGTATAAACATACTATTTTAAGCGTCTTATAATGAATGTACAAAAGCCGAAAATTCTACAACGAATTTAATCTCCTGAGCGATTTGACACCGTTTCAAGAACTTAAGAAACAATAAAACACTGCATTATTCCCATCGGGGCCTCGCTTATTTAAACTCAATCTAAATAGTAAAAACACACACCTCGAAGCCGATGAACTGTTAAATTTGTGAACGTATATCACACAAAGATTAAACATGAGTAATTCAGGACTTCTAAAATCTTCCATTGCACGAAAAGTGGCAATGGCGCTATCCGCGTTTTTCCTAATGTTTTTCCTGCTTCAGCACTTAGCGATCAATATGACGTCGGTGATTAGTGCAGGAACATTCAATGAACTATCGCACTTTATGGGAACGAACCCCATTATTCAGTACGCCTTACAGCCCGTTTTGATATTTGCTGTTGTTTTTCACTTTGTGATGGGATTCATTCTTGAATTAAAGAACAATGCAGCCAGAGACGTTCGTTACGTAAAGTATAAAGGTGGTGCGAGTGCTACCTGGATGAGTCGTAACATGATTATATCTGGCTTAGTAATTCTTGCTTTTCTTGGTTTACACTTCTATGACTTCTGGATTCCAGAATTGAAAATCAAATTTGTTGATGGAGATTGGTCAGGAGCGCTAGTAGAAGGTGGCGAACCAATCAGATACTACGATCACTTGGTGCACAAATTCGTTGACCCGATTAGAGTAGCGATTTACTGTATTTCATTCGTTTTATTGGGATTACACCTGCACCACGGATTTAGTTCTGCCTTCCAATCTGTTGGCGCAAAGAACGATAAATCGAAAAAAGGACTTCAAAAATTAGGTGTTGCATATTCAATCTTAGTTCCACTAGGATTCATATTTATCGCACTGTTTCACCTGTTAAATCATTAGTAAACGTAGCTAATATGGCAACTTTAGACGCAAAAATTCCAGAAGGTCCAATTAAAAATAAATGGACGAATCATAAGAATAAGATCAACCTTGTGAACCCTGCTAACAAACGTTTAATTGACGTTATCGTGGTAGGTACAGGTTTGGCCGGAGGATCAGCATCAGCATCATTGGCTGAAATGGGATACAATGTGAAAGCATTCTGTTTCCAGGATTCACCTCGTCGAGCTCACTCAATTGCAGCGCAAGGGGGAATCAATGCCGCGAAGAACTATCAGAATGATGGTGATTCTGTTTACCGTTTGTTCTATGACACCGTAAAAGGAGGAGATTATCGTTCTCGTGAGGCGAATGTTTATCGTTTGGCAGAGGTGTCTGCTAACATCATCGATCAATGTGTTGCGCAAGGTGTACCTTTCGCTCGTGAATATGGAGGGTTGCTCGACAACCGTTCTTTTGGTGGTGTACTTGTTTCCAGAACTTTCTATGCGAAAGGTCAAACAGGTCAGCAATTGTTGTTGGGAGCATACTCAGCGATGAACCGCCAAATTGGAAAAGGGAAAATTAAAATGTATAACCGTCACGAAATGCTTGAGCTAGTGAAGGTTGACGGAAAAGCACGTGGAATCATTGCGCGTAATCTTGTTACAGGAGAAATTGAGCGCCACTCAGCACACGCTGTTGTAATTGCCTCTGGTGGTTATGGAAACGTGTTCTTCCTCTCTACAAATGCGATGGGATCCAACGTAACAGCAGCTTGGAGGGTTCATAAAAAAGGAGCATACTTCGCAAACCCATGTTACACACAAATTCACCCGACGTGTATTCCGCGATCAGGCGATTATCAATCGAAGTTGACATTGATGTCAGAGTCATTACGTAACGATGGACGTATCTGGGTTCCCAAAAACATGGAAGACGTTCAAGCTATTCGCAATAAAACATTAAAACCAACAGATCTTCCAGAAGAGAAACGTGATTACTATCTGGAGAGAAGATATCCTGCTTTTGGTAACCTTGTTCCACGTGACGTTGCCTCTCGTGCAGCGAAAGAGCGGTGTGATGCTGGTTACGGAGTAAACAAAACGGGTGAAGCCGTTTATTTAGACTTTTCGTCAGCAATTATGCGATACGGAAAAGAAAAAGCGCTTGTGTCTGGTGAAAAGAATCCTTCTGAGTCAAGGATCAAGGAATTAGGAGAAGGAGTAGTTGAAGCAAAATACGGAAACCTCTTCCAGATGTATGAGAAGATTGTTGACGAAAACCCATACAAAACGCCCATGATGATTTACCCAGCCGTTCACTATACGATGGGAGGCGTTTGGGTTGATTATAACTTGATGACTACAATTCCTGGTTGCTACGCGGCTGGAGAAGCGAACTTCTCAGATCACGGTGCGAACCGTTTGGGGGCATCTGCACTGATGCAAGGGTTGGCTGACGGATACTTCGTCCTTCCATACACAATCGGAGATTACCTTTCGGGAGATATCCGAACAGGTGAAATTTCTACTGATACTCCTGAATTCGCAGAAGCGGAAACAGCTGTAAAGGCAAGAATAGAAAGTTTCATGAACACAAATGGAGCGAAATCTGTTGATCACTTCCACAAACAACTTGGATTAGTGATGTGGAACAAAGTAGGTATGGCGCGTAATGAGCAAGGCTTAAAAGAAGCGATCAACGAAATTCGCGCAATTCGGGAAGAGTTCCGCAAAAACGTGAAAATCCCAGGATCTGCTAATGAAATGAATCCTGAATTGGAAAAAGCACTTCGTGTAGATGATTTCCTTGAATTGGGTGAGTTATTTGCGAAAGATGCGCTTGAAAGAACAGAATCATGTGGTGGTCACTTCCGTGAAGAGTCTACTGAGGTTGGTGGACCACAAGATGGCGAAGCGAAGCGTGATGATGTGAACTTCGCTTATGTTTCGGCATGGGAATACACAGGAGAACCAAGTGAAGCTATCTTGCACAAAGAACAATTAGAGTTTAACGATATCGAACTGAAACAACGTTCATACAAATAAGACAGTTATGAAACTTACACTTAAAGTCTGGAGACAAAAAAGCGCGAGCGATAAGGGTAAAATCGAGACATACCAGCTTGACAATGTCGAAGAGCATATGTCATTTCTTGAGATGATGGATACTTTGAACGAGCAGTTGATTTCCGAAGGAGATATTCCTGTAGCATTCGATCACGATTGTCGTGAAGGTATTTGCGGTATGTGTTCAATGCACATTAACGGAGAGCCTCACGGTCCAGATCGTGCAGTTACTACGTGTCAATTGCACATGCGCATGTTCAACGATGGAGATACGATCTACATTGAGCCATTCCGTGCAAAAGGGTTCCCAGTAATCAAAGATTTAGTGGTTGACCGATCTGCATTTGATAGAATTCAACACGCAGGAGGGTTCGTATCTGTTCCGACTTCAGGAAATACGCAGGATGCAAATGCAACACCTATTCCAAAACACGATGCGGATAAAGCATTTGACGCTGCAGCTTGCATCGGGTGTGGAGCGTGTGTGGCTTCATGTAAAAATGCTTCTGCCATGTTGTTTGTTTCTGCTAAAGTATCACAGTTCGCTTTGTTACCTCAAGGGAAGGTTGAAGCAAAAAGACGTGTGTTGAATATGGTAGAACAGATGGACAAGGAAGGTTTCGGAAACTGCACAAATACAGGAGCTTGTGAGGTTCAATGCCCTAAAGAAATCTCATTGGAGAACATCGCTCGTATGAACCGTGAGTACTTAAAAGCATCGATCTCATCTTCTGAGTGAGAAAAAACATAATTTGATTGAAGCCTGTGCATTAAGATTAGTGTACAGGCTTTTTTTCTTTCTGCCATATCGAATAAATGAATAACTTCCTTGTAAACTCTTTCTGTCATTTTGAGCTTCGGAAACTCCATTTCTCTTAATTACCTTAATTTTTAGTGGTATAATGCCCCAACCTTTATTGAATTAACAACGTTATGTGAATTACAGATTTTTAATATGAGGGTAAATTATTGTACCTTCGCTAAGCTAAATTTTATTTAAACATTATTCTTATGAAAAAAATTCTACTTTCATTAGCTGTTGTTGCTGCTGGATTTACAGCGCAGTCGCAGGTAATTTTTTCCCTTGAAAACACCGCAAGTGCCGGAAATTACAATTTCACGTGGGCCGATCCAGGGGGCGGTGACTGGGCAACTCCTGACTTCTTGATTCCAGGAACATTTGTAAAGGACACATGTGTTATCGTTGACGATGGTACTCCAGGAACGAACCCTCAAGGGAATCCAATGTCTGCTGAGGGATGTAGTCCATTAATTAACGGTATTGACGTTAATGGAAAAATCGCTGTTCTTTACCGTAACACATGTGAATTCGGATTGAAGGCGTTAAACGCACAAAATGCTGGAGCAGTTGCTGTTATTATCATCAACCGTGACCCAGAAGTAATCGAAATGGGTGGTGGAGCCGATGGTGGTTCTGTTACTATTCCTGTTGTTATGATTAGCAGCAATGATGGTTTGACGCTTACAAACGAGATGTTGTCTGGACCAGCATGTGTATTCCTTGGTAACAAAACAGGTGTATACGCTGACGATGTAGGTGTTACTAAAGGAGCTACATTGTTCTCTAAAAGAACTGGTGTGATGAAGCAGTTGTCTCAAGATGCAACTGAATTCAACTTCGATATCGGTACACGTATCTACAACTACGGACAAAACGATCAGTCTTCTATGACTGTTACGGCGTCAATCGACGGTCCTATTGGTAACGTTTACAGTGAAACTGTAACATTGCCTACCGTAGTTTCTACAGATAGCGTTGACGTAAGTCCAACTGCTGCTTTAAGCTTCCCACAATTCTCATTGGCTGCATACGATAACGGTGAATATACTTTGTCTTATACTGTTGATTTAGGAGGTGTTACTGACGAGTACGATTCTGATAACACAGTTGAAGGAGTATTCAATATTCAGGATTCTATCTTTGCTTACGCTCCATTCGAAAATGGTGTGCCAGTTCAAAACAACGGATTCCGTCCAAGTACAAATACATCTACTTTCTCTAACTGTATCGTATTCGATGATCCAAACGGAGAACGTTTAGGAATTACAGGTTTATACTTCCAAGCACTTGGAAGTACTGTTGACCTTTCTGGAGAAGAGATCGCATTGTACGCTTACCGTTGGGAAGATGTATTTACAGATTTGAACGATGCTGCTTTGGCTTTCGATAACTTGAACCCAGTAGCTGGAGGATTCTACTACTACCCTTCAGATCTTCAAGGTGAAACTGTATATGGTGCATTCTCAAATCCAGTAAGACTTGAAAATAACCAACGTTACCTTTTCTGTGCTCAGACTGTGAACCTTGATGTATTCTTAGGATTCAACGATGACATTGATTACACATGGAACGTAGATAACTACCTTCAGCCACTTGGACCTATCGAAAATGACGGAGGTTACTTCGCTGTAGGTTTTGGTTCTGACATCATGTCTGCTGTTGGTGCACGTTTGGACCCAACTGTAAGCATTGAGGAGCCAGGAACGATTGTAGGTTCTGCTTACCCTAACCCAGCGAACGACGTAGTAACTATCGCTATCGAAACAACAGAAGATGCAACATTAGTTGTTTCAGATCTTTCTGGTAAAATCGTTTTGAATGACGTTCTTTCTTTTGCTAACGGTAACGCTACTGTTAACATCTCTGATCTTGAGACAGGAATTTACGTATTCAACGTAACATTGGCGAACGGATTGACAACACAAATGAGCATCTCTAAGAACTAAGAGATACTTCTTTAGAAAATATAAAGGGCTTCGCCCCCGATAGTTATCGGGATCGAGGCCCTTTTTTTGTTTAACTT
>JBGCDF010000416.1:0-2603 GCA_045105095.1 Crocinitomicaceae bacterium | reverse complement strand
ATTTAATATCTTAAGCATCTCGTATTCCGAAAATGAAAAATAGAACTTAGTATGTTATCGGCGCCTATTTTAAGGAGTGAAGGAATCGAATTGAAACGAGCTAGTGTTTGAGGAAGCGTGCCGATAACTATCGGGGCGATCACCGAAAACACCGCGTTTAGAGAGTATTTCTGAACGTAGACCACGAAGTAACACCGAAGGTAAAAATAAGCGCAAAGGCTCCCGATAGCAATCGGGAGATGAACATTTTTTGTGCCCAACCAAAAAGTGTTGAATCTTGTTTCGAAGAGAGAATGTCGTAAACAAACTGTATGTTGTATTCAGAATGAATTATACATTTCTCCAGAGCTTTTAGCATTGACCCTAAACAAACCCTTTTACATAGCAAAACGCCCGCTCCATACCGATAGATATCGGGAGGAACGGGCGTTTTCTGTTATTAGAAATTCTTTCGAATCTTAGTTCTTATCAGCAGCTTCTGGTTTTGGCAAAAGCACTTTACGTGAAAGTTTCCACTTACGTGTTTTTGGGTCTTTACCAACCACTTTGAATTTCACGACATCTCCTTCTTTACAAACGTCTTCCATCTTAGTGATGCGCTCGTGTGCGAATTCAGAAATGTGAATCAATCCATCTGTACCAGGAACGATTTCAACGAATACTCCGTATGCCTGAAGTGATTTGATCTTTCCTTCGTACTCTGCTCCTTCATCTACTGTTGGAGGGAATGCGATTTGCTTGATCATTTTCACAGCAGCGCTCATGTCATCCGCATTGTTAGACATGATTTGAACTTTACCTTCACCTGATTCCAATTCTTCAATTGTAATGTTTGTGTTAGTATCTTTCTGCATTTGCTGAATGATTTTTCCACCAGGTCCGATGATCGCTCCAATCATATCATTAGGCACTGTGAATGCTTCGATACGTGGAGTTTGTGGTTTCAATTCTGCATTTGGCTTAGCAATCGTTTCAGTGATCTTATCCAAGATATGTAAACGTCCTTCTTTCGCTTGATTCAATGCTTGAGTCAATACCTCATAAGGAAGACCGTCAACTTTGATATCCATTTGACAAGCTGTAATTCCTGCTGCTGTTCCAGTAATTTTGAAATCCATATCTCCAAGGTGATCTTCATCTCCTAAGATATCAGACAATACTGCGAATTTTCCGCTTTCAGTATCTGCAACTAATCCCATTGCGATTCCTGATACTGGCGCTTTAATTTGGATACCACCATCCATCAATGCTAATGTTCCAGCACAAACTGTTGCCATTGAAGAAGAACCGTTCGATTCTAAAATTTCTGACACCAATCGGATTGTGTATGAGTTATCTTCTGGAAGAACTGGCTTCAAAGCTCTAAGTGCTAAGTTACCGTGTCCAATCTCACGACGAGATGTTCCTCTCAACATACGTGCTTCACCAGTTGAAAATGGAGGGAAGTTGTAGTGCAACATGAATGGAACGTTTCCTGAGAAAGTTACATCATCAATTCGTTGCTCATCCATTTTACCACCCAAAGTAAGTGTTGTCAATGATTGAGTTTCACCACGCGTAAACACAGCTGAACCGTGAGCAGTTGGCAAGTAATCAACTTCTGACCAGATTGGACGAATCTCATCGAACTTACGTCCATCCAAACGGATGTTGTCGTTCAACATTGTATCTCTTACCGCTTTCTTCATAGCAGCTTTGTAGTATACAGAGATGTACTTCTCTTCAACTTCCAACTCTTCTTCAGAAAGTGATGCGATGTATTCTTCTTTGATTGCTCCAAACAATTCAGCTCTTTTTTTTTTATATTCTAAACCTTGTTCTGCAATTACTTTACATTTTGCGTAACATGCTTCCATTACTTTCGCACGAACCTCATCGTTGTGATCTTCGTGAGAGTATTCTCTTTTTGGAGAAGTACCTGGAATTTCTGCAGCCAAATCCAATTGGAACTGACATTGTTGCTTAATTGACTCATGGGCTTTCTTGATGATTTCCACCATTTCGTCCTCTTGAATTTCAAGCATTTCACCTTCTACCATTACGATATTGTCAATAGTACCAGCGATCATACAATCGATATCAGATGCTTCCATTTCCTCCAACGTTGGATTAATGATAAACTCTCCATCAACTCTACCTACTCGTACTTCAGACATTGGCCCGTTGAATGGGATATCTGAAACTGCGATTGCTGTAGATGCAGCAAATCCAACTAAAGCGTCAGGACTGTTTACACCATCGTAAGCAATTAATTGCATCATACACTGAACCTCAGCATGGAAATCATCTGGGAACAATGGACGCAATGCACGATCGACAATTCTCATCACCAAGATTTCTCTTTCTGATGGACGTGCCTCTCTTCTGAAGAAACCTCCTGGGATTCTTCCGTCTGCAGCAAACTTCTCTTTGTAATCTACCGTTAATGGTAGAAAATCTACGCCTTCTCTCGCTGTTTTACCTGCAACCACTGTTGCAAGAATCATAGTGTCGCCCATTCGTAACACTACGGATCCGTCAGCTTGTTTCGCTAACTTTCCAGTCTCGATGGAGATTTCTTTTCCTCCGATAGTGATGGACTTTGTTATTCCTATATTCATATT
>JBGCDF010000415.1:0-5775 GCA_045105095.1 Crocinitomicaceae bacterium | reverse complement strand
AGCACTTCGAACAAACTGGACAAGTCCCAAGACAAGCCTGGAATAAAGAAAATCATGATTAGTTTTAGCAGAGGGAAGATAATTCCAAAGACGGATGTTCCTAACGCATACTTCCATCCACGAATTGTGTGACGTATCAATCCAATTCCTCCGAAAATGAGAACTAAGCCAAAGAGAAAAGAGAATTGTCGATACGTGATTACTTCTAAAAAAATCTCCCAATCGAAAACGAGTCCGAATCCTTCTTCGTGACGGAGCGCCAAACCGACTAGATCAAAGAATGAATAGAGACTGTACAAGCCAACGCACATGTATAGCAGTCCGAAGACAATCAACAAGTCACTCGGAACCCTACTCTTGAATTTTGGCTTTTTTTGACTTGAAACCTCTGGTCTGTCTAGTATTTCTTCTTCTACATTCATGTTCTCATTTGACGCCGAAAGTTACATAACTCTCTCTAACCGGGAATGATTAGTACCACCAGTAAATCCGTTGTAAAAATAGCAAACAATATTCCTAAAAAAATGTATGATTTTGTCGTCGGTGCGAAATACTTCCGAACTGAACTTCTAAGTAAGAAGAAAACGATTAATCCAAAGAATACAGCCACTGCAAACAGAATCCAACCAAACGCTCCAGGGGTTTTATCTATATCACTTCCGAACCAAAACACGAAAAATAGAATATTGAATATTCCAAAAATAGTACTTGCAACGCCAAAAATCCAACCAATGATTTTTCTTCTAAGCAAACCTATTCCTCCTAAAACAAAACTGATTGCGTAAAGAAAGGCCAAACTTTTATTCAATAACCAGGTATCCCAGCTAAAGAAATTGATACTAAACCCTGAAGTCATGTATTCGTACATTCTATAAAAATCGTAGGTCAAACCTATAAGATAAAGCCCTCCAATAACGGTTAGCAAGATCCCTGTAACGATAAGCACTCTACGAACGAATTTACTAGCCTCAACTTCTAAGGCCTTGCTCTTCTCGTAATCATCCAGTAAATTTTCGTCTAAGCCCATAACTTTCTATGCACAAGTAAAGTTATCCTAAAAAAAATGCCCCACGTTCGTGGAGCATTTTTTTTGTTTTCAAATTTCATTTATTCATGTGTCTTCACGAAGCGCAGTGCTCGTCGTGATTCATCATCAGAAAGAACAATTGTGTACAGGCCGTTTTCAAGGGCATTAACGTCTATTTCCGTTTTTACACCCTCAAGTTTCCCTGTAACTACGATTCGACCTGCAGGATCGATGATTTCGAATCGCATTGTTTCACTTAAGTATGATTCAAGCTCAACGTACACAACAACATTCGCTGGGTTTGGATACAAGGATACTGGACCAAAAGCCAGATCATCTAGATCAGCAATTTCATGAAAGTATGTGTTCGATGTTCCAACACATCCATTCGCGAATGTAACTTCTACGTAGTAATCACCAGTTGTAGGAGCCGTGAATGTTTGAGTTGTTGCACCACTAATAATGTTTCCATCTAAATACCACTGATATGAAACTCCAGCAGTCGCCGTTAAGTCGTCGCCGGTAACGGTAATCGTAACGGTTGGTACAGCTAGCGTATTCACTGTCACACCTTGAGAAACACATGCTTGATCCTCATTGTAAATAACGTGAGAAGTGATTCTTCCAGCCTCGATAAATTCAACTCCGTCCAAATCAACAATGTGTTCTGGAGTTGGAACCGTTAATCCAGTTAAGGATGACAACTGATCTTCCGTGTTATTTCCAAATCCGAAAACGGACTTGTCTAATCTTCTTACGAGAGTCGTGTACTGACCAGTAGAAATCATTGTAGCTCCAGAGACGTTCACTTCAATTGGAGTGGTTGCGTCCGTGAAATTGGTTGTTCCTAGCTGTCCGAAGCCATTCGCTCCAGCAGTGAACACCTTGTTATCAGAGCTCAAGAACGCACTGTGACTTGCCCCACCTTGCGCATTGATGATATTCTCTAAATCAGAAAGCGTTGGATCTAATCGGTTGTTCAAATCTCCTAATCCGAGTTGACCAGAACCATTGTTACCCCAAACATAGAGATTACCTCCATTATCAATTGCGAAGCTCTGGTACTCGCCAGCTCCAACCGACACAATGTTCGTTAATCCAGGAACTTGTAATGCGTTCGACGAAGGAATTAAATCACCTTGTCCAAGTTGTCCGAAATCATTGTTTCCAACCGCCCAAACTGTACCATCGTTTCTCAGAATCACGAAGTGATCTCTTCCTCCTGCGATTGAATCAGTATTCGTCAAGGATGCATTTAGGAATGGGAAGTTGATTACAGATGTATTTCCTGTTGCCAACTGTCCTTGGGCATTATTTCCCCAGACATACACCTCTCCTGCATCTGTCACAGCCATAGCACTCGACTCGGTCGTTGCTGCTGTTTTGATATTTGCAAGTGTTGGAACTGCCTGTGGTAAGTTCGTACTTGTGTACGTTCCATCACCAAGCTGACCAGAAGCGTTATCTCCCCAAGAGAACAACTCACCGCCTGTCGTTACTCCGAGTACAAAATCGTACCCAGTTGTCAACTCATCAAACGTTTCTGTTGTTACTGCCTGATTAGGATCAGCACTATTCAAATTCTCACCGTTTCCAATGGTTCCGCTTGCATTCTGACCGAAGGACCAAATCGTTCCAATTCCGCCTGACGTAGACTCCAAAGAGTACACTCCACTTGTGAATGCTACATATGATGTATCCGTTGCGCCAGGAATAATTGCTCCATCAAGGTACCACTGATTTCCGAAGCTCGCATTACTAATTAGAATAACAGAATCACCTTCGCAGAAATCCGTTGCAGACAAGGCAGTAATATTCGGTTCATCACTTACATTCATGATGATGTAATCACCCAAATCTTGTGTACATGATGTCGTGTTGTTGTTTGCTACGAATGATACTTCATCCGAATTGCTCAACGTTGATGAAGAATAGGTATTCGTTGGTGACATCGCTCCTGTAGAAACTCCGTTCAAGAAGAATTCATAATTGTCCCCTCCAGCAGCAGTGAATGTCACAAGGTCTCCTTCACAAATCATGTTTGAAGGAGATGCTGTCAATGAAAGTGTCATACTGTTCACTGTGAATGTATACGTATCTGGTGTTGATGGACAGTCTCCATTGTATCCAACGATGGAAACTACATCACCGTCTTCAATCGTACTGATATCAAACGTTGTTCCAGCTCCAGTTTGCAGAACGACTCCATTCAATAAGAAATCGTAAGTCATTGCTCCAGATGCTGTGAACGACACCAAATCACCCAAACAAATAATGCTAGTTGGAGCTGATGATGTAGTTGTGATTGTAGGGAAATCAAATACCGTAAATGTGTATGTGTCTGTGGATGTTGATGGACATCCGTTGAGTTCACCCGTTACCGCTACAACATCTCCATTTGCAAGCGTTGTATTTAAGGTTACTGCCGGAGAGAATGGTCCAACAGGTGTTCCATTTACTAAGAATTGATAGTTCCCAGCTCCAGAAGCGGTCAAATCTGTCAACTCGCCATCACAAATCTGAATATCTCCATTGTTCACCAAAGAAACAACCGGGAAATCAAACACTGTGAAACTCAACGAACTTGCTGAACTCAAACACCCCAAAGTAGATCCACTCACGTTAACAACATCTCCATTCACTAAAGTCGTTGTTGTCAACGTACTTGTTGTTGAAGAAGGCCCCTGGCTCACACCGTTTACAAAAAATTCGTAATCTGTTGCTCCAGACCCTGTCAATGTTACACTTTCACCAACACATAATTCAAGTGTAGGATCTGAACTTACAAGGTTCACCACTGGATTTGGATTTACTGTAATAGCACTACCCAAAGCAGTTTCAGTACAACCTCCACCCGATGTAACAACTACAGATACTACGTTTCCATTTGTAAATGATGTCGAAGTATATGAGTCGATAACTGAAGTAATACCTTGTGAAACACCGTCAACGAAGAATTCATACGTTGCTCCACCACCGGCAGTATAGGTAACTGCCTCACCCTCACAAATGACATTAGTAAGATTAGATGAAACTAAGGTCGGAACAGGTAATGGGTTAATAATAATTCCAATGGATGCCGTTGCTGTACAATTCGAAGACTCACCGCTGACTTCAACACTGTAGGTACCCGCTGGGAATGTTGTTGAAACAATTGTATTTGTTGTCGAAGGTGCTCCTTGTGAAACTCCATCAACGAAGAATTCATAATTCGTAGCTCCGTTCGCCTCAAATGTCACTACTTCATCTGAACACCAAATATTGTTCGGGTCAGTATTCGTTAGCGATACTAGTGGGACTGCGTTTACAGTCATTGTGATCACATTTGAAGCTGCTGAACATCCTAAAGACGAACCTTGAATTTCGATCATTTGATTATCTGCAAGAGTTGTTGAAGTAAATGTAGGAGTGCTCGAAAGTGAGGTCTGCGCTACTCCATCAATGAAGAACTGATACAAATCACTACCCGATCCAGTGAACGTTACCGCTTCCCCAGCACAAATGATGTCATCCGCGTCTGAACTTGTATTCGTAACAGTTGGAATTGGATTAACCGTAACTGAAATGGCTGGTAAACTGGTAGATGAACATCCATTTGCGCCTGTTCCTTCCACAAATACTGAGCTTGTCCCAATTGGCAAAGCAGGATTAATAAATGTTGGGAAGTTTTGTGTTACTCCGAATGGCAAACCATCCACGAATAGTTGATAGGTATTCGCATTGGCTGATGTGAAAATAATTGGCTCACCATCACAAATAATATTATCTGCATCATTGGAGAATAAACTTACTGCAGGAGTGCTTAGGACTGTATATGTCAGTTGTTCTTGAATAACACACCCATTCGATTCACCGTTAAGTGTTACTGTCTGTCCATCGATCAAAGAGCTCGTTGTAAACGTGGTTGTGGTAGACGGCCCTACTTGAGAAATTCCATCTACGAAGAATTCGTAATTCGTTGCACCACTTCCAGTGAACGTAACAGACTCACCCTGACAAATAATATCGTCGATATCACTACTTGTAAGTACCGTTGTTGGGCTTGCAATTACTGTAAATAGTAGTCCTGGCGAAGTTCCAATACAACCTGCTAGATCTCCAGAAACAGTAACCGTTTGTCCATTTGTTAACCCTGCTGTAGAGAAAGTACTAATTGGGGTTGCAGCTCCTTGAGAAACGCCATCAATAAAGAATTGATAGTTGACACCTCCACCCGCACTAAAGTTGACAACATCACCTTCGCAGATGATCAGGTCAATATCAGAAGAAGTCATTGAAATAGCTGGTGTAGCAATTATACTATAGTTGAACGATTGTGGCGCCTCAAACTGACAGCCATTCGCGAAATACCCTATTACTGAAACGGTATCTGTTGCCGTCAAGGTTGCTGTTGAGAACGTCGCTGTAGCAGAAGCTGCTCCTTGAGAAACACTGTTCACAAAGAATTCGTAAGATGTTGCTCCGCTCGCCGTAAATGTCACGTTTGTTCCTTGACAAATGATCGTTCCTAATTGAGTAGAAGTTAAACTAGTTGTCGGAAGTGCATCTACATTAAAAATCATTTCGGAAGAATCCACACACCCCTCCGTATCTTCAGCAATAAGGGTGACAATATCATTATCCGCTAGTGTTGAAGTAGTGTAGGTACTATCTAGCGTCGAACTAGTTACATTCGTACCATTCACTTGATATTGATACAAGTATGTTGGTTGTCCTCCAATTCCTGTAAATGACACCACATCACCCGC
>JBGCDF010000414.1:0-6212 GCA_045105095.1 Crocinitomicaceae bacterium | reverse complement strand
GCTGTTCCAGATGGAGATGAGTTCGATAAAGATATCGCTTTGGCAATTCGTTACGCGGTTGACAATGGAGCGAGTGTTATTAACATGTCTTTTGGTAAAGCATACTCGCCTCACCAAAAAGAAGTATACGATGCATTTGCTTATGCAGATTCAAAAGGAGTTTTATGTATTCATGCAGCAGGAAACGATAACGCTGATATCGATGTTGCGCCGAACTACCCAACTTCAATGTATTCTTTCCAATCGAAAAAATTGGATCACTTCTTGACGATCGGTTCGAGCACGAAAGATTTGAAAATGAAAGTGCAGGTTCCATCTGAAGATGGTGAATCAATGGTGAAGAAGAAATTAGGACTCTTGCCATCAACATTCTCAAACTACGGTCAAACAGGAGTAGACGTATTCGCACCAGGTTCTGAAATTTACAATGCAGTTCCTCAAAGTTCTTACCAAGAGCTTCAAGGAACATCAATGGCTTGTCCAATGGTTTCTGGAGTTGCAGCTTTATTGAAGTCTTACTTCCCAGAAATGACAATGAAAGAGATTAAAGACGTGATTCTTTCTTCATCCAAGTCATACGCTGGAACAATGCAAGTGAGACCAGGAACTCAGGCTGATGAAGTTGATTTCGCTAAACTTTCTGTAACGGGAGGTGTAGTAGATGTTCTTGCAGCTGTTAAAGCGTGTTTGAAGTTGGAAAAAGCGAAGAAGTAATTTCGCCAAAAATAGATTAACTTTAATCCTGTCCCGTTTCCGATAGTTATCGGAATATCGGGACGGGATTTTTTATTATCGATACTATGAAAACAGTACTAGCTCTTTTTCTACTTGCCTTTGTCTTCACGGCAGCAAAACCTGATCCATTCGGGAAATTGGATGATTTGGTAGACGGTTGGCATAAGGCAGCAGCCGACGCGAATTTTGAAAGTTATTTCGGATTGATGAATGATTCATTTGTGTTCCTTGGCACAGCACCCGGCGAGCGCTGGACAAAAGAAGAATTTGCAGGGTTCAGTAAGCCGTATTTCGATAGAGGAAAAGCGTGGGATTTCAAAGCAAGCAATAGAAAGTGGAACTTCATGAAGAATGGAAAAATTGCCTATTTCGATGAGGATTTGGACACATGGATGCGCGGTTGCAGAGGTAGTGGAATCCTCGTTAAGAAAAAAGGGGAGTGGAAGCTGCAATACTACAACTTGCATGTATTGATCGAAAATGAGAAGATCGAGTCGTTTATTGAGTTGAGAGATGAACCGATCGAAGAGTAAAGAAGATTACAAGCCTTGTTGTTTCTTAATCCAAGGAATCTCCTAAAACAAGGTTTTCTGTTCGCCGTCCAACGTTGATAGATTCTAACCCCGTGAAAACAGCTCGAGCAATTTCGGATTTAATCAAGACGTATTTGGTACTTTCAATGTTCTTGATGATCAAATAGTCGCGATCGACATCCGTCGTAAAACTTCCCTTAATATCATAATAGAACATGGTTTTTGTAACCTGGATATCAAACAAATTTCTATCATGAAATAGGTTTTTAATGTCCGATTTTCTGGATTCTCTTCTTTCATTCCCTCGATGAGTGATCGAGTAATTGTAGCAATTCCTTTCGGTATCCAGCATTCGATTGTTTTTTGTGTGAAAAGTCTCTCTCAGAAAGTGGTCAATATAAACCTCGTAGAAACCATCCTTTATCGTCATCGTTGGCCAATACATGGGACAACTACCATTGTTTTGCATGAACGAAAGGTCAGTAAAGATGGATAGTTCCAAATAAACTGAATCCGAAAGGTTTTTAAATCGATATTCCTCATTGCATTCCTCTTTTAGCATATTGTCTTGAAACAGTTCGCCGGTATACAAGAGGTATATTCTAGTGGTGTCTTGAGCATAAAGCGCTGTGAGAGTAGAAAAGCAGATGACAATACAAAGAATGAGTTTACCCATGCTGATAAGTACAATCAATGGTAAAGTTCGTTCAGTAAGAGAGCGAAGTTCGCAATGAACAGGAAATAGGAAATTACCATTTTCAATCTTGGAGGACGAAGGATTGAACCGATCTCATCTCTTCTTTGGGGTGCAACGAAAAGTACCTGAAAAAGTTGAATAGTAGTTAGATCAGGGTAATGATCAAGTTGGAGAAGAGCTGTTCTTTTTCTCGGTTCTTCAATTCTCTGGCTCTAGCAAGCCCTTTAGAGTACCATTTGATACTCTCAATTTCGTCTCCACCTCGGATGGCGTTGTTTCCCATTTCCATGTACAAATTCAAATCAGTAGAAGGAAATTTGACTGCTGAATAATCTGTTGTGTTCATTGTGTTTTGTTTATACGTCAAATGTCGGAAATGAATCAAGGAAAATCGATTCAGGAATTCCTATGAAATTGATAAATGTGTGTTAAGTTAAGATGAAGAAGAAGAATCATCTCTGAATAAGAAATTTGTAGGATTCAGATATTGAAGTGTTTACCGCTTCATTAACTGATTCTTTCGTTCACGTATTGCTCGATTTCACGATAATATTTCAAATTGATTAAGGAATCACGAGTTGATACGTCCAAGGCTCAACACGCTTAAAAAATGCTCATGAAACGTTTTCAAATCACCTTTTCTTTCTTCGTTCTTTTGTTGAGTACGCCTCTTTCGATCGGACAGAATTTAGTGCAATCTAGAGTTGCTAACCTTGTAACTGGCGATTATGCAACCAGCGGAACGGTCTATCTTGAAACCTTCGACAACAATACGATTCAAGTGCGTTTCGATAACGACTATTTGACGCAATCAAATGTGTTCGATGTGCATGTGTATCTCACAAATAATACAAATTACTCGGCGCCCATTAACGTTTCAAATAATTACTTGATAGCCAATATCGGTACAATCAGTGGATTAAATTATTCCTCTGGAGCCATGACCTTTCCGATTTCATCTTCTGTATCGATTAATGATTATGATCACATCGTCTTGGTTTGTCTCTCATTTGGTCAATTGCATTGGGCACATGGCGATTTCACGAATTACACGATTCCGACACTTCCGAACTACTCAGAGTCTTGTCAAGCGACACCAACAGCTCCCATTTTGAATGTCGCTGGAGCTCCAAATATTCAGGGAGCTTCTAATACACCTTTTCCCATCACAAACATGGGAACGACGACTATCGATTGGACCTTTGACGACGGCGCAGGAAACTACGCAACGACCACTCAGGATGTCGTAGTGACTCAATTGGATGTGCAAATTAGCCAAGTAGATAATAGTTTGACAGCCATTCAAACCCCATCTGGAACAAGCTATCAGTGGATCGATTGCGATAATAACAATGTACCGATTCTAGGAGCAACGAGTGCTACTTTCGTAGCAATGCAAGAAGGGAACTATGCTGTTGTCGCGGATGCTGGATCTTGTGTAGATACGTCAAACTGCCAAAGCGTTTCGTTCGATGATATTTACGACGCTCCAGTTCTCATGGACACTGCGGAGTATTGCGAGTTTACGCCTGCGACTCCATCCATTGCTTTAAATAATGGGACATCGCTGGATGGTGTTCCCGATGTGTCTTTTCCAATTACAACTCTCGGAACGACCACTGTAACTTGGACGTTTACATCAAGTTCGGGAAGTACTTTAACATCTCAACAAGCGATTACAATTCAGGCTTTGAGTTCATCCGTTGCTCAAAATGGAAACGTGTTGAACGTATCTGGAGCTCCTCAAAATTCACTCTATCAGTGGATTGATTGCGAAAATGGTAATCCCATTGCAGGAGAGACTGGGGCGACTTTCACAGCTACCCAAGAGGGAAGTTACGCCTTGATTACGACCTTAGGGAATTGCTCGGATACCTCCAGTTGTTTTGATGTCTCGTTCGCAAGTATCGATGAAATGGAAACTGAACTAAGCGCTCAGCTTTTCCCAAATCCTTCAAATGGAAACTTTACCATTGTATTGGGCGATATCACAAACGATGTAAGCGTTCAAATACTGGATGTAAGCGGTCGTGTTGTTTATGAAGACGATTACACATCAGTTCAGGGGATCCCAGTTTCGGTTGACTTAAAACCTGCCAATTATATCGTTCTGTTAAAGACAGCAGGTAGTATGGAGACATTAAGACTTGTCAAACAATAGGTGAGGTTATTTTCCTGTAGGTGGCATATGCTTGGGGAATGTCTAGTATCAGGTGGAAGTGTTGAAAGGTCTTCAATTCAGGCACAATGACACGCATCCAAGTCAATTTCCAATTTTGCACACGCGCCATCTTCGTCGTAAAACTGAATGGAACCATCTAGCTGATCAGCAAGCCCATTAATAATGCTCATTCCAACGGAGTTATTCTCTTTGATTGAGGTTAAACCATCTCCATAACCGATGCCATTGTCCTTGTAATTAATTGAAAGTAACTCGTCCTCTTTAGATACGGAAATAACAATTTCTAAGGATTCAGATTCAATTTTTCCATGTTTTAAGGTGTTATTGACCAATTCCGTTGTGATGAGGCCAATTGGAATCAAAAAATCGATGTTTTGTTGGTAGTCGATCGAATCTATACGATAAGATACTTCTCGTTCGTTCACAATGGGCTTTACGATTTTCTCTAGGTACAACTGAATGGGGATCTTATCCAATATTTCCGATTGATAAATGGCTTCGTAGACCGCTGCGATAGAGTTGATGGAATGTTCAATTTCCTGGGTTTGAATCTTTCCCTTTTTATCCTTCAACCTGGATAAACTCAGAAGAAGTTGAAGGTTGTTTTTTACCCGATGGTGAACCTCTTTCAGTAAGGTGTCTCGCTCTCGGACTGCCTTCTTTAACTCTTGTTCCATTTGTTTTTCCTCGGTGATATCGACGTGACAGCCAATGGCACGGAGTGGGGCGCCTTCATCAGACCATTCTACGACTTTACCATTGCAGCGAACCCAGATCGTTTTACCATCTTTATGGTGGTAACGAACGATAGAATTGAAAGGGACTTTACCGCCTGATTTGACGTGTTCTTCAAAACTTCCAAACATTCCTTGTAAATCTTCTTGAAAGGCAATTTTTTGCCAAGATTCTGGTTTGTTTTCCATTTCATTGTCGGCATATCCGAGCATTTGCTTGAAACGAGGACTTAGATATTCTTCGTTACTTACCATGTCCCAGTCCCAAAAACCAGCTAGAGAGCTTTCCAATGCGCTTTCGCTGAGTAGCACAAGGTCTTCAATTGTTGAATATCTTTCCATGTAATAATAGTCGTAGTGATGTAAACGAACTTAGTCTAAATCTGTTTTATAGTCAACTAAAAATGAAATTTATTTGTAATTATTTGTTTTGTTGATTGATACGAGTGATTGGTTAGATCTTTGCTTCCGTTCATCAATAAGGCAATTTATAGTAATTCCCCATCGTTGTTAAGGGTTGATGCCCAGCGCGATAAGCGACTTGTGTAGAGTTATATATCGTTTTCCGCTTTTAGTCTAAATTCTTTTAGCGTTTTCCACTCTTTCCCAATTTCTTGTTCGATTAAGCTGATTTTTTTAATACTCAGTGTTTGCGGTAGTTCGATTTGTTCTATGGCTCTGAATTTTTCATCTGTACACGTCGAATTTTTGGGATGCATTAGCGTAATATGTGCTTCATGCTCTCTTGGTATATTGCCTAAATTTTGAAGAATTAAGTTCCTGAGTTGACCAAATTCATTTTCTTCATCTTCTACAGATATGAAAACACCTTTTCCCTTCGAAAACCTTCTCAGTCCATTTGTTTTTAATTCAAATTGGTGGAAGTCCATCTTCTCAAGGTTCATCTGAACACTGGTTAACTCTTCAATTTCATCTTCACGACACAAGGTGATATGACTCTTGATTAAGCTATATTGTTTTGGGTTGAATTTTCTTCGAATGGATTCAATTGGGATTGATTCGATTTCGTCCAGAAATAGCGTTAGTTGTTTTCTTTTCATTTTTTCTGAGTGAGTTAACGATTCTCAACTAGGAGCCGTCCTGAGTTTGTCGAAGAATGGGGTTAAGTTGACCTAAGTTATCAGTATTTATTTACCGAATAATTGCTCAGTAAACTGTTTATTTTCGAAATCCACTCGTTTTTGCTCTTCTTCATTCAAGAATAAGTTTTCATCACCTTGAATTATTTTGTCCAAATAAATTATGAGTCCGGATCCTCTAATACCATCTACTTGAGTTTTTCCGTATTCAGCTATTTCTATCGCTTCCTC
>JBGCDF010000413.1:0-3183 GCA_045105095.1 Crocinitomicaceae bacterium | reverse complement strand
GATTAAAGACCAGAGTCAAATTGTGGGATAGCCTACGAGCGGTGATGAAAATCGTGCCGATGGAATCGATGCGAGAAGCATTTATTAAAATAGCTGACATGTATTGCGTCAGGCTGATCTGACCGAAACCGAGAACTGCTGGGAATATTCCCAGATTGGCCCTCTTTTATGTCCATAGGTGAGATGTTTGATGGTTTATCCGTAGTGGACTTATAGATCACTTTAAATTCGCTTTTGTGGCAATCGGGAAGTGTGTCAACAACAAGTTTCAAGTTTTCCGCCTACCTTAATCCTTTGACAACCAAAGAGCCGGTCACCCGCTTGTGGGAATCGAATCATCAACGTTACATTTACATCTGACGGAGTTAGAAAAAAATGATACATTGGGTATAGTATGCGCATTGTGTAGTTAGTGGCTGTTCACGCAATGCACTTAGAAAATGTTGCGCGCAAAATAAACCGATAAAGACTAGAAAATTAATACAAATGGGTAACTATGGAAATATAGAAAGAGATTTTGTAGATCGAACACTTCGACTTATTCATCAATACACAGCTGAGGTAGGTAGATATGAATTTCCAGAACAGTTGAACTATACACTTTTAATTAATTGTTTACTTGGATTGATAGTCTTTCCTGTAGAAAAAGTGTCAAAATATATACCAAATGATAGGATTTTAAGTGGTCTAAAAGAGAAGCATGGTTTCAATAGTCTAACAGTTGGACCAAATATATCTACTGTTAGAGATTTAGTAACTCAACTCAGAAACGCTGTTGCTCATTTCAGTTTCAAAGTAATTTCTGAATCAGAAGAGAATCTCATTGATAAAATCGAGTTTTATCATTCTGCGAAATATGGCGGTCTACTTATTTGTGAAATAAGAGCTGGTGAGTTGCTAAACTTTGTATCATACTATGGGTATACATTGTTGTCAGCCATTGATCTACAGCAAGACGCTAATGAGTAAAATAGAAAGTTCATTATGAGCACTTATTCTAACAATATAAAAGCAATTGAAAAACTATTACAGAAGTTAGATCATAGAGTCTCTGATCAGAAGTGTCATGAATACTTCAAAAACATTTTTGACGAATATGATTCGAAGTGGGAAAGTGATTTACATCGAAATCATTGGAAGAAGTCAAGGGGTCGAGTATTATTACAAGTAAACGAAAGGTTGGAAACATGTAATGCATTAACTTTAGATATAGAGTCAAATATAGACTCAATAAGAAGATATAAATACCCAGCATTAATCACCTATCTAAAGTTAACATGTTTTGATAAACTAGGTCAACCCACTAACTATATGCAATTCAATAATTGGCTGAAGAGTAAAAGGAAAAAGACTGAAAGAGAATTGATTATATCAGATTTAGGCAGTGAAGGCATACTTGAGCAAGCCGAAAAGTTATATAATGAATATTTGAAAATATACGGAGTGAAAAACTCTTTCTATAGATTTATAAACGAAGTTATACCTGATAGGTCTAAACAGAAATTACTAGATGGAATTGAAATAAAGGTGCATCTTAGGGAAAAAAATTGAATATGAAAAGTTATAACATAAGGCAAGTAGAAAATGCTGAGAAAATAGCATATCTGTATCAAATAAGAAACGACTATACTCATAATACCTTTTCAGCGTCAAATATCTTTAAGTTCACTGCCCCTAGAGAAGGAACCTCATGGATTCATAGAGAAAGTGTTTATAAATCTGATGAGCAACATTCAATTTCTTTTCACGAAGACTTCGATATATCTCTTACTGATGTAATACTTGATGGGATAAGCGAAATTATACGGAATAAGACTAATTAGAAAAGCGCCCGTTAGATGGAGATTCTCCCTGGAGTGTCGCAATGGATAGTTGGAAAACACTTTTCATGGTGACAAAAAAATGTACCAACAACCTGTTTTGTGTAGTCCCCCTACCTTAACCCCCTGACATCCAAAGAGCCAGTCACCCGCTTGTGGGAAACGAACCATCAACATCATATTTACTTATGACAGAGTTAGAAAAAATGATACATTGGGTGTATACGCGCATTGCGTTGTTAGTAGCTGTTCACGCAATGCGCGTACAAAATATTGACTGTATAAAAAAGAAAATTAGTATAAAATAATGAGGACATTGGTAATAGGAGATATTCATGGTAATTTGGATGCTTTAAATGTTGTTTTGAAAAAGGCAAAATTTAATATTGAGACAGATAGGATAATTTGTATTGGTGATTACATTGACGGCTGGGGAGAATCATTTGAAGTGGTAAGAACATTGTTGGAAATAAAAAACCAATCAAAACTTCAAAATATATTTTTATTAGGAAATCATGACAAATGGTTTCTTGATGTATTAAGCAATGATTTCGAAAATTTTAGAAACGAAGACTATATAAAATCAAAATATTCGCAATGGTATTTACAGGGCGGTAAATCTACCTATGAATCATATTTGAAGTATGATGACGAATTCATTATGATACATAAGGAACATTTTTTTGACGAATTAAAATATTATTACGAAGACCAAAACAAACTTTATATCCATGCTGGATTCGACATTAAGATTGGGTTTGATGAGACTATGAAACAAAAAAGAGAAGAATTGCTTTGGGATCGAAGTTTACATTCTGAATCAGTGCAATTATGGCATATTGATAATAATCTAAGAATGAAAGGTAACTTAACTAATAGATCACAAATAGGGAAGTATGATAAAATTTATATTGGGCACACTCCAACAACATTAATTGGATTTGATAAACCTAAGTATATGGCGAATGTGATTAATGTAGATCAAGGATGTAAAAGAAAGGGGGTTCTAACTATTTGGATTGACGAGACAGACGAGTTTTATCAGAATAAGTGAAAAATGCAGCTGCCAACAAAATATACCCGACAGTGCTTCCTTCGGCCACACTGAGGGTATACCTGCCTTGGATGGTGCTTCTCTCTGGAGTGTCGAATTAGATGACCAAAAACCGCATTTCATAGCAACAAAAAAAATGTACCAACAACCTGTTTCGCCTTCTCCCCCTGTACGCTTCCCATTAGACGCTCCCACGATTTAGTAGAAAGATAACCTTATCTTACTCACCCTTAAATCGCGTCCAAATGCGGAAGAGCAAATTCAGTAAAACCAAGAAATTAGAAATCCTAGCCAAATGGGATGCCGGAG
>JBGCDF010000412.1:0-11997 GCA_045105095.1 Crocinitomicaceae bacterium | reverse complement strand
CCAGGTGCACGTGCTCGTGTTGCGTTGTCAGGATTGACAATGGCTGAGTACTACCGTGATGGTGAAGGAGACGGACAAGGAAAAGATATCCTTTTCTTCGTTGATAACATCTTCCGATTCACACAAGCAGGTTCTGAGGTGTCCGCACTTCTTGGACGTATGCCATCAGCCGTAGGTTACCAACCAACATTGGCAACTGAGATGGGAGCGATGCAAGAGCGTATTACTTCAACAAAAAATGGTTCGATTACATCTGTACAAGCGGTATACGTACCTGCGGATGACCTTACCGATCCAGCACCAGCGAACACATTTGCTCACTTGGATGCAACAACAGTATTATCACGTAAGATTGCCGAGCTTGGAATTTACCCAGCGGTAGATCCATTGGATTCAACTTCTCGAATTTTGACTCCGGAGATCGTTGGTGAAGAGCACTACGCATGTGCTGAGCGCGTGAAAGTAACATTGCAACGATACAAAGAACTTCAAGATATCATCGCCATTCTTGGTATGGATGAATTGTCTGAAGAAGATAAATTGGTTGTACACGGTGCACGTCGTGTTCAACGTTTCTTATCTCAACCATTCCACGTAGCTGAGCAGTTTACTGGATTGAAAGGAGTATTGGTTGATATCCAAGATACAATCAAAGCTTTCAACGAGATTTTAGACGGAAAATACGATCAATATCCAGAGGCTGCTTTTAACTTGAAAGGAGGAATCGAGGATGTAATCGCTGCTGGAGATAAAATGTTAGCAGAGAACGCTTAATAACACAAGGAGATGCAAGTAGAAATCATCACACCAGAAATGGAAATCTTCAAAGGTGAAGCTGAAGCAGTTCAGTTCCCTGGTTTGGATGGATCATTTCAAGTATTGTCGAATCACGCGCCAATCATTTCAGCTTTGGTTAAAGGAGACGTGAAAGTAGATTTAGTAGAAGGTTTCAACGCTACTGAGGAAACGAGTCCATATATTACTACTGATGGGAGCGACAAAGTGATTCGCGTAGCAATCAAAGGTGGCGTTATGGAAATGTTGAACAATAAAGTTATTGTTTTAGCAGAGTAAGCGTTATTGAAAGAAATAGTCAAGGGGTGTCTCGAAAGAGATGCCCCTTTCTTTGTTGTCATATGCTACTGTTGTCTAGACAATTGTTTTTTAGTAATTTTGGAGAACGAACTTTAATTTAAGAGATACATATAATGAGCCGAATTACTTTAGTACTTTTTGGAGCGATAGTATTATTTGCGTGTAATAAGAACAAGGCGTACGTGCCAGTATGTGAAAGTACGGTGCCGGTAACTTATACGTCTCACATAAAGACCATTATTGATGACAACTGCATGAATTGTCATGATGCTGGATCAAACGATGGAGCTTACAATACGTATAATGCACTTTCGGGAGTTACATCAAATGGAACATTTGAGCAAGTAGTTTTAGTCGATAAATCGATGCCGAAATTTTCAAACTTGGAAGAATCGGAATTGAACTTGATAAAATGTTGGGTTGAGAATGGTTATGCAGAATAATAGACGTTAAAACGTTTGCGTAAGAGCATTTTGATGTCTTATGTCTTGGGTGTTATTTCATAAAGCTAGCGTGATATGCCATCAACAAGGCTGTCTGGTTATTGTATGATCCCATTCAATCGAATATCCACGTAATCCATAACCATCTTGTCAATCGTCTGGTTTTTATCCTCACGACTGAGCCATTTAGTGATGAAGAATTCATCCAAATCAATCATAATTTCCAAAGAAACCGATCGAAAAATCCCTTGTTTGATACCCGATACATATAATTTCTTCAGGGTGTCTAAAAGTCGATTCATAAATTCATTGATCAGTCCCCAAGAATGCGGAAAGTTATTCTCCAATTGATTGAGGAAAGAAAAGGAAACGTCATCCAAATGCTCAATTAACCATTCGATCAATGAATTATAGGTCAATAAAACCGATTCGTCCTCGGAAGGTTCGGGTAGATAATCGAGTTTTTCGATTCTTCTTTTGACAGCTGTATAAATGATATCCTGTTTCGATTCGAAGTACTCATAAATCGTTGACTTACTCTTTTGGGTGAGTCTTGCAATGTCGTCAATGGTCAGTTTCGATAGATCCTGACCGGATATTACAGGGATCATAGCGTCCAACCAGGATTCCATTTTTTTGGATAATGGCTTACGCGTTTTTTCAATCGACTTTCTTCCCATGCTTGCAAGTTATAAATAATCGAACTATATTTGAATGAATAGTTCGAAAATATTTTTCATGAAAGATCTGAAGTACTTAGCAGCATACATTGCCCCAGTTTTGACATTTGTAGGTATCTATTTTGGTGGGTTGTCGTCTTTTTCCGCGTTTGTATTTGCGTTTGTTTTTATTCCAGTAACGGAATTGATATTACCTCGTGCACTGCATAATTTAACCGAGAAAGAAGTGGAAAGTAAATTATCGAATAGCATGTTTGATTATCTGCTATATTTCAATGTTCCATTAGTTTGGGGAGGGATTGTATACTTTCTTATCGGTTTAGTCAACGGGTACTATACAACGCTCGAAATGACAGGAAACCTTTTGTCTTTGGGCGTAGTTATGGGGGCAAGCGGAATTAACGTTGCGCACGAATTAGGGCATAGAACCAATAAAGTAGAGCAATGGATGGCCCAAGCACTATTGCTTCCTTCCTTGTACATGCATTTTTTCGTTGAACACAATCTAGGGCATCATAAGCATGTGGCAACTCCGGAGGACCCATCAACGGCACGCTACAATGAAGCGATTTACGTTTTTTGGGTGCGTTCGACATGGCAGAGCTACATAAATGCATGGCAGTTGGAAGGGTTGAAACTCAGAAGGGATGGAGATACGTTTTGGAGCTTAAGGAATCGTATGTTCCACTTTACTATTATTCAAGCGGCTTACTTAGCACTTGTATACGTTCTTGCTGGTTGGAAAGGTTTAGCTGCGATGCTTATACTGGCGGTCATAGCATTCTTGTTGTTAGAAACGATTAATTACATCGAACACTATGGATTGCTTCGAGAAAAGAAACCAAATGGTGATTACGAACGTGTTCTTCCTAAACACTCATGGAATTCTAGTCACGTATTAGGTCGAGTAGTGTTGTACGAACTTACAAGACATAGTGATCATCATTATATCTCAACTAAGAAATATCAGATCTTGGAGCATCAAGAGGATGCGTTGACATTGCCATATGGTTATCCCGCATCAATGTTATTGAGTTTAGTCCCTCCTCTGTGGTTTAGAGTGATGAACAGAAAATTGAAAAATAGTGGAGCCTTAGTTGGATAACGTTCGGATATAAATGACTTTTCATCTCGAAGAACATTTGTTATCTTCAAGCCATGAACCCTATCACAACCGAAGCTCAGATTAACATCAAATCCATTCAAGACTGGTTTTCCAACTCCATCAATTCCCTGGATCAATTCGGAGAGTATGAGCAGCTGCAATTGATTATTTGCGCGCACGAACTGAATTTCGAACATCCCAATATCACTCAGAAGGTCGAGGAAATTGGAGTAAGAGGAGAATCAAATTCAATGGATTACGTTTTTCAGTACCTCGAGCAAATCGTGATGATGAAATACAATGTGGGTGCTCACAGGCAAAAACACTTTTTCGATTACTGGGTTCAAAAGGAAAACTACGTAGCGCAGACAGAGGTTACATGGGCGTATATTTTTGGGTATTTGCTCATGGAAGAAAACAAGCTGTCGACACCAGAACTTAAACAAAAAGCGATCAACTGGTTCAAGAAGGTAGAATCCCTTAAATCTATTTCAACTACAGCTTGGATGGTCTATTATCTTGATCGGAACAATGAACACGAGATAGCAAAAAAGCACTTAGCTGAATTAAAAAGTTGGCGGGAGGCAAATGGTAGTTGGAGCAATTTTCCATCTCTAACTGTTCGCATCGCTTATCCTTTGGCTTTGACCCGTTTTGCGAATGATGAAAGTTTAAAAATCACTAACGAGTATATTTTAAGTCAACCTTGGGACTCGTATTCAGGAGACATTACCTATGAAACAGGATTGATTAAATGGCTGAACGTGCACAATCATCTTTCATGATCAAATTCAGAACTTATGGATTTGATATATTAAGTATTCCGAAAATGAAAAATAGAACTTAGTATGTTATCGGCGCCTATTTTACGGAGTGAAGAAATCGAATTGAAACGAGTTAGTGTTTGAGGAAGCGTGAAGATGGATATCGGAACGATCACCGAAAACACCGCGTTTCGAGAGTCTTTCTGATCGTAGAAAAATAAGCGCAAAGGGCATTTTTGAACACTTTTTGTGCCCAACCAAAAAGTGTTGAAGCTTCTCTTGAAGAGAGAATACCGAAAACAAATTGAATGTTATATTTAGAATGAAACATGCGTTTCTCTCCAACTTTTAGGTTTGATCCATCTTTCCTACTAAAACACACTTTTTTTGCCTGTGCGCTTCACTGTACAATAGACAACTCAATCAATGGCCACCAATTATCTTTTGAGGAACACCATATTCGTTGTCGAAGATTGTTTCTGATTATACATTTCTGTCTGCGCATATTACATCGCAACTCGTGCTTGAAGACGAATGACGGTCTGCTACTTCCTTCGAGAAATATAAAACTCTTAGTATATTCGTGGAAAACCAATTACAAATGAACAAAGTAATACTATTTTTTGGCCTACTACTTTCAGCTGGATTCCTGACAGGATGTTTTTCAACACCATCAGATGATGATAGAGGACTTTTCGGTACCATTATAGATAAGGCAAAGGAGAAGGCGGAAAAAGAATCTGAAGCGGACAAGAAAACGTATACACTCGATGAGAACAATTCGATCAGAGCGATTGATCTAATTAACGCGTATGATGGAAACGAGATCCGTGCTGATAAAGAATTCAAGGATAAAGAGTTTGAAGTAATCGGTAAAATCACCGAAATAGAAACGGATCTAATGACGGAATTACCCGTTATTGATTTAAGAGGGAGTGGGCTTCTAGACTTCATGCAATGTCATTTCGAGTCTACCGAAGGATTAGAAATACTGAATATTGGTGATGTTGTGAAGGTTACAGGAACATGTTCAGGAAAAGACATGTTTGTTGAAATGACACAATGTACTGTGACAGGGAGATTATAGTTCCGTCGCGTAGAAAACGATATAGAGTGAGTGAGCTTCGTCCTATCTGGACAGGCTCACTTTTTTGTTATAGGATGTTTTACACTCTTGTTCAATTGACCATTTTCAAATATGCAAGGAGTTAATGAGTACTCAATTTCGGGTACTTTTGGTGATAAATTAGTTTTGTTTGCCTTTCGCATGATACTCCCCAATCGTTTCCCCCAAAACATAACCCTCAATCAACAAAGGAAGCGTATCACTCGCAACATCGAAAAAAGGCAACTCACCAGCATCCAATTGTTCACTTAATGCTTCCCTCGGTAACAAGTGCTTCGCATGATCCAAATACGTTCCGCCAAGCATGTGCCTGAACTCGTGTTGGAAAATTACCGCAGCAAATCCTTCCAACCTACCCGTTCGGACTTCTCCTTGTTGATTCTGACAGCGGTATTCGATCCATTCATAGGTCGCAACATTACCTCGATTCTCACCATGAGCACTCAAACATCCGTGCCAGAAATTCTTGCGCGTTGTTGACGTTTTGGTGATCACAGGATTGATGAATACCTGCTTCTCAACAGGTCCCAAGACCTTGTACCTCGGATTGCTTGCCTTTGCTTCAATCATGAAAATTTGCAAACGTTTCCCCAATTGATTCGAAGCGATTCCAACTCCTGCCGTTCTCACCATGACTGCATACATACTATCAATGTACGTGCTTAGTTCGGGTGAATTGAACTCTTTTTCGGTAATCGCCCGCGGTTCTATATACAGTGCGTTTTGTGCTCTCCCTTCCTGGTCGGAGGGAATATGTTGTACGACGCCAAACCCTTCTTCCGGGATGTCCAGCGTAAGATTTGGATGGGTTGCGCAACTCATAAGCAGTAGAATCGTGAGGAATAAATAGGCGTATTTCATGGATTAATTCGGTTGAAAATCTCTTTGAAAACCCAAGTTAACATTTTTAGTTGCCAAATTTTTAGAAAACTCAACTATCCGTACAACGGTTTTCAGAATTCACCTTAACTTTTGCTAAAGCTGGAAGTACAAATTTATATTCGTCGAAATATTAAAACAAAAAATATACAATCATGAAAAGCATAGCTTTAATTTTGCCAGCCGCTTTATTCCTTGTTGCATCTTGTACAGGTGAAGTAACAGAAGAAAACATCTTGAATGACCTTGTTGATGAGGTACAAGAAGAAATGGATGCTAACGAAAATGGAGAGAACGAAGAAAATACAGTGTCGCTCGAAGTTCCTGAGGGATCACAAGCATGGGATAAATTCGTCGCAACCTATGATGAGGATTATGACATGGTTGACGGAAATACTTCATTAGATGGGACAGAAGTAACACTAACAGGAATCATCGAAAAGGTTGAAAACTATACAGATAGCGATGGTAATCAATATGCAAAAGCGTGTTTCGGAGTAACTGACGATATGATGGGAAAATGCCAATTATCAGCGTTATTCGGTTGGTATGCTGAAGCTCTGTTGACTTCTGCAAAAGAAGAAGGTACAGCATTGACGTTCAAAGGAACAGTTAACAAGAAGAAGTTCGGGGAAATCACAATCAACCCGTGTGAAATGTCTGAATAAGACGCAACCACAACGATAACATAAGGAAGCCACTCTGTTTGTCAGGGTGGCTTTTTTTCAATCTTAGAAGTTTTGAAATCGAGGAGAATCTTTTTTAAGCTGCCCAACTATTTTGTGTTGAATATCCTATTATTCGCTCCTTCAGTTAATCCCAAACCAGATTTTTTTGATCTTTTGCGCGCTTTATGTCCAAGAACGGAAAATTTTTGGGGCTTATAATTCGCAGTCTGCTAGGCTTTTTTCCGTATTTTCCGAACTGCTAAACTATACTCTTATGAAACGAACGTCAAGATTATTATTGGCTGCACTCCTTTTCTTGTTGAATGCTCCAATGATGTTCTCCCAAATAACGATGACCAGTGGTCAAAATGCACAGCAACTAGCAGAATTCTTAGCAGGGCCCAATATCACGGTAACAAATGCTGTTTTATCGCAAGGAAACACCATCCTGCCATCTTTAACGAGTTCACCCGCGGCTGGTACGTTTGCTGGTGTCAATTCTGATATCGGATTTGACTCTGGAGTTATACTCTCCTCAGGAAACATTACCGAAGCGCCAGGTCCAAATTTCACCGCTAATGCAGGTGCAAATTTAGGTTACTCAGGTACAGCTCAGATGAATGGGTTGGCAGGTGCCACTACCTTTGATGCCATTACCCTCGAGTTCGATTTTGAAGTTCAATCTTCCTTTATTCAATTTAACTACGTATTTGCCTCTGAGGAATACCCAGAGTTCGCTCCACCCAACAACTCATCGTTTAATGACGTCTTTGCTTTTTTCATTAGCGGTCCTGGAATTGTTGGAGAGCAGAACATTGCTTTGGTTCCGAACTCTACAAGTCCAGTTACAATTAATAACATCAACCCAGTTACGAACAGTCAATATTATATAGATAACTCGACAGGATTGGATATAGAATTTGATGGTTTCACAACGATTTTAGAAGCGACAAGGAATAATTTGACACCGTGTGAGGTCTATCATTTGAAATTGGTTATCTCCGATGCAGGTGATGGTGTATATAGTTCAGCTGTATTCCTACAAGAAAATTCCCTCGTTCAGGGGCTTGTAGAAGTACAAACACAAACGATCAACTCGGACAACATAGCCCTTGAAGGCTGTATTCCTGCAAGCTTCACGTTTTCGTATGATGACGTAAGTAATCAGGATCGAATCATCAATTACTTTGTGGAAGGTACAGCAGTAAATGGAGTGGATTATCAATTCGTGGATAGCTCACTTACGATTGTTGCTGGGGATACTTCAGCGACCATTTATATTGATGCTTTCTCCGACGGATTAACCGAAGGACAAGAATCGATATTCATTATCTATCAACCTGCCGCTTGTGCAGACTTCGATACCGCCTTCTTGTATATTAATGACGCTCAACCCATTGATTTTACCTTGGATGAATTCCATTTGGACTGTTTCGCGAATAACTCGGGTGAAATACAAGTCAATGCTACGGGTGGATTTCCACCATATACGTATTGGGTCACAGATCCAAATGGTGTAGAAACGCAAACTACCGCCAATCCAATAACAGGTTTAGCTGCTGGAACGTACACTGTGCAAGTCTATGATTCGTATGGGTGTGAAGCCGATGCCTTGGTCATTGGTGGTATATATGATGCTGATACGACCTTCCTTCCGGATGTGCCAAATGGTACAGTATTAACATACGATGCACCCTTGAATATTGTTGGTTTCACGCAGGGTCAAACAATTAATGATGTAAGTCAAGTTCAGCAGATTTGTGCAACAATGGAGCACTCTTATTTAGGAGATTTACAAATTACTGTTGAGGCTCCTTCAGGTGAAATTGTAGTGCTTAAGCAACAGAATGGTGGAGGGTCATGTGACCTTGGAGAACCATTTGCTTCTGGCCCTGTTGACGGAGCGAATAGTAATTTAATAGATCCAGGAGTAGGATACGAGTATTGTTTCAATGCCAATCCAGTTTTCCTAACGATGGTAGCAGAATCGAATAATTATACGCATACCATTCCATCCTCTACTGGAGGAACCTATACAGATAATTACTTGCCAGCAGGTTCATATACCCCATTCGAATCGTTCAATAACCTCATTGGCGCTGACATGAATGGTACGTGGGAAATGCACGTGACCGATCAATTTGGATTGGATAACGGATACATTTTTAACTGGTACATCAGCTTGATTGGTGATATGCCAGATACTACGGTTACGCTTCTCGAACCAGCTGAAATTGTTACGACTGGTTTCGTTACAGATGCAACATGTGGAGGTAGCGATGGTTCCATTGATATCGATATCCAAGATGCAGTTTTACCCTATTCTGTCTCATGGTCGAACGGAGCAACAACTGAAGATTTAGTAGGAGTTCCTGCTGGAACGTACACCGTAACAGTAACCGATGGAAATGGATGTCAATCGATCGAAACATTCATTGTAAATAATATCGGTTCCTTAAGTATTTCATCAACGACGACACCAGCGTCTTGTTTTGGTGGCAGTGATGGAGCGATAGATATTACACCAGCAGGGGGTACAACGCCATATACATTCTCCTGGAATCCTGGTCAAACTACTGAGGACATTTCAGGCCTTGCAGCAGGTGACTACACAGTAACAATGACAGATCAGATCGGTTGTGTATACTCGGAGGTGATCACTGTTGGTGAGAGTTCTCAAATTATCATCAGTGCAGTAAACGTGCTGGATGAAGAGTGTAACACAGATAACGGGTCGATTGATATCGCCGTGACAGG
This sequence comes from Crocinitomicaceae bacterium, assembly GCA_045105095.1. GTDB lineage: Bacteria > Bacteroidota > Bacteroidia > Flavobacteriales_D > Crocinitomicaceae > UBA4466. Next base: position 2,480 of record JBGCDF010000412.1, on the reverse strand, counting down.
TGGAACAGGTTCATACGGTTACCAGTGGTCCAATGGTCCAATAAGTCAAGATATTAGTGCTTTAACTTCTGGAACCTATACGATAGACGTTGTAGATGGGAATGGCTGTACGGCCAATGAATCCTACACAATCGTGAATGATGTGTCGAATTGCTCTGCTTTCTGTTTCATTGAAATTGAAGCGAATGCAGTGACGGATGAATTGTGTGGTTCAGCAAATGGAAGTATTGATATTAATGTATTGAATGCAGTGGCTCCAGTTTCATATTCTTGGAGTAATGGTGCTACGACTGAAGATATCACAGGCGTGTCAGCTGGAACCTACACTATTGTGGCTACCGATGCGAATAACTGTTCGGAAGTCATGACATTTACCGTTTCAAATAATGCGGGAACCTTGGAAATTTCAAATGCATCTGTTGGAGTAGAAAACTGCGGAAACCTCAACGGAACGATAGACATTACAGTAATCGGTGGAGCCATGCCTTACACATATGCATGGTCGAACGGAGCAACAACAGAGGACCTCTCTGGATTGGGTGCTGGCACCTACGATGTGACAATTACCGATGGAAATGGATGTCAAACATCTGAATCATATATTGTAGTAAACAATGCTGGCTCTCTTGCAGCAACAGCTACTGTACTTCCTGAAATATGTTCGGCTGCCAATGGTTCGATTGATCAAACAGTTACTGGAGGAAACGGTCTATTGACCTACTCATGGAATACAGGCCAAACAACGGAAGATCTTTCGGTACTGACGGCAGGAACATATACGTGTACGATAACCGATCAGACAGGTTGTTACATCATTCAAACCTATACAGTGAATCAAACAACTGGTGACATTTCCTTGGTAGGGGCGAACATTGTAAACGAGGTGTGTGGTAACGGACAAGGTGCAGTGAATATTACTGTTACCGGAACGACATTATCATTTTTATGGTCGAATGGAGCGACAACGGAAGATCTCACGGGTGTTCCCGCAGGAAATTATTCCTGTGTTATTACCAACGCAGCAGGTTGTACATTTACGACACAATTGTTCTCAGTGATCAATGCGTCAGGAACGCTAAATGTAACTACGCAACTCGTGACAGATGAGATTTGTGGTAATGGCAATGGTGCGATTAACATGAATATTGTTGGAGGTACTGCACCATTCATAATACTTTGGTCGAACGGAGCGACAAGCGAAGACATCGTTGGTTTGTCAGCTGGAACATATTCAATTACTGTAACAGATGCGAACGGTTGTACGGAAAGTCAATCGGTAACGGTCAACTCAAACTCAGGTACATTGGCGATTCAAAATGCAATCATCACGGATGAAGTATGTGGAGATCAAGCAGGAGCAATTGACGTGATTACCATCGGTGGTGCTGGTTCGTTAACGTACTCTTGGAGCTCGGGACAATCAACGGAAGACCTTTCGGGTCTTGCTGCTGGATCTTACACGATCACCATTACAGATCAAAATGGATGTACGGCAACAGGGACGTACACAGTGAACAATCAAGCCAGTGGTTTAGCAGTTAATTCTGGAATTACCAATGAAGTGTGTTCAAATGGACAAGGGCAGATTACATTGAGTGTTACTGGTGGAAATCCACCTTACACATATGCATGGTCAAACGGAGGGACAAGTGCTACCATTTCAAATTTGTCTTCGGGAATTTATTCATGCACAATTACGGATAATTCCGGATGTTCAATTGTGACTGGAGATCTCTCAGTAGGAAATACAGCAAATGGTTTGAGTGCAACTACAACTGTTGTCGACGCGAACTGTTCGAATAACGGCTCAATAGATCTTGCAGTTGTAGGAGGTGCGGCACCATTAACCTTTGCATGGTCGAACGGTGCAACTACTGAAGACATTTCGAACCTTGCTGCGGGAACATATGATTATACCGTAACAGATGTGAATGGCTGTGTCGTTACCGGTTCAGCAACTGTTCTTCAAACGAATGGAAACATTACCTACACATTCACAACGACAAGTGAGATCTGTGGAAACGGAGCAGGAGCAATTGATTTGACACCAGCAGGTGGAACAGGTCCATATACGTTTATTTGGTCAAACGGTCCAACAACAGAAGATCTATCTGGATTATCAGCAGGGACGTATACCTGTAGTATTACAGATAACACGGGTTGTACCATTACAACAAGTGCTATTTCAGTGACGGACCTTCCTGGAACTTTGAGCATCACAAACCTTATCGCAACAGACGAGACTTGTTCGAATGGATTGGGTAGTATCGATATCTCGGTGACGGGAGGAACAGCTCCAATTACCTACGCATGGTCAAATGGTCCAACAACACAGGATATTACGAACTTGACTTCTGGAACATACGATGTGGTTGTAACAGATAATAATGGTTGTCAGGCGACTGCGCAAGCCACAATCAATTCAGCCCCAGGATCATTCGGGATCACACTTCCAATTGTTACCGATGAAAATTGTTCAA
>JBGCDF010000411.1:0-8421 GCA_045105095.1 Crocinitomicaceae bacterium | reverse complement strand
GCAATGAAGTAGTTGTTCAGTTTGAATACCAATCGATTAGCCTGTATCCTGCCATGCTTCAACTTACGACTATCGTTACCAAAGAAGTAAAAGATAGGTGGGGAGGTGTGTATACCGAGGAAGAATATTTATCGGGAATTGTCGATTTTAAAGGGAATGTGGTGGTTCCCATCCAAGCGAACGACGCTTCAAAAGATATAATGGAAGAGTGGTTTGACGATGAAATACGTCAGTCTTCAGGCAATTAAACTGGAACGATTACGATATTCGACAACTCCCCGTCAATTTTTTTTCGATCGTAGGATTTGTTCATTTTTCAATTAATCCAACAAATTTTAGACATGTATATAATAAACGAGAAATGATCTCGTTCTATGTTTGTAAACGCAAAGCTAAATACATGCCTATGTTAAAAAAATACCCTGAAATTGCTCCTAGCGAAGAGTTGAAATTCGCTCCGAAATCAACAACACTTAACGCGATCTTGAATTACAGCAAGTCGATAGAAGTGAAGAAGACACGAAAAAACAACGCGAGATTGTTAATTCATTTGAACTAAACCCATTAAAATATAAATCCCACTTCAAAAATGAAGTGGGATTTTTTTTACACCCAAAGCTTTAGTTCTTTACGACACGCTTGGTCTTTATTATTTCACCACTTTTAACGGATACTATATAAAGTCCGGAAGAAAAATCACTCAAATCAAATTCAAACATCTTTAAGTCTTCGAATGATTTCATAAAAAGTTGTTTTCCATCCATAGACTGCAATGATACCGTCGTATTTTCTCCTGAAGATTTTAGTTCAATCGTGAATTTGTTTTCAGTCGGATTGGGATATATCTCAAAAGACAGTTCATCATATTTCTGATCAACGTTATTAGAGCTGTTACTCTTTTTATATTTACCTCCTATCACAAATGTTTCACATATTTCATCGGTTGCACAATACGCAAAAGTAAATGGAGAATTAGCATATTTTCGTGAACGTGTCGAAAGACAAATCTCGTATTCAGCACCATATTGAGGGAATGAATAATTCAAATCGTTTGGATTCCCTGTTCCTATGTTAGAATATACAACAGTATTATTAATTGTATTCGTTATTGTCCATTCATAATAGTCAATGTAACTCCAGAATGGGACTTCAATATTTGGTTCAAAAGTTATGTTTGTACAGGTAGGAGTGAGAGGAGGACAGTTGTTCGATATATCTAAGGAGCTGTTGATATAACAAGAAGCATCATTGATACAAAAGCAAGGCACTAACTGAGGTAGTGAATTTCCAACCTCTCCTCCGGAAAGGCTTACTTGATCTAGCACGAAATTACAATTTGCACCTTCAAGGTCAGGATTATTTATTACTGATAAATTATTTAATGAGGAAGTATATGCTTTTGATATGTAAATACGACCATCCGTTCCTAATTGAAGTGCAGTTGAGCTGGGACCAACACTATTATTGGTGCCATTGATTGGATTGTATCCATTGCTTAAATCGTCAGTGTTGTATTGATAGATGTATTCCCCAGAATTGGCATAAAGAAACTCACCATTCGGAGAGAATTCAACACTATGACCACCATAATGCTGAATATTATCGTTTGGTGTTATTATTCCTGTAGTAGCGTTGAAATTCCAGATATATATATCTTCAAAAATAGTACTAGATGAACCTATATATTCCCTAGAGTAAGCCAAAAAACGTCCATCTAAGGAAACTTTCATCCCGCTTGAAGTCCATTCATAATCACCCCAAGGCTGATGTTGTCCCTCTGCATCACTAATTGCGGGGGCAGAGATGCCGTTACTGGAAATACGAAAAGCAAAGAACTTATGGAATGGATTAATAATTAACCAGTACGATTCGCAATCGCTGTGTTTTGTTACGGTCATATTATGCTTAACTACCTCACTATCTTGCTCCCAATATGTTTCATTGTCCGTGTTGACATAAGGTAATAGCCCTAGGTTCACATTTAAAGTCTCAACGGAACCTAATCCATTATTCGCAGAAGTATTAACAATGGAGTAGTAGTATCTATCGGTGTTGTCATCATCAAGATAAAATATGTAATAGCGAATAGGGTCGTTTGGTTTAGGCACAATTACAACATCTTGAGGTTTGGATCCTGTTCCGTTCAGTGTTCCATTACCGTTCTGCATTGGAACGTGATTTTTATTGTATACTGTTCTTCCGTCAGTATAAAATAATAGATTGCCACTCTGGTCACTTACAGTTGCAGAAGGATTAAACGGGTGATCTATTTGTCCATTTGTAAGTGGAACAACACCTGCACTTCCGAAATGGATTCCTCCACCTTCTCCAAAATACCAATTGGAATTACTGAGATTTCCATCGCAAATATAGTCTGGTGAATTTGTATTAGGGATTGAACCAATTAAATAAGGCTGAGCATGTGAGATTGAACTTGCTAGGATGAATAAAGAAAAGAACAAAAGGTATTTTCTAATTGTTAAATCGGTGTGTTTTTTCATTGTGTTTTTTTAGTGAAATTTCGTCTAAAGTGAAAAGTTGAGTTACATGAGTCTTACATATATGTAACCGTGTTTTCTAAAAAGAAATATTCATGTGATTAATAGTGTTATATACCGACGAAACTATGGTCTTTTAGAGCTCTTTACTAGTACTTACCTTTGCACTTTATGAAAAGCACAGACAAGTAACTTGGTGGAGTTTGAGCATTCCAGCAATGGAATATTAGGTTAATACATTGTCATTCAACCAATAAATATGTTAGTTGCAACAATGCGATAAATTGTGTGATATTTGTCGGGAACAATAGAAGCGTATAAACCATACGAATGTATCGAGTAAACGTTCATTAATTCGACTATTCAAATTTATATTTGCTTCTAATTTGACATTATGCACTATTCTCTTAAAAGTTCTCTCCCATTTAAAATGGACCATTTGATATGTCTTCTGAAGTTACCTTCATTATTCTCTATTTTTCTGCTAACCTCAAATCCAGTGCAGTGCCAGACTCATGAACAAGAGGAAGTATACCTTAAAAAAGTGAATGAGTCTTTGCGTGATTTCAATTCGGATAGTGTATTGTATTTCACCAAGAAATTGAAGGCGTCAAAAAACCACTGTATATCTCTTGCTGGTTTTCGCACTGAGGCAGAAGTAGCCTACAAGTCAGGAAAATATGAAACATGTGAAATTCTGCTACTAGAACTTATAACGAGAATTAAAAAGGAAAGAAAACCGAATACCTTCATTTATTCAGAAATGATGATTGGAGAAACTTATGACGAGTGTATTAATATACTTTGTATAAATATTTATAAAAGGCTCTTTTACATTAAAAAGAATCAGGGTAAATACACGGAGGCTATTAATTGGCAAATATTGAGAGGAAAACACATTGAGCAATTACCTCGAAGAAATACATATTATTTACGACATAAAATTGCCTTGGAAATGGGATACGCTTCAATAGAAAGGCGAGTAGGAAATACGCGCAGGTCAATTATGATATTAACTCGTCTTAGAAGACAAATGAATGAAATTCATCTTAGTCCAGATGATATATGGTATAAAAACTTCTCTAAAGAAAAAGCTGATCTTGCCTACCAACTCGGTCTTGATTATGAATGTCTTGCTCAGGAAAAACCTGAATTCGTTGATTCGGCTGAATACTATTTAAATGAGACGTTCTACCTAACAAAAAAAATAGACACTTCATATGCTACGTTCCTTTTTCACAACCTACGAATGTCAGAATTCAACATGCTTCAAGGTAAGTATGGCAAAGCTCTTCAATTTGCTACAACGGCCGATCGTTACTACAAAAGTGAGGAACAGAAAATACATATACACAAACTGAAGGCCACTTGTTTTTCACATCTAGTCCAACCAGATTCGGCAATCTTTTTTGGGAAGAGGTACCTCACTGAGGCGGCCAAAACTGAAGGGTATGGAATAAGTTCTGAAGTATATGACGTTTTAGCTAAGAACTATTTTAGAATCAATGAGCTGGACAGTGCCTATAAGTATTCTAACTTAGGATTAGATGCAATCAAAACAATTCTACGTGAAAAACAGGATGTCTACTCGCAGAGGATCAATGATACCGAAGACAATCTCATAAAGATCAAATCCGATGTGAAAAAGAAGAAAGCGGAATTTAGGAATCGACAAATGCTAATCGTTGTTACCTCAAGTTGTTTATTGATGGGTTTTGTTTTTCTCTTTTTGAGAAGTAGGAGGAAACAACAGAAGAAGTTTGAACAACTTCAGAAAGAATTCAATCAACTGGAAAGCACTACGGTTCAGATTAAATCCAGCCCACCGGTTGATGGCGATCTGTCAAGAAAAATACTCGAAGGTTTACACAAAATTGAATCTTCCGATCTATTCCTAAACTCCAATTTTAATGCTGCCAACATGGCTAAACTACTAAAAACAAACACCTCCTATCTTTCCAAGGTTGTCAATGAACATAAGGGGATGGATTTTAGAAATTACTTGATGGAATTGAGGATGAATTCACTGGTGAAATCTCTGGATGATAATCCTACTCTGCGGAAGTATTCCATTGAAGCTATGGGGAATTCAATTGGGTATTCTAATGCTTCTTCCTTTACGAGGGCGTTTAAGAATCATTTTGGGATGACACCTTCGCAGTATTTGAAAACTCAGTATGGGTAATAGTGTTTCGGATGGACGAAACTCAAGACTGATAATTGGACCAAAATCCTATTAAAACGAATAGTTTAAAGCTATCTAATTAAAAATGGCGCCTCAATACCTGAAGCGCCATTTTTTATTTTTTAATCGTTCAATTTTCCAATTACCAAATTTTCGAAATCTTATCACTCGATTTTCTCATTGGATCACCTTCTTTAACATCAAATGCTTCGAAGAATTCAGGGCAATTCATCAATGGTCCATTTACACGGTACATTCCAGGAGAGTGAGGATCGTTCGCAATTCGGTTTTTCAATTCTTCCTGTGTATAATTGATTTTCCACAATTGAGCGAATCCAATGAAGAAACGCTGTGATGGAGTATAGCCTTTCTTTTTCACTCCTGATTGATATTCAACCGTGCGTTTGTAGGCGTAATAAGCCATTGTCAATCCTCCAAGGTCAGCGATATTTTCTCCCATCGTCAATTGAGGATTTACACAATGACCATCAATAGGGCAGAAACCTGAGAAAGTTGCGCCCAACTTCGATGTGCGCTCCTCAAACAACTTACGATCTGATTCCGTCCACCAGTTTTTGAATGAACCATCAGCAGCAAACTTAGATCCCATATCATCAAAACCATGCGTGAACTCGTGTCCGATTACCATTCCAATTCGACCGTAGTTTACAGCATCCTCATATTGATCACTGAAGAATGGGGCTTGCATAATCCCTGCTGGGAAAGCAATTTCATTCAAAAGAGGGTGGTAGTAGGCGTTTACCATGTGCGCAGGCATTCCCCACTTATCCTTATCTACAGGATCATTGAGCTTTGCCATGTTTTTCTTATGATCGTAACGCGCCATTTCTTTGAAGTTTTCCAGATGATTATCAGGCGTAAAGTTCAAGGAACTGAAATCTTCCCATTTTGAAGGGAAGCCCAATTTACGACTAATTGAATTCAACTTGTTCAATGCCTCTTTCTTCGTTACATCAGACATCCAATCTAGTGCCTCAATTCGTTCCTGAAATACAACTAGCAAATTATCTACCATTGTATTGACACGTTGCTGGGCAGAAGCAGAGTAGTGCTTTTCAACAAACGCTTTACCGAGAGTTTCTCCGAATGGCAAGTTTGTAATCTCTTCAATTGCACGCTCAGTAATCGGTTTCATCTCTTTCTTCCCAGAGAGTACTGTTCCAAAAAACGCAAAGTTTTTCTCCACAAACTTCTCATTCATGTGTCCAGCATAAGAGTCAACTACATTCCATGTTAAGTAGTTTTTCCACTGCTGGAGCGGAGTGTTTTTCACCTGTTGGAATACAGCATCCATGAATTTTGGCTGACCGACAATCAGTGAATCGAAAGAATGAGATCCAACCAATGAGAAAAAATTCTCTAGTTCGAATCCTTCTGAACGCTCCGTCAAGCTTTCGCGGCTTCGTTTGTTGTACGTGTTTTCAGGAATTCTTCTTTCTGCAGGGGTCATAGCGCCTTCAGCCAATGCCTTTTCGAACTCGAGCACTGATTCAGCGAAGTTCATCGCATCTTCACTTTTCATCTCGCATAACTCCATCATTCCAGCGATATGACTCACGTATTCCTCGCGAATATCAGCTTTGTCATCAGCAAAGTAATAATCCTTGCTCGGTAAACCCATTCCACCTTGTCCGATGTAAGAGATGTTGAAATCAACATTCTTCAAATCTTGTCCCACACCGAAAGAGAATAAAGTACTGATGCCTGCCAGGTGGTGCTCCGCAACCACGTAAACGATGTCCTTCTTAGAATTCATTTTGTTGATACGATTCAACTCATTCTGAATAGCTTCAACTCCTTTTTGATTGCGCTGATCCATGTTCACGTATGCGGCATAATAATCCCCCAATAGTTGATCATCGGATCCTTTTTCTACTTCTTTGCTCTTACCTTTGGCCGTTTCCAGAATTCTAGTAAGTTTCGTTTTATTGGCTTGATCTAACTCATTAAAACTTCCCCAACGCGATTCTGATGCTGGAACTGGGTTGTTTTTTGTCCATGTTCCATTTGCGAACTGGAAGAAGTCGTCTTGTGGACGAACTGCGGCATCCATATATTCTACGTCAATTGTCTGACCAGTAGCAGATGTAACCGCTTCATCCGTAATTTCTTCAGCTACATCTTTCACTGTTTCACAAGCGACAAGCGCGATAGCACCTATCGAAAGTGCAATAATTGTGTTCTTTTTCATAGTTTATTTCTGATTGAGAGTGAGAAGCATTTCAACATGTGGAATTCCATCCTCTAAATATTCTTTTCCTGTAGAGGTGAAATTGTGCTTCTCGTAGTAGTTTTCTAAATGTTTTTGAGCGGATATACGGATAGGCGTTTGTCCAAATTCAAGCTGTGCAAATCCAATGCACTCTTTCATTAATTCATGGCCAAGTCCCGTTCCTCGCGAACTTTCTTTAATTACGACGCGTCCTATAGCCGTATCATCGTAAATCAATCCTGGTGGAACAATTCTAGCTGTTGAAATAATGGTTCCTTTTCCATCTCGACAAAATGCATGGTAACACTTTTTGTCTTTCCCATCCAAATCCTGGTACGGACAATCCTGTTCCACAACAAACACTTCCATGCGTAAGGCAATGATGTCGTGAAATTCATTTATGGATAAATCCTGATAATGTTTGATCTGCCAATCTGTGTGCATTCGATCTTTTTTAGGTTTGGATTACTCCAACGTTATACGCCTTTTCAGGTTTTGCATGATTCGCCATTTCAATTCCCATTGAGATAACCTTTCTCGTTTCTGTAGGATTGATGATCGCATCTACCCATAGACGGCTCGCCGCATAATAAGGTGAAATCTGCTCATCGTAGCGATCTTTAATCTTGTTGAAGAGCTCTTTTTCTCTTTCAGGAGTAATTTCTTCACCTCTCTTTTTCAAGGAAGCCACTTCAATTTGAAGCAACACCTTCGCTGCTGAAGCACCGCTCATTACTGCTAGTTCTGCTGTTGGCCACGCCACAATCAATCGCGGATCGTACGCTTTACCACACATGGCGTAGTTTCCAGCTCCATAAGAATTCCCTGTAATAATGGTGAATTTTGGAACTACTGAATTAGACATGGCACTTACGAGTTTCGCACCATCTTTAATGATACCGCCATGTTCACTTTTCGACCCTACCATAAATCCTGAAACATCCTGAAGGAAGACCAACGGAATGTTCTTTTGATTACAATTCATGATGAAGCGCGCAGCCTTATCTGCAGAATCCGAATAAATCACACCTCCAAATTGCATTTCGCCTTTTCCGTTCTTTACGATTTCCCGCTGATTTGCTACAATTCCAACGCTCCAGCCATCGACACGTGCATATGCACACACGATTGATCTTCCATAGTCTTCTTTGTACTCAGTGTATTCAGAATCATCCACAATACACTTTAAAAGATCGGTAACATCGTATGGCCTTGCTCTATCCTGTGGAAGGATTCCATACATTTGCTTCGCTTCAACTTTAGGATCTACTGCTTCTTTGCGGTCAAATCCGGCCACTTCTTTTTGACCAATCTTGTCGACCAATCCTCGGATGGTCTTCAGACACTCCTCATCATTTGGCATGTTGTAATCACAGACACCAGATATTTCGGTATGTGTGGTAGCTCCACCTAAGGTTTCATTATCTATTGACTCACCGATGGCAGTTTTCACAAGGTAAGATCCAGCTAGGAAGATTGTTCCTGTTTTATCAACAATTAATGAT
>JBGCDF010000410.1:0-23525 GCA_045105095.1 Crocinitomicaceae bacterium | reverse complement strand
GGATTGTTGGATTCTTTAGTTCATTTCGGCAAGCTCCATGCAGTGCGACAGGTTCACTGCAAGGGATTCGCTAGGCGTCTGCCTCGGGCGGTGATGGATTTAGACGGTTCATCTTCTGATTTTTATTTCGACTATATTCGTTTCAACCAAATAGGAAGACTGAGCGGAGCCGAAGTCTGTATTCTAGAAAGAACACTCATTGAAAGAACGCATTCTACAACAGTTCGTTGGTCGTCAAGATGTTGACAATTGCAACCTCAGTATCCAATGAGGAACTCCAACTGATTTTAACGATGTCTTACAGGAGTCTGTGGTAGGTCTTCGGCGCTTAGTTGTTGGTACGAAACGGAGATTAATCGAGTAAATTTCCGCTTAAAGTTGAGCGCTTCATCTCTTATCAGACTGTATTCATAAAGTGATGCAATCTCTCTTGAATCCGCCTCGACAACAAATCTCACAGACATCATGCGTTCATGATGGTAGTACGTTTCAGTATAATATCTCTCTACAGGTGACATTACCACTTCGTGCACCACAGAAACAGTATCACTACGCTCAATTGGTTTTTCTCCCCTTTTCGATTCACGCCTTCTGCGTTTTGAACGTTTTTCATCATGATAGCTCTCAGAAATCCGTAACTGTGCACGTGCCTCATACATATCTTCCCCTCCACTAAATGCTTCACGGATCACTTTGCCCTTGTACAACAACTGACTGCAGTAAACTGGACTCCTGAAACTGTTAAAGTGTCTCTGGCTGTTGATCGTTTGGATGGAATCTTGATAAAATACTTCGGCATAATCCGTTTGGCCACTGTGCCACCGATCAACATCCTTGGCCGAATTCTTAATGGATCCAACGAACCCATTTATGTTCTCCAAAAACTCACTTTCCGTTAAGGTTGAATCAAATAAGTTTTGATAGAAATAGTCGAGATCAGTCGTATCGCCTTTTTGAGATTGTGACAGGGAAAATTGTGTGCTGATCACTAAGCAAACGAGCAAAAATTTGTAGAACATTCTTTCAATTTCTCTACAGTACAGTCCCATTTAGAATGGGTTCAATCAATCCGTGATTTGACCGTTCCAGTCTACTCTTCACTCCGATCAATCAACTTTGGGTTGATGTTCTTACTTGGATTGACGCCCAACTTTTTCAAGTTCTCAGTTCTTCGAATTAAGTTTCCTGTTCCCTGAGAGAGCTTATTCATCGCAGCTTCGTAGCTTCCAGTAGCCGTTTTCAACTGCGTTCCAAACTTGACCAAATCATCAGAGAAGCTAACAAACTTATCATACAGAGCAGCCGCCTGACGTGCGATTTCTTCAGCGTTCTTATTTTGAAGATCTTGTTTCCAGATGTACGAAATTGTTCTCAGTGTAGCTAGGAGCGTTGAAGTCGACACCATCACGACGTTCTTATCCAACGCCTTTTCGAAAAGGTTCGGGTCTTCACCGAGAGCCAAGGTCAAAGCGGGTTCGTTGGCAATAAACATCAACACGTAATCGGGTGAGTTAATTCCGTATAAGTTCTGATAATCCTTATCACTCAGCAACTTCAAATGCCCGTTCACACTGAGCAAATGTTGTTTCAGCGCTGCTTCTTTTTCGTTTTCATCTTCTGAATCATTGAATTGACTGTAAGCAGTCAACGAAACCTTTGAATCGAGGATCAAATGTTTTCCGTCAGGCATGTTGATGATATAATCCAATCGTTGATTGGCACCATCATCCGTTTTCAAGTTTGTTTCTTTCGTGAAGTGAATGTCTTTTTGCAATCCTGCTTTTTCCAAAATCGCTTCCAAATGCATTTCTCCCCAGTTTCCCTGAGTCTTGGAGTCGCCGCGAAGCGCCTGTGTCAAACTTTTTGTTTCTTGGGTGATTTCCTGGTTCAGTTCGCGCAGCATACTCAAGTGCTTTCCGAGTTCTGCCGTTCGAGCAATGTTTTTCTCATCGCTATCTTCTACCTTTTTCTGGAATTCCGAAATCTTTTCTTTTAGCGGATTGAGAATCGCATCAATGTTCTCTTTGTTCTTATCAGTAAACTTGGTTGTTTTCTCCTCAAGGATTTTGTTCGCTACGAGTTCAAATTCTTTGGTGAACTTTTCCTGAAGACCACTCAATTCTTCCTTCTGATCTTTCAACTTTTCCTCGAGCGCCTCGAACTTGCTTTTGTAGGTAATTGCCGATGTTTTTTCCTGTTGATTCAATGCACGTAATTCGCTCAATTCACTTGAATGTGAATCGCGAAGTGCACTGATTTCTTCCTTCAAACCGCGATTCTCTTCCGTTGAATGCAGATGAGAACTCGATAGCGTTCCATTCTCCACTTTCAAGGATTCGAGTTCAGATGAGATGGCAGAATTCTTTTGGGCACTGGCCCGTTGAGCGGCAATAAATCCTATTAAACCGCCAATGACGATTCCCAAAATCAACATTAAATAGATCATAATCTAAAAGTAAGCAATATAACCAAAATGGACTTTGCTATTGCTCAAAAGAACGGGATTGTTCAACTGTTTTCCCAACGCATACGAAATGGAGAAAACTCCCAGGTTTGTACTAAATGAAAAGCCCGCCCCGAAGCCTAACGGTAGATCATTCACATAATTTGTGGAGTTGTTTTCGTACCATGTTTGATCAAAAAAAGCAAAAACATGCGAATTCTGATCCAGCAAGAAACGGTATTCCAAGGTCGTTGTGCTTAAGGTTGATGCCACCAACTCATCTTCGTCAAATCCGCGTTGGGATGTTAACCCTCCAAATCGGAACAGTTCATTTTGAAAGATTTCGTCTGTATTGTAGAACTCCGTGTGATTCGCAACGCGTAGCACATGTCGTTTGGCCAATGGAATGAAGACCTGGGCATCAATCTCTCCCTTCAAAATAAGTGAACTAACAACTTCCGAAGTATCACTCGACTGAAACGACCGTGTTCCGGCACTTGCCATCACCTCAAACTGGTGACCAGTGGAGGGATTGGGTAGATAATCTAATGACTGTCGAGCATAAGCAAGACCATAATTGTTGGATGCCGTACTTCCTAAATTCGCGAAGGTGGGATTGTTCTGCCCACCAGAAAGTACATTCGACTGCAAATTCTGATAGAACGCCTTGATATAACTTCCGTGCGACATGAAATATTGCACCCCAATAGTGGACCGTAATTCAACAAAGGAAGTATCTCTTCGATACAAATCGAAGTTTCCATCCAATCCGAATGAAGTCTTGAACAAAAATGGGTAATTCATCCGGGCATTCAGTGATTGGGTCTGATCCCGAATGCTCTGCCAGCGAATATCCACTAATTCGCCTTGCTTCAACACGTTCAATAGTTTGAGGTTCAGCTCCCCTGTAAGTAATACACGCTGTGTTACTGGATTCGGCTGAAGGCCTACCACCCCATTTACCGAACTAACAGGATTACTCTTGAGGTAAACGAATAGCTCAGCACCAGTTTTGGCAAATAGAATCTCGTGCGGCTTAATCTCTTTGATGAAGGAAACCTGCTGCACGCGACTTTTGATCTTCTTGAGCAAGCTCTCATCAAAAACATCTCCTTCCTTAATTCCCAGTAAACTTGAAACGTAACTCTTCGCAATACTGGAATCGCCTTTGATGTGAATCTCTTCCCAAACATACAATTTACCTCTATCAACCTTCAATTCAGCAGACATTTGAGCTCCTTGTATGACCACATCTTCAAATTGCAATCTGACGAAAGGGTATCCATTCTCGAGATAGGTTCGTTGTATAGATTTCAAAGTAGAAGACAACACCTTGGGTGTAAAGGCCAATTGCGAGATGAAGCGTTCATTCAAATTGGAGTGCTTTCGAATGAATGACATTTCCTCTTGATTCATATTTACATGGGCCTCTTCAAACTTCTCTCCCAAGTGGAAATCCAGTGTGGCTGTTTTATTCGAAAAAGAGAATTTATCTACCGATGCGAGCAAGTACCCTTTATTGATCGCCGAGGATTGAAGATCTCTCACGTACTTCACCAATGACACACTGTCTTTGAAACTAGTAGTCGGATTCTTTACAAATGCTCGATGATTCTCATTGGCAAAGGATAATTGGAACGCTTTTTGCGAATAGGAGGTAAAGGATAGTAATAAAATGAAGAAGAAGTAATACCTACGCATCTGATGAGTTAACGAAAGGAAAAATACAATATTTTCGGTGAGTTGCACTTTATTTCAGATTACTCGGACAGGTTTGTGGATAACATTTTTTCGTAGGAAGCAATAATTATCTTACTTTTGTAGTTATATTACTAGACGACAACAACAAATTAGAACCTTAATTTAAATCAGAACACCATGAAAAGACTTTTGGCCTTGACACTAATGGGATTGATGCTAACAGTAGTTTTTGCTGCATGTGGATCATCCAAAGGAGGACATGCTGGTTGTGACGCATATGGAAGTGCGCAAGACATTGAGCAATCAGATTTAGCTGAATAAGCTAACGCAACAATTTTATTATTTCAAGGTCATCGATTCGATGACCTTTTTTTGTGCTTCATTGTTTTGTTTGATAAAACGTACATTTGAAGAACCAAAAACACCCACATGAGACCCAATCTCCTGCTACGCACATCGCTTGTCTTGTCATTCCTATTTCTCCAAAACAACTGGAGTTCTGCACAGAACCTTTTTGCCATAGACACCATTCGTACCATTGAAATTGAATTTTACGACAGTAATTGGGATCATATTTTGGACTCACTGGCTCAACTTGGTGTAGGAACAGGAACTGGATCTGAACGAATACTCGCCGACGTAACCATTGACGGTGTGCCATTTGATAGCTGCGGAGTGAGATACAAAGGAAATAGTTCCATGGACACAGCAAGCAATAAGAATCCATTCAACATAGATCTCAACTGGACAGTTGTTGGGCAAAAATACATGGGGAAGAACAAACTGAAATTGGCCAATCAATTTACGGACCCAAGCATGATTCGTGAAGCCTTATCCTACGAGATAGCCAATAAATACATGGATGCTCCCAGAGCGAGCTTCGTTAAACTATTCATTAACGGTGATTATCGCGGTATTTATACCAACACAGAATCAATTGACAACGAGTTTTTGGACGACCATTACAACTCAAGTGAAAATCCCTTCTTCAAGTGCGACCCCATCAATTTCGATTTAGCCGTAGGAAATTCCAACCTGTCTTATCACGCTGACACTATCGCGTACGACACCTTGTACCAACGAAAATCGCTTTATGGAAATGAAGAACTCCAAACGCTTTGTTACGTTCTAAGCAACAACATCAACGATATCGAACAATACCTAGATGTAGACAGAGCGCTGTGGTTTTTAGCACTCAGCAGTGCCCTTGTTCACAACGATGGCTACACTACTTTTCAACACAATTATTACCTCTACAAGATGGACAATGACCGTTGGAGTATCACTATTTGGGATCTGAACATGTCTTTCGGCGGTCTTTTGTGGAATGGAACGAATCTTCTCCCTCTTGGATTAGGAGCCTTGCAAACCCAAGATCCATACCTACATGAATTGGATTTGAGCTTACGTCCTTTGATTGCCCAGTTGTTGAGTATTCCTGAATACCGAAAAATGTATACTGCTCATTACAAAACGATCATGCAAGAGAATATATCGAATGGTGATTATTTGCTGAGAGGGCAGGTCATGCAGAACCTCATCGATGCTGATATGCAAAATGAACCATACAATGCATACACCTATAATGAATTCGCAGATAACCTAAATAGCGATGTTGGATTTTGGTTCAACTATCGCCCGGGAATTGAAAACTTGATGAATACACGAAATTCACACATCAACTCACTTCCAGAATTCCAAGCAGCTCAGCCTATTATTTCCAACGTTTCAACAAGTTCGAACCAACCTCCAGTCTATTCAAGTGTTGATTTCACTGCAGAAGTCGCCAATGCTCAATCGGTCTTTTTGGGATACCGATCCAGCCACTTTGATGTATTCACCAAACTAGAAATGTTCGATGACGGAATGAGTAATGATGGAGCAGCTGGAGATGGTGTCTACGGAACAACAATTTCCATAGGAGCAACGGACGTCGAGTATTATTTCTATGCACTCAATACAGAAGCCGCAAAATTCTCTCCATTGCGTGCACAATATGAATTTTACACCTTATCACCAGAAAAAGGATTGGTCATCAATGAGCTCGACGCGATTAATATCAACAATGCTCTCGACCAGAGCTTTGAATTTGATGACTGGATTGAGTTGTATAACAATACTGGAAACTCTATTTCTTTGGATGGGTATCACCTTTCAGATGAACTCAATAACCCAAACAAATGGGCGTTCCCAGATACGACTATCGGTCCTGGAGAGTATCTCATCATTTGGGCTGATTTGGATATTACCCAAACGGGATTGCACGCTAATTTTGCATTGGATCAATCAGGTGAAAGTATCTATTTAACAGACAACTTCGGATACCTCGTTGATGAAGTGACATTCCCACTACAAGAAGATTATACGACTTGGGGAAGGTTTGTGAATGGGACTGGGAATTTTCAGAAAATGTTCCCGTCGTTTGATGCCGAGAATACCACACCTCTCGACATAGAAGAACTTCCGAGTCTCGACGTGCGGGTATATCCAAATCCAACTTCAGGAAAGACTACCGTTTTATTTTCTGAAAGCGTAAGTTCAACAGTGCAACTCGTAAACCTGATGGGACAGGTTGTTCTGAGTGATGAGTTAGTCGGAGCGAATGAATTTACGTTTGATGCGAGTGAATTTGATGGCGGAATTTACTTTTTGAGCTCTGGAGGTACAGCGACTAAGGTAATTGTTAAGTGAGTTGGACTTATTACAGAGCCTTTCAATCCGCCAGTGGAACGAAAAAAATGAGAAAAGGCTGAATCCCATTATTTCATTTGGAATTCAGCCTATCAGTGAAAGTGGTTATTTCTGCTACTGAAAGTTCTGTTCTTTTTTAGTTACTCACTTTGTATTCATGATTTTATCTACCAGATCGTTAGTCTTTAGCAGACTCTCACGAAGGCCCGCCATATAACCTACGAAGGCTTCTTGTTTACGGCGAGTTTTGTCTTCATCTGAAACATCAGTTTCCCCATCTACCCTCTTCTTTACTTCATTAAATTTTGGCCCTAGAAGCACATAATAAGGAGAGTCTACAAATCGTTTCTTGAAATATTCATGGTAGCGCATCGGAAGCAGTGGACTTACTTTTGTAACCTCAACTTCCTCATAATCATCTGGACCTAGAATTGACTTATACATAATCTGTTTCTTCAAAACCTTTTGTTTAAAGCTCGTCGACTTCCAATTATACAACCTGGCCCAAATAATCAATTCTATTCTCGCTATCATGGCTGACTCAAACTCTAATTTTGAGTGTTCCGGATCGTTGTGAGGAAATGGATTTTCGCTGTTTGCTAACCTGTTGAACAAACGAGTCAAGTTCAAATAATTTTGAAAATGACTCACAGGGCCATACAACGCACTTATGAATTCTTTCTCCATCATTAATTCAGTTTTCATCACACGTTTGTGCAAACTTAAAGCCGACCTCATTTCATTGAAAAAATTAGCATCACTTTCCAGCTCACCTTCAAAAAATATCCCTGCCGCGACCTTCTCCTTCCATTTGTTCATAAAGTCTCCATACGCATTTAAGCGGCCCCAAAAATCCAATTCGGTATTCCTAGTTGAAGCTCTTGCCTCTTTATTGTTAGAAGGGCTTGAAACAGATGTTACGTTCGTTTTTGCAGTAAAAATAGCTTTTCCTTTCAAAAAACTGTCAGCCTTACTCCCCACAACATCAGAAACTTTACTGAGTGTAGAATACTTTTCAGCTCTCGCTTTCAAGCCATCGATAACTTCTACCCTTTTCTTTAAGTCCTTAGAGAAGCGCTCAAACCCAACTCCTTTGAGCATATCCATGGCCTTTTCCAATTCACCTTCCTTAGCCTTCAATAGTTTATCCGAGATGATAAAATTACTACCTCGTACACTGCGAGCAGTTTTACTAAAGAAGCCCATAAATGTTAGGTACATTCCAGAAAATGCTGCTCCAATTGGAAGTGCTCCAACTGCCAAATAAATAAACAAATCACACCAGAAGGGATAATCTTCTTTCGGATGATCAAGATTATATTTAACTCGTGCTGAAGTAACCTGACGTGTTGCTACATCAGCAAGATGCAATATATAATCACACTTCTCCTCAAGATCAGATTCCATCTTGGAGAGTTCCAAAAGAATCAGATTACGGTACTCGATAGTTAGAAATCGATCTTCATCATCAGTTTCTTTGAGCGTAAAATTAATGATCCTATTTTGTCGTTTAAACCCTGGCATACTAATTCAATTGGTTTTCATTCTCCGACAAAATCACCAAGTTTGTTGGCAATCGTTCTTCCCAGGGCGCTCCCACTTGAACACTATCCAAAACGAAAGAAGCGACATCATTCGATTCCAGACGATACGGTCGGTCGATCGTAAACTGATTATTCGCCTCAGAAACAGCCTTAATAGTGTACTGTTCTCCTTCAATGTATAAGTTACGCGTCCGATCTCTATTAGTAATTTTCCAATTGTCACCGTTGATCTGAACGTTACTAATGCCGTTCTCCACCTTCAGGGTAGTATCCCCAATTATCAGTTCTTCTCTTCTGCTCGTTAAAATTTCCGACCATAACTTATAGTTGGAAGAATTACCATCAAAGTGTCCATTACTTCCATTGATACGAAGATGCTCGTTCTCCGCTTCACTTTCTAGGTAGTGTAACACTTTATCCTCGTAACCTGGCTTAAGGGTAACAACAACCTTTGCAGCTCCAGCTCTCATAAAATCTAGATGTTGATTATCATTTATTGCCAAGGAATTCTTCTTATCCCAACCGTCTTTTCTTCCCCAGAAATACGGATACAGCTGAGAGTACATCAAGTCCCACTCAAAAGCATCTTCAAAGAATCGAATGACCGGACTCTGTTTTTCAAATTCACCGAAGTTGATTCCTAGAATCTCTTTATCTGAATTACCGCCTTCAATTAGACTAATCGCATCGAACTCATTGGCATCACCGAACCCTCTCTCTCTCATTGTGGCAATACAAAACTTTTTGATTTCTTCCTTTTCGATCTCTTTATTTCTCTGTCGCGACCTATCTCGAGCAGATGAAAAGCTTGATCCAGAATGGCTTTCTTCTCTCGCTTGTCTATCGAGCATCTTTCTTTCGTACCCTTCTTTCAACTTATCATAAGCCGCTAACCTCCATTCTTGCATAAGGGCGTCATCTACGCTACACCGGATTGAAATATTGACTGTCGAAATATTATCCCAAGAATCCAACACGGTAATAGTAATAGGAATTCCACCGTTTTCATAGGGAGTCGTACTTCCTATTTGCTTCCATGAGAATAGTTCGGAAAAGAAATTTGAAAGATTTTGGTTGGGCTCAAGCCCTCCGTTTCTATCACTTGCACGCCCTCCTTCTGGGATCAAAGAATCAGATACTCGCAATACATTCATTCCTCCCAAGGCGATATCACAGGAACCACCCGCTATCTCCACGTTTGCTCGAAAATGTGTCGGATGGTAACCATCAGGGATCTGTATTTTGGCAGATTTCACAATTTGCCCATAATCGTCTTGCTCTTCATTTGGTTCTGAGTTCCAGGAGAAGCCCACCAAATATTTTGGTTCAGGAGGAAGTGGAATATCAGAAACACTATAACGATTCGCAAGCGCCATGTAATTCGATCTATTGATGCTCTCAATTGATAAATCGAACGGAGGAATTTGTTGAATCTCTTCAGACTTTTCTCTCCCCAAATAATACAATGCGGGCTCAGGAATCATAAACTCCATTGCCATTCGCTTACCGTAATGATGAAGAGATACCTTTTGGATTTTTTCTACGTGTTTATAAACACCACTAGTCGATTCTTGAATCCCTACGAAATCGTGTGAGTTTTGTTCAAAAACTCTAACTAACGAACGATTAGTAATTGACGATTGAAACGATTCTTTCACTTTTTGCGAAGAACGTTTGGTTACATCCTTGGCCATCGTATGAGAACTTGAATCACTTTCTGATTTAGATCGTTTAAAATCCGTATTCGTTGAAACTGAAATATCCGCAGCACCGTACTTTGCTTTGAATCCTGTTTTAAGACCGAACTCATTTTTCAACTCACTGTTCGCGGAACTCGAAAGACTCGTAGAATTTGTTGTTTCGTTGGATTCTTCTGTTTCCGTCTCAGATGAAATAGAAGATGTACGAGTTTCCTCCGACTCCGTCGTTTTTTCATAATTACTTTTCTTCGCCTCACCTTCCAGAATATTCTCAATGTGAGAAATCTCCCCTGCTTCATATCGTGCTAGCTCCTCTCTCACCGTAAACAGATCCATCATCCCCAAAGATGTAATGGTCGGAGATAAAACAAAATCTTTCTTTTCTTTAAAGATTCCTGACGAATATAGCGTCCCTAACCTGTTAAGCCCAACTAATTGTTCATTGGATCTACTGGCAATTTTATTGACTTTGTCTCCCACCACATCCAACGCGGAAACAATATCTCTTGTTCTACTAAGCATGGAAGGCTCGATTTCTCTTTCAAAAAGCACGCTCTCTTCTGAGTTCAAACTTTTTTTGAATGAGTCGAAGAAGGCCGAATCAAAATTAACCACAGGTGCAAGAGAGTCACTGGCACTAGGAATAAAACTTTCAATCAATTCACGTTCCGTCTCGAAATAAAACGCATCCAGTTTTTCGCCAAGTCCGCTGACTATGTTGAAGTCGAGTTCGGTTTGCCTCTGTACATTTACATTTCTAACCATCTCACTGATTCTCGAATTCACGTCAAGTATCGATCGTAGATTATTTCTTGTTTTATTCAAAGACCAGATAATTCCTGGAGTAACGACAACAGAATTCAGCATAAATTCCAGTTGTTCGATTTCATTCGATAATCTTCCTTTTTTGACATGATCAACGCATGCAATAAACCGAATCGTTCGTTCGAGTGCATTTCTAAGACCTGCGTTCTGCGATTCTTCCATCAGCTTGAAAATGATTCGTGCACGGATCAAAATCCAATTTGATTGGATCGTTAAAAGATCCTGAAAGTAAGATTCATTTCGAATCCCAAAATTCTTGATTACTTCCTGAGATAATTGAACGTCTCCCGATTCCAACGCATTGAAAAAACGATCTGCGAGTTTGTGTAAGGAAAGTACTTTTAACGCATTAAAGGATATGAGTGTTTTACTTTCAATGAGAGTAATCATATCTTCTCGACTTGAGTCCTCATTTCTTCTTAACTCATTTAAAAATTCACTTTTTGGGAAAGGAGCAATTTCGATGTTAATTGCGTAATTGTCTTCAGCTCCTCGAAAAGAAGCAAAGCGAAAAACTTCATTAGATTTATTTGACATGATAGAGGTATAGATTTTTACTTCAACTCATCCGTTCCTTGTCCTTTGCACAAAGAACTTTTGAGTTTTGCTCACAAGTATATCAAGCCGACTTCGTAAAACGATCTCAGATTATAAAATGAGACTTATTTGTTGGAGATAAACGCTGTGGGTGTAGTAGAGGTGTGACGCTTGAAAGCCCTATAAAAAGAGGCTTTGCTATTGAAACCTGCATCGAAAGCAATGTTTTCAATGGTTTCCTTTTTATCATCAAAATTCGAGAGAAGTTCTTTTGCAAAATCGATTCGATATGTGTTCACATAGTCTGAAAAGTTCATTTTGTACTCCTTGTTGATCACTGAAGAAATTTGATGAATGGGGATTCCCGTTTGGTCCACCAGTTTTCGTTGATTAAACCCCGAATCTAGGTACGGCTTTTCTTCTTGAAAGAACACATCAATTTGCGCCAAGTACTCCCTCTCGGCTGAATCGATTACTTTCACTTCTTTTGTCGTTTTTCCTTTATCCGAAACATCTGTCTCTAACACAGACCAAAAGTTATTATTGAACTTGCTAAACGTAAACAATATGAATAAGTACAATAGATTCATTCCGATAGGTAGAAAAAAGAATTCTGCTAAAAACTGGGATGTTAAGAAGTACATGGCAACAGTAAATAGGTAGACCAATAAGATGAACAAGAACAACTTTTTAGAGTAAGCATGTGCCTCCTTTACCATATTAAACTTGATATCGTCCTTCCTGTCCAATTTCCTAAAAATCACCAATACAATCTCAATGAATATGATCAATTGAGAGAGGTAAAAAAAAGTATTGTACAACTCATATTCAGGAGCTGGAAAATTGTGAATCATCCTTTCAACAAAGAGATTAAAATGCTCCGGCCCCTCGATAATAAATTGAATGATTACGATTACCACTCCCACCACATATAAATAAGATGTCATAGCACCAATGCCAAAGTGATTTACCTTCCTATTTAGTACAGACCAAATATGTAAGCGAAGTATGACTGCAAAGAAAACAGCGCTAATGGAAGATATTGCGAAGCTATATGGCAACAACCAACGATAATCAGCAAACAAGATGTAATTGTGCAGTAGGTTGAATATCGGGATTAGCACCAAATAGCTCAAATACTTTGAAGGTTTGCTGGAAACGATAGTCAAACGCATTGCGAAAAACAACCCCAGAAAATAGAACACCGAAAACAAGTTAAGGTAGAGTATCATCTGTTTGTCCATGCGCGAATAGGGAGTGAAAGTATTACACTAAAAAAGTCGCTTCCAACTGAAAGCGACTTCTCAATATCTAGATCGAACTACTATTGCTCGATTATCTGAATGTCATGTAGAATGGTGTAGCTCTCAGGAATAGCTGGAACTGCAATAAAATTCTCAATGTAGCGCTGCTGATCACAATCTGCATCTTTACACTGAGTTACCGTAATCTTATACGTTGCCGTCATATTATCATCATCTCTCGAAACCGAACGTGACAAGAAATGATTACAGTTCAATGTCATAGGATATGCCAAAACGCTGTATGCAGTGTAGTTGAAAGGTGAACGAGTAAATCCGTTATCTGTACTCATTTCAAACTTGTTT
Organism: Crocinitomicaceae bacterium; assembly: GCA_045105095.1. Classification (GTDB taxonomy): domain Bacteria; phylum Bacteroidota; class Bacteroidia; order Flavobacteriales_D; family Crocinitomicaceae; genus UBA4466. Next base: position 10,477 of record JBGCDF010000410.1, on the reverse strand, counting down.
GCAACCGCTGAGTTAGCATGAACGTGATAATCTGATCCCATATCGTACGTAATGTATCCATGCACTGGGTAAATCGCTACATCCGTGCGGATTTCGCCTCCATCAACATTCTCACCTTCAATTTTGCATTTCTTGCAAGATGAAAGACCTATAAATAATACTGAAAGTATCATTAATGATGTAGTGTAGAATCTAAATTTGCGCATATCTTATCGCTTTTATGTTAACTAGTAAAAAGTAAATTTAGCCTTTTTTCATGAGACCAAAAAAATTATTTCTTGCGAAGAACGAAATTCTGTCCAAGATAAACGCTTCGAACCCGCTCATTAGCAGCCAATTCCTCTGGAACCCCCGAAAATAGTACCTGTCCTTCATATAATAAATAGGCTCTGTCAGTAATGGATAGCGTTTCCTGAACATTATGATCGGTAATCAATACTCCAATATTTCTCTTCTTCAATTCAGAAACAATTGTTTGGATATCCTCAACGGCGATAGGATCGACACCTGCAAACGGTTCATCCAGCAAGACAAACTTCGGATTGGTGGCAAGCGCTCTAGCGATCTCTGTTCTTCGCTTCTCTCCTCCTGACAATCTGTTTCCAAGTGTTTTTCGGACATGTCCGAGACTGAATTCGCTTATCAGTTGTTCCAAACGTGCTTCGCGGTCTTGTTTAGACAACTTGGTCATTTCCAGAATCGCCATAATATTGTCTTCCACACTCAATTTTCGGAATACCGATACCTCCTGAGGTAAGTATCCAATCCCCATTTGAGCTCGGCGATACATTGGCATGCTGGTTATTTCCGTTTCGTCCAGAAACACTTTTCCCGAATCTGGTGTTACCAAACCAACAATCATGTAGAAAGAAGTCGTTTTACCTGCACCATTCGGCCCAAGTAGTCCAACAATTTCTCCTTGTTTTACTTCTACAGAAATTCCCTTTACAACCTTGCGACCTTTGTACGCCTTCGCAATTTTATCTGTGTGTAATTTCATAATTCCTAATTAGAAATTGAGTGAGTATCGAGCACGAACACCAAAATTTCGAATGTCTACCACCCTAACTCCTGGATCCAAATGCGTCAACCTCCAGAAGACATCGATTCGACCCACGCTTAAGATATTTTCAATCCCTGCTGCCACTTCAACGTAAGGAGTCGTTCCAAATTGTTTGGTAAAGGCAGGAAGTAACATTTCCGCTGTATGCTTCGGATCAATACTACCGAATGCGACACGTGCCGTTGTGACCAATCTCAATTTCGCTTTCTTTATGAGTGGAATTCGATCAAAAAACAGGCCATCCCAGTGATTCTCCAATAATCCCGTTACGTAACGATCAGAAATGAACTCGAAGAAATTCATTTTATTGAAAGCATTCGGGAAAAGCCAGTACGACTGATTTCCTTCATGAACTTTCAAAAATGGATAAGCCGTTGTTCCGAAAATGTAGCCCGCATTGATACTATACTTGATGCGACCGAAGAAGCCAATTGGAGCGGTGTGCTCAATAAATAAATCAAATTTTTGATAATTGTAATCACTTCCAAATACATCTTTGATCCCAAAAACTCCCTGAAAAGCAATAATTGGGAATCGTGAACGGATCGAAGTGCGATCAAAAGCTCCTGAAATGAACTCCTCCTCCTTCGCCCAGCGGTAACGCAAGGTGATCTCACTTGTTCGGAGACTTGTAATGGTGTCGGGAAGTCCTGTGGTCGAGTTTGTTCGTATGTAATTTGCCTTACCAAGAGCTACGTACTCCTTCCACTCCAATCCACCGAAAATAACGATGTCCTTTTTAATGTCTCTCTCAACATTGATCCCAACTTTCTCCACAAAGGTCAGGGCATCTAATGGTCCTGTTCTCAAGAGAGCTCCAAAGCTCGATCCAACCGAACCGGCACTTGTGGATTGACCAATTTGCTCAATATCATAACTATAGTAGGTACTTAACAAGGTCCTTTTCTTCTCAGACAGATGCACTCTTGTGGATAGTCCATATTTAAACCGATCATCTCGGAACCCATAGGCAAACCTTCCTCCTAATTCAATCTTCCTACTAAACGCATTCGAAGTTCTTAAGGAAAGACTTGTTCTTATTCCTTCAACAGGGTTAATACTGAATGCGTTGTAAATGTTCCCTATTTCGATTTTCTTGACCTGCCAGTATCCAGTAGAGACGAAGTAAATCATGTTCTTCATGAATTTGAAGAATCGCACTTCCTTGAGTGAATCGATCATCATGTCGATTCCAGCTTCCGTTGTAGAAAGAGGTTCGTGACGCGCTTCTGCCCAATAAGCTTCATCACGTTCGTCGGCACCTTCAACCATTTCCACCGTATTATCCGTTCGATAAAACTCGTTGGGATAAGGTTCATTTACTTTGAAATTCTTTCGAGTGGATTTACGTCGACCAAAGAAACCGTACACTCCTGTTTTCCGAGCAATTTTCAGATCGACGATCATCTTCTCTTCCGTCAACATCCACACCTCAGGTGCGACCAAATCAAAATTATGCTCGAGGTGCATCCCCTGAACATAATTAATGTTTACTCCTGGAGAAATATCCGCTGTAAAGCTCTTAACGGCGTAGGTCGTGTCGTGAATCCACATTTCTCCTGTAAATGTGACATCTCCTGTTCGTTTTGGTCTGAAGCGCAGTTTGTAGCACCACTGATTGTCTATGAAGGTTGAATCTTCCAAATAGAATCTATAGAAACTTCTAGCCGAATTTGCTACGGGGCTAATGAAACTCTTATTAAAGAATTGGATGTAATTATCGTAGACATTGATGTCTAAATACATGTCTCCCAAGAATTGGCTCAACTGAACATTCTCCATCCCACTAATCCGAGTAGCTTTAACGACCTCTTTCTTTTTCTTTGGATTATTCTTGAAATAAAAATCTGATACGTTTTCACTCAAAATAACGGGAAGAACACTTTTACCTCCTTCAGTCGAATCGAGGTAATCCATCACTAAATCCAAGCGCTGAACAAAGCCTCTTTCTTTGAATTTCTCGCCAATGTTATTGAGGTCCATCTCCACCTTATTGTACACCTCGTACTCGTAAGCAGTCAGTTTTTCCTTGTCGTTGATCGGCTTATTTGCAATCACTTTCTTATGCAAGATGGTAGAAGGAAACTCGCCCGAAGCGACTACTACAACCTCGTCGTATTCTGATTCCTGAACGGGAAGAGTAAGGTTAATTTCTTGTTCTTCATCTTTCTCGACGGCCATCGTCATTTTCAAATAGCCAGAAGAATAAAAAACCAAAGAGTCAGTCCCATAATACGTATCGAGCAAATAATATCCTACTGAATCCGTAAGTGTACCTATTTTAGAGTCCTGAAAATGAACCGAAACGAATGGCATGGGTTCGCCCGTTACTCCGTCCAGAACTACTCCAGAGATTTTTGTCTTCTGACCCAATACCAACATTGGAGCACAAATAAGCAAGAAGAGAAGGATGTCTTTCATACGGTTCAAGCGTTAAATTAACGAAGAAATTCCAATTAAAGTTGGTTCATTTCTTCTTTTTTCTTTTTCCGTATTACGCGTTTTGAAATCATGATTCCCACCTCGTATAAAATAACGATTGGCACGCCGACAATCACTTGACTGATTAAGTCTGGTGGAGTAATCAATGCAGACAAAACTAGAATTCCAACAATTGCATGTTTTCGGTACTTTTTTAAGTACTCAGGAGTAATTACTCCCAGTTTTGTAAACAAGTAAGTTACCACGGGTAACAAAAAGAGCAATCCAGAATAAAAAACTGTCGAAAGCACAAGGCTCATGTAAGAGCTAATCTGTACATCATTTTTTATGGCTGAACTGATTTGGTAATTCCCGAAGAACTGCACACACAAAGGTGCAACGATGAAATAACCGAATGCAATCCCAAGGAAAAACAGCAAACTCACATACAATACAATGCCTTTCGCAACACCCTTTTCGTTCTGTTTTAGTCCTGGTTTTACAAAGGACCATATTTGATGAAAGATGAAAGGAAAAGATAGTACCATTCCACCAAGAATACTCATCATAATGGCATAGGAAAATTGCCCAGTCATGGTCGTATTCTGTGTTGCCAGTTTAATTTCATCTACACAAATACCGATGTTACAGAGTATTTTAAAAGAGATAAAGTTGGGACTAGCCATCGAGAGGAACAAGTTATCAATAATCCACTCCTGAAATACCCAGATTGCCACAGCAAATATTACAATCGCAATAGCTGACCTTACGAGTCTCCATCTAAGCTCCTCGAGATGGTCTAAAAACGACATGTTTTTCTTATCCTCCATTGATCGCACAAAAATAGTAATAACCTGAATGAGTTTACCCCGTATTGTGAAATAGAAAGCCCCAGTTTTTCGACAAACAGGTATTCCGAACGAAAATCAATCAATTTATTGGGTTTTTGCGTCTTTAGAACGAAGTTCTACCTTACAACTTGGACTTAATTCTGCACTGCGCTGAGATCAATTGATTTTATCAAGTTTCTATCTAGAAGCAATAGAATCAGCGAAATGTTCACCCGAAACACACGATAAAAACAATTAGCTTAAAAAGAATCAATGGAAAATTTTAAAATCGAAGTCAAAATTGTGCTCCTGCAATTGAGAGAATTTACCTATTTTAGATTAGCGTATTCAATTAAAATAGACAGATGGCAGTATTGGATTTGAAAGAATCCCTAAAAACCTTTTTTGGTTTTGACAGTTTCAAAGGGAGTCAGGAGGAGATCATTCAAAATGTTTTGAATGGTGGAAACACCTTCGTAATTATGCCTACAGGTGGAGGAAAGTCCATGTGTTATCAGCTGCCTGCGATCATTTCGGAAGGAACGGCGGTTGTTGTATCTCCTTTGATTGCTTTAATGAAGAACCAGGTAGATTCCATGCGTCATGTTTCAAACGATGACTCCATTGCTCACTTCTTGAATTCTTCATTAACGAAATCTGATGCTGCGCGTGTTCGAGAAGACATTGTTGCGAGAAAGACAAAACTGTTGTACGTAGCACCTGAATCATTGACCAAAAAAGAGAACATCGATTTTCTCACGTCGGTGAATATTTCCTTCTTTGCTATTGATGAAGCGCACTGTATTTCAGAATGGGGACACGATTTCCGACCTGAGTATAGACGCCTTCGGGAAATATTCGAGGAAATCTCAGACGTTCCAATCATCGCTTTGACTGCGACGGCTACACCGAAGGTGCAAACCGATATTCAAAAGAACTTAAACATGCTTGATGCGAAGGTGTTCAAATCTTCCTTCAACCGTGAAAATTTATATTACGAGATCTTCCCGAAAAAGGATGTCGAAAAGCAAATTATTCGATACATCCGAACGAAAGAAGGTAAAAGCGGAATTATCTACTGTCTTAGTCGCAAGAAAGTGGAAGAATTAGCTGAATTATTGAAAGTGAATGGGATTAACGCCCTTCCTTATCATGCAGGACTTGACGCAGGAACACGCGCACGCCATCAAGACATGTTTTTGATGGAAGATGTTGATGTCATTGTGGCGACCATTGCCTTTGGAATGGGAATCGATAAACCAGATGTTCGTTTTGTGATTCATCACGACATCCCTAAATCGCTGGAAAGCTACTATCAGGAAACTGGTCGTGCTGGTCGAGATGGCGGTGAGGGAGAATGCATCGCTTTCTATCGCTACAAAGATGTAGAGAAACTGGAAAAATTTCTCCAGGGGAAACCCGTTGCAGAACAGGAAATTGGACGTCAATTGTTGAATGAGATTGCATCATATGCTGAGACCTCTGTTTGTCGACGCAAGATGATTTTACATTATTTCGGAGAGGAATTCGATGAAGGCAGATGCAACAGCATGTGTGATAATTGTAAGAACCCTAGAATTAAAGAAGAAGGGAAAGAATACGTTCTGAATGCGTTGAAATCAGTCAAAGAGCTAAAAGAAACGCAACGCTCAAAACATTACTGCGCTTTCCTGACGGGACAAGCCACTGCTGAAATGAAAGCATACAGGCACGATCAGCATCCTTTATTCGGAATTGGTAAAGAGAAGGATATTCCTTTTTGGAACGCTGTGATTCGTCAGACGGTCGTTAGAGGATTTCTTTCTAAGGACATTGAAACATACGGAGTTCTTAAACTAACAGATGCCGGTCGGGAGTTCATTGAGAAACCCCAATCATTCGAAATCATCAAAGAACATGATTATGCGGGAACGGAAGATATCGTTGAACCAAGTGGTGGCAGCGGAAGAAATGCTGTTCTCGATCAAAATTTATACGACCAATTGGTTGACCTTCGAAAGCGAATTTCCAAAGAAAAAGGAATTCCTCCTTTCGTGATTTTTCAGGAACCTTCACTTCGTGAGATGTGCTTCCAATATCCGACTAATGTTGCCGAACTTACGAATATTCAAGGTGTAGGAAATGGCAAAGCCACCAGATACGGTTTGCCTTTCGCTAAACTCATCAAAGAATACGTTGAGGAAAACAACATTGAGCGACTTCAGGACATGGTCGTGAAGTCAGTCGTGAATAAATCTGGAATGAAAGTTCAATTGATTCAGAATATTGATCGAAAGTTGCCTTTGGAGGATATCGGACGCGCTCAGGGCAAAGATGTCAATGAAGTAATCGCGGAAATCGAATCAATTGTTCAGTCTGGAACAAGAGTGAATATCAACTACTACATTGATGATATTCTGGATGAAGAAATACAGGAAGAAATATACGAGTACTTTACTGAAGCTGAAACAGATGACTTAACAGTGGCATACGAAGAGTTTGAAGGCGATTACTCCGAGGAAGAACTTAGATTGATGCGAATCAAGTTCATGAGTGAAATGGCGAACTAAATTCTGCTCATTTAATCAATGGGAACCACAGTTTACTCATTCACGCAAAATTCTACGAAACTAAAGCATACACTTCCATAAATAATGCGTCTATTAATTAGACGGAAATGATAATGCTTATGAAACAACTTCTTAGCCTACTAATACTTCTGTGTGCATCGATTTCCTTTGGACAAGGTCCAACTGCAAATTTTACCGCATCACCATTAGAAGTTTGTGTTGGAACACCCATTAATTTTACGGATGCTTCAAGCGCAGGATCTGTGCCAATTACTTCTAGAACATGGGATTTTGGAGATGGAGCTTCATCCAATGACTTGAATCCAGTTCATACCTACAATGCCGCAGGAACATATACTGTAACGCTAGTTGTTACCGATCAGAACGGTGTTGCCGATCCTGAAGTGAAACCAGCATATATCATTGTGAACCCATTACCGCAAACTGATTTTACTTTTACAGGAAATGGTTGTACAGTTCCTTTCGACGTGACTTTCACGAATGCATCTGCTGCTGGCCCAGACATCACGTACGCATGGGATTTTGGAAACGGCCAGACTTCAACTGCCACAAATCCACCGGCCGTTACCTATTCATCGGCGGGTACATTTGCCGTAACACTAACAGTAACTAATACAGCAACGGGATGTGTCAATTCACTTACAAGTGACATTGTTGTTTCGAATTTTGCCGCAGGCATCAACGCTCCGATTAGCGCATGTATTGGCGAACCTGTAGTCATTTCAGATCAATCCACCGTAGGAGCCAATCAATGGAACTGGAACTTTGGAAACGGTCAAACTTCCACTTTGCAGAATCCAGTTACGACGTATACAACTGCGGGAACTTATACGATTTCTTTATTATCTCAAAATACTACCTCAGGTTGTCAGGATGTGGCTACACAAACGATCACTGTGAATCCATTACCAACACCTGGTTTTGTTGCTAATCCAACAATTGGTTGTGCGCCTTTCAGCGTAAACTTCAACAATACTTCACCTGCGGGTGGATCAAGTTATCTATGGAATTACGGTGACGGATCGACAGCAACTGGTTTCAACCCTGGGCCTCATGTCTACACCGCAAATGGTTCGTACTCGGTAACTCTTTCGATGATTGACGCCAACGGATGTCCAGGAACGACCACTCAAATTGATGTTATCACCGTAACAGCACCTATTGTTGATTTCACGTCAGATGTGAATAATGGCTGTGCTCCTGTTACTGTGCAATTCCAAGATTTGTCAACTTCACCGAACCCAGTCACCGATCCAATTGTTTCATGGACCTGGGATTTCGGAGATGGTTCTCCCCTATTCAACGGTCAAACACCTCCACCGCATATTTACAATACGATTGGAACCTATACCGTCACGCTAACAGCTACCACGCAAGCCGGATGTCTTGGAACAGAAATAAAATTAGATACAATTGAAGTAGGTGGGCATTCCATTCCGGACTTCACTGTATCACCATTAACAGATTGCGCCAAAAGCAATTTCCAATTTACCAATTTGACGACTTTCATCGGAACACCAGATCCAGGAGATGTTCAATACTTTTGGGCATATGGTGATGGTGGCGTCGGTACCGGAGAAGATCCGATTTACGAGTACCCAGTGGATACAGGTTATTTCAGCCCTATGCTCATCGTTGATTGGAATGGCTGTCAGGATACCGTCGTATATGATAGTCTTGTATACATCGATGCTCCAATCGCAGGTTTTATGACCTCGGAGACCGTCGTCTGTAACCCGGGTTCATTTCCGGTAACGATTGATTTTACCGACATTGCCATTTCTGGGGCAGACTCGGACACCGTAGAAATGGTTTGGGATTGGGGAGATGGTACATTCACCAATCTCAACGATAGTCAGGTGCAAGATTTCAACAATGGAGATGAAACCCATGATTTTAACGGTTACGGAACGTTCCCAGTAGAACAATTCATTTACAATTACACCACGGGCTGTGAAGACAGCATTACGAACTTCATTACCATTACACAAACCACAGCGGACTTTGTAATGACAAATGATTCTACCTGTTTAGGAGTACCAGTCATATTTTCGAATACCTCAACCTCAACAGATTTGATGTTGGACTCACTACTCATGGACATGGACAATGGTATCACATTTGAGAACAACCCAGTTGTTACCTATGCCCACGCTGCCTCTGGACAATACAGCATTACTTTATTTGCAACAAATATTTATGGATGTACGGATGACGTTACACAAACTCTTGAAGTTCTAGAACTGCCGAATGCCGATATTTCCCCTTCGGCAGTAGCTGGTTGTGCGCCGATCACGGTAACATACACGAATAATTCCAGCCCTGTTGGAAATGGTGTACCGCTGGAAAGTTCCTTCTGGACTTTTCCTGATTTGAGTACCCAACTCTTGACAACACAGTCACCAACATCTTATACATATACAACCGAAGGAACCTTCACAACAACACTTGTCGTTACGGATGAATTTGGATGTATTTCCAGCCCAGATTTCGTGAATATGACCTTGACCAAACCTACAGCGGACTTCACTCTTGATTCTGTTGTGTGTGACGAAGAGAACTTCATAGCACAGAACGCAAGTGCAAATGCGCAAAGCTATGAGTGGTTCGTGGATGGTTCATCTCAGGCATTTACGAGTAATTTCAATTACTCATTCGATGAAGTAACGAGCTCGGCCTATAATAACGTATCACACGTGATCAGCATGATTGCGACTGATCAAAATGGTTGTATGGATACCGCAACGCAGAATGTAATTGTTTCATTGCCATACATTGATCTGTCTTTTAACTTGACTGGTGCCAGCGTAAACAGTAATGGTGACTACACCTGTCCGCCTGTCTTCGCATCCTTTACTGACAACACCAATTCATACGGCTCGATAGTTTCATGGGATTGGGATTTTGGAGATGGAAAATTCTCTACTTTCCAAGATCCGAATAACACCTACGTATATCCAGGAACCTACACAGCCTCCTACGGAATTGTAGATGAATTCGGATGTACCGCAGACACCACTTTAGTCGATTACTTAACGATCTTCGGACCGACTGGTCAAGCCATGTGGACGAGTGTGGGAGATGTTTGTCAGCAATCATTCCTATTCGAAGCCGACAGTTTGCAAAACGTAACGGACATCCTGTGGACACTCGGAGATGGAAATACAATGAATGACCTCAACCCATTTGATTATGTGTACGGTTCGTATCAAACCTTCAACCCAACAGCAACTTTACTGGACGGAGAAGGCTGTGAGGTGATTTTGGAATTACCTCCAATTTATGTGATCAATAATGGATTGGATGCGCTGTTCACTCCTGCTCCCCCCGAGGGACCAATGGGTACAGTCTTCACGTTCAATGACGCATCATCTTTCACTACTGCTCCAATCGATAGTTGGACATGGTACTTGCCAAATGATACGATTACCAACTTCACAGATGCGAGTATTTCAGGCAATTTTGGACCTCCAGGCACCTATTCAGTAACACTTGTGGTCGCTGACACTAATGGCTGTTTCCATGATTACACCATCGATGTGGTAGTTACGAACGAATTCCATTTACCGAATGTCTTTACGCCAAACGGAGAT
>JBGCDF010000409.1:0-2994 GCA_045105095.1 Crocinitomicaceae bacterium | reverse complement strand
ACCCATCGGTAATTGATATCCACTGTGAAGGCATTGTAACTCGTATTGTGTTCCGACGCTCCATCCGTATCAGTTGGATTGTAATCAGACGCTATTAATTCACCTCCTGCTCTTAGTTCATTGAAATTGTAGTACTCTACTTGCTGCCAGTAATGGCGAACGCGGATATCGATTCCCATTCGCTTTGTGAAAATAAACTCCGTCTGCAATGAATTCTCAGTAATCAAGCGATCTCTAAAACCAAGAATGATATCTTCATCGTAATTGTCATCCAACACAGCAACGTATCCGTAATCGGAAAGAATAAAATCCCATTTTGTTCTAAATACAAGGAACATTCTCTCGAACAGTCGTACCCTTGGACTCACAACAAAGTTGAATCCTTTCTGGGATGAATTAACGAACTGCTTGTACCAGAATCTTAGATCAAGTGCGAAGCGCTTACTGTAATCACTCGAGTAGAATCCTCCCAATCTGAAATTTGGGTCAAAACGCACCTCGTTACCAAACTGTCTTGATTCAAAATGATTAACTTCTCCAAAAGGATTTACTCCACCATTCAGTCCTACCGTTAAAAAATTCCTAAACGTTCCAACGGAATTGAACGCTAGACCACCAAAAGAAAATAGTTTTGGCTTATATAGCTCTTCATAATAGAAGTTAACATCAATCCATTTTCTTAGAAAGTACTTTCCTGGAGAAAAATCATTCCAGCGAACACGTGCATTATAGCTTCTTGAGTTATTATTATAGAGAAAACCCAAATCATTTGGATCATATGTATCACTCTCTTCTGAATAACTGAACCCATATTGCCAAATCCCTGAAACCTTATCCAAATCTACGCTCAAGGCGTGCCCTAATTCCGCCTCACTACCATCGAAGATCGACGAGACTTTAAATTCCGTGCTCAAGAGAAAATTCTTGTCTTTCGAAAACATGTCAGCTTGCCCAACCGTTACATTTGCATCGTGGCTTCCTCCTTCACGCATGACATTCGTATTAACTAATGAAACCCTGCTATTGTTTTTAAGGTTTTGTGATAATACGAACACATTGTAGTTCGTTAAAGGATGAGTTTGTACTTTTCTGGAATTTCCAGAAGGATCGGATATGGTGGCAAAAGAGCGATTTTCAATCGCATTAAAAACCCCTACTCCAAGTCCAGATGATGTTCTTCCCGAAACCTTTGTTGCATTAATCAAGGGGGCGGTACCTGGATTTGAAGATATTTCCTCGTTTAGCGAATCAACAACACTGTTTTGAGCACTACTATAATTGTACGGTCGTGCGCCAATTCTACGAGAATAAAATACATTACCAATACTGAAAAGGTCTGTTCCTTCCAAAAAGAACGGACGATTCTCATTAAATCGAACTTCAAAAGGTCCCAAATTCAATACTTGCTCATCGGATATCGTTTGACCAAAATCGGGAATTAAGGTCATGTCCAATGTAAATGCATCATTCAATCCATACTTGAGATCTAGCCCGCCGGTCATACGCTGTCCCCAGACTTGCTGCTGAGAGCCGCTGTCGTACGAATTCTCAACATATCCCGTAACATATGGAGTAAACGACAGTCGGATGGGAGATTTCACATCTTTCATTCCGACCATTTTCCCTGATTGCGTAATCTCACCGAATACCTGAGGATCGACCTCATTCCAGTACGAGTTTGAGCGATCACGTCTCACAGATCGAACCAGATTAATATTCCATTCTTGAACAGGTTTATTCGGAAACCTTACTGCGGAAAAGGGAATCTTTATTTCGAATGACCATCCGTATTCTTGCTTTTTCACCGAACTTCTCCAAACCGCGTTCCAGCTAACGTCAATGTCATCCGTGTAGAGTAAGGCATCGCGCTCAACTCCTGCCGAAGTGACGCCAAATGAAAATGCGTTAATATTGTTTGCATATGGGTCTAACAGTATGGAAAACCAATCGGCATTTCCAAAATCATCTCGCTGCGAGAGCGTATAGCTGATTGAATCAGGTCGAGGATCAATCATTTCACCACCTATGTACAATGCATTATCATCGTAATAGATTCGGACTTTCGATTCATAATTGGAAGGAATGCCAGGTTGAGGATAAGACTCAATAAAATCAGTAGCAATCTCTGCTTGAGCCCACTGAGACTCGGTTAGTTCCCCGTCAATCTTAATTGGACTTGAGCTTCTTTTAATTTCATACGTGCGTACTTGAGACCAACTCATCGAAGATAAGAGGAGCGTGAGGCTTAGTAGAAAATAATATATCGATTGCTGATTCTTCATGATAATCGACCACAAAAATACAGAATCTGACCGAAGGTTCTTCAGCCTTTACGCAAGTAATTAACGTGAGCGAGATTATTGTACGGAAAGAATCTTGTTTCCCCCTCCTCGATTTTGGATCACTACTTTAACCGCACGATTTCCTTTGTCATACTTGAGTACGTAGGGAAGTTCAACTCTGCTTATTCCATTTTCGATCTTTGTACTGAATCCCATCGATTTTTTGAATCCGAGCAACTGACCATTGGTCGGGTTGTTCTCCATCCATTGAACTTGCTGAACAAAGTCTGTAGTATCTCCAACAGGTCGTTCGATCATGTTTGCTGCTTTTTGGAAATCTTTTTGAATGATGTTCGAGAAAAATGCGTTGGCCATTTTTTCGGCCTTATCGGCAGAACCGCATTTCGCGAACAATAACAATGCTCCTGCAAGCAGCACAAAAGAGAAGGTAATTCTTTTCATGGTGTAGGTGTTGAGGGTCAAATGTACGAATAAATTAAGGCATGCATCCAAGAATGGTGAGATTGCATTTTCCTATTTAATTGATTTTAAGGGATTCAGAGGAGTTCGCTAACTATCGAATGAAATTATGAAAGAAAACATTTATTTTTTTTGAAATTAGTATTGCGAAAGTGATTTAAATCATTAATTTTGCACTCGCGTTTGAGGAAAGCGATTCTCGATAAAAAACGTTGGAATATTTGAATACAAA
>JBGCDF010000408.1:0-19117 GCA_045105095.1 Crocinitomicaceae bacterium | reverse complement strand
GAATAACCTTCATCAAATTTGTGGTATACTTTTCCAAACTCGAATAACTTCAAATCTGGGCTCTGTCTATTCTGATTATGCTGAACTGTTTCCAATGCATTGTAGACAAGCGACTGGCGCATCACGTTCAAATCCAAACTCAATGGATTCAACATCTCAACGTTTCGAATTGACTTCACAACTTCTCCACCCAATTTCTCAGCATATTCAGCTTTCGTCAAGGAATTATTCATCGTTTCGATGCACCCCATTCCCACTAGCATTTCAGAAATCGTAGTTTGTAATTTCTCGACATCAGGTCGCTTGAAAAGCGGAAGCGATGTGTTCAATTTTTCTGGTATTGGCACATTATTGAACCCGAATATGCGAAGTACTTCTTCGACAACATCCGCTTCACGCGTAACATCTACACGGTAAGCCGGGATCTCTAATTGTGCAGTACCATCCGCTTCGCTCAGAATCACAATATCCAACTCTTTGAAAATGGCTTTCACCATCTCCTTCGGAACTTCAGTCCCGATCAATCGATTACAACGATCGTATGAAAATTCAACTGTTTTATTCTCAACTGGCTTTGAGTTTGTATCCACAACGTCCATTGAGATGGTTCCTCCAGCAACTTCTTGAATCAGCAAAGCCGCTCTTTTCAAAGAATATTCCGTCATATTCGGATCTACACCGCGCTCATAACGAAACGAAGAATCTGTATTTAATCCATGCGCCTTGGCAGTCTTACGAACTGAAACCGCATTAAAGTAGGCTGACTCTAAGAAAACATCAGTGGTCGAATCCGAAATACCTGAGCTATCTCCGCCAAACACACCTGCAATACACAAGTGATCTGTTCCATTTGTGATCATCAATTGATTCGCGTCTAATATGCGTTCAACCTCATCCAGAGTCGTGAATGTATCACCATCATTCGCAGTCTTTACTACGATTTTCCCATTCAATTTCGCAGCATCAAAACCATGAAGAGGCGTTCCTAATTCATGCATTACGAAATTGGTGACATCCACCACATTATTGATCGGAGACAACCCGATAGAACGCAATCTTTTTTGCAACCACGCAGGAGAAGCTTCAACTTTCACTCCTTTGATTGATGTTCCCATGTAACGCGGGCACAAATCGGTATCCTCCACTTCAATCGAAATAGGAAGATCATTATTAGCCACGCTAAACGCACTAACATCTGGGAACTTAAGCTCTAAACCAGCTTTATTGTGAACATTCAAATACGCAACAACATCTCTGGCCACACCAATATGCCCCATGGCATCTGAACGGTTTGGAGTCAATCCGATTTCAATTTCGAAATCGTCCTCTAGACCGAAATACGCAGAAGCGGCTGAACCTACTTTCGCATCATCTTCTAATAGGAGAATTCCATCATGAGATTCACCCAATCCGAGTTCGTCTTCTGCACATAGCATCCCCATTGACTCAACACCACGAATTTTCGATTTCTTAATTTTGAAATCTTCTTCTGGAGTCGGATGCAGCGTACAACCAACTGTGGCAACAATTACTTTTTTCCCTGCGGCAACATTTGGAGCTCCACAAACGATCTGTAAAGGCTCTTCACCAATTGAAACCGTTGTCACTTTTAATCGATCAGCATCAGGGTGCTTCTCACAAGTCAATACTTCACCGATAAAGACACCTGCCAATCCGCCTTTTACAGCCTCGATTTTCGAAATACCTTCGACCTCAAGTCCAGTGTCAGTCAAAATTTTCCCCATTTCTTCTGGAGACAAATCCGTGTCGACATATTGCTTTAACCAATTGTAAGAAACTTTCATGCGTGCTATTCTTTTTAAGAAGGTCAAATTTACGGGAAAAATGACCATTATCAAGTAGAAACCACTGCGATTTTAGCCTAAAAAATGAAAGAAAAACGAACACAGAACCCATGTCCGTTTTTCAAACTGAAATCAATTGAAATCATTCGAGTACAAATTGACTCATCAGGAATTCTAGTAACTGATCAATCAGCAGAATCAATGCGCTGATCTCATTGGAAAGCCGACCGCTAAGACGAGTGTACTTTTCTAACTGAATTTGAATCAGAAATAATTCTTGAAATAGGCGTCTAATCATCTCTTGCTGCATCTCGAAATTTGTCTTAAGTGTGTTCATATTGATTGTTTTAGGCCGATCGAATGGAGAGAATTTCATTAATGCAAGGCCTGCGAAGCAGTTCATTTAAGCCTTGTCAGTAATGGAAATCACGACATAGATTTGCCGAAAAACTAAAAGCAATATGCAGGCACTTAAGACGACTACAGGTGTTCATAACAATGAACTGAATGCTCTTAGAATTAATGCAGATAATTCTTTTGTTAAATCCACTCTTTAGGTTGTTGAAGAATGATAGATTCACGAACTTTACACAAAGATTTTTCAATGCTTCGTTTGATTATTTGCGCTTTCGCACTTATTTCCTTCACTTCATACTCACAGGAATCCTGCACGTTAAGTGGTTACGTGACAAATGCCAAAGATGGAGAAACCATCATCGATGCGAAAGTGTTCATTCCTAGTATCTCGAAAGGGGTTCTCACAAACACCTACGGATTTTACTCGCTCACCGTGCCCTGCGGAACGTATCAAGTAGAGTTTAGAGTTGGCGGCACGGAAACCGAAACGAAGGAAATCGTTCTGGATGGAGATGTTCAATTCAACTTTGAGGCTGGCTCTGATTTTCAAGAAGTAGACGAAGTTGTAGTTAATGCAAATGCTGGAGACAATACGAACAGTACCAAGATTGGTCAAATAGAACTCGACATTGATGAAATCAAGAAATTGCCTGCATTTTTGGGTGAAGTGGATGTGGTAAAAACCATTCAGCTTCTACCAGGTGTTTCTTCTGCCGCTGAAGGTGGACAAGGCTTCTACGTTCGAGGCGGTGGACCTGACCAAAACTTAGTATTACTAGACGAAGCAGTAGTTTACAACGCTTCCCATCTTTTCGGATTCTTCTCTGTATTTAATTCCGATGCAGTCAAAAGTGTGAACTTGATCAAAGGAGGAATGCCCGCAAACTTTGGAGGCCGCATGTCTTCTGTGTTAGAGGTTAACATGAACGAAGGGAATTACAAACGACTGAGTGTAAAAGGTGGATTGGGCGTTATTTCCTCGCGCATTACAGTGGAAGGTCCATTAAAAAAGGACAGAGGATCATTTATGGTGTCGGGTCGAAGAACATACATTGACGTCTTGATGAAAGCCTTCATCAACGATACATCTCCGTTCGCTGGATCAAGTTACTTCTTCTACGACCTCAATCTTAAAATGAATTATAAACTCGGAGATAAAGATCGCATTTACTTAAGTGGTTATTACGGAAAAGATGAGTTTACATTCAATGATCCCGACGGAGATTTTAATGCCAATATGCCATGGGGAAATGGAATCGCCTCACTTCGATGGAACCACCTTTTTTCGAATAAACTATTTATGAACGTCACAGGAACCTTCACGGATTACCTTTTCAGTTTCGGTTCAGAACAAGACGAGTTTCGGTTCAGATTAGCATCTGGAATAAGAGATGTTGGAGGGAAAGTGGATTTCACCTACTTCCCTAACCCTAGGAACAAGATCAAATTTGGAGCGCATTATACACATCACACCTTCACTCCTACCAGCGTATCTGCTTCACAGGAAGATATCGAGTTTGATACAGGTCTTGCTCAGCAATTAAGGAGCCATGAAACAGCTGTCTATGCATTGGATGAATTCGATCTAAACGAACAATGGCGCTTCAACATAGGGTTGAGATACAGTACGTTTTCGCATGTCGGACCGTTTACACGATATATCAAAGGTGATATTAGCTCACCTGATTCAACCATTGAGTACGACAAAGGAGATCTGATTCAATTTTATCATGGCCTCGAACCGCGAGCTTCCCTCAGATATTTACTACCGGACAATAGTTCAATCAAAGCCGGATACTCATACAATTATCAATACGTTCACCTCACCTCCCTTTCTGCCGTATCACTCCCTACTGATATTTGGTTTCCTACAACGAACATCGCGAAACCTCAAATTGGATGGCAAGGATCAATCGGTTACTTCAGAAATTTCAAAGAAAATAAGTACGAGACATCCTTCGAAGTCTATTACAAGGACATGCGCAACTTAATTGAATACAAGGAAGGCGCACTTCCATCTGACAATGTCAACGACAATACAGACAACCTACTCACTTTTGGAAGAGGCTGGAGCTACGGGGCAGAGTTTTTCGTAAAGAAGGCCATCGGAAAACTGACTGGATGGGTTGGATATACATGGAGTAAGACCGAACGCGTCTTTGAAGATTTGAACAATGGAGAACCGTTCGCAGCTAAGTACGACAGAAGACATGACCTTTCGATTGTAGCCAGTTACGAGCTAAATGATCGCTGGACGTTCTCTAGTGCATTTATTTATGCAACTGGAAATACGCTGACGCTGCCAACTTCGTGGTATGTTCAGGGACAAGACTTATTGTTCAACTACGGTCAACGGAACTCGACGCGAATGGCACCATATCACAGATTAGACATCTCGGCAATTTGGTATTCTAAAGCCTACAAAGAGAAAGAAGATCCAACGACTGGAGAAATTATCAAAGTGAAGAAACGCTTTAAGAGTAACTGGGCATTCTCTATTTACAACGTGTACAACAGAGCCAACCCTTATTTCCTTTACGTAGATAATGATGGTGATTTCCTCCAAGGTGATTTTGAGATATCGGTGCAGCAAGTAACCTTATTCCCAATCATCCCGAGTGTAACATGGAATTTTGAATTTTAAATGATGAAAAAGAGCTATATCATATTTCCGCTGCTAGCAATGATTTTGTTGCTAAATGGATGTACCAAAGAAGTCACGATTGATATTCCAGGGTACGAAGAACAATTGGTGATTGATGGACAGATTGAAACAGATCAACCGCCTTTCGTAATGATCTCGAAATCGAAAGAAGTGTATGCACCTACAGATCTCGACGCATTTTTGAATGGATTTATTACTGGAGCAACCGTGACGGTCTCAGACGGGACAACTACCATTCAATTGGAAGAACTTTGCTCGGACAATCTTCCCGCAGGAACAGAAGAGATCGCAGCTGCGATGTTCGGTATTTCAGTTGCTGATTTAGCAAACTACGATATCTGCGCATACACCTCGTTTAATACCGCAATTTGGGGACAAGTTGGAAAAACGTATACGCTGACCGTTGAATATGACGGACAAACATACACTGCTGAAACGAGCATTGTTCCGCCAACAACCTTCGACGACCTCTATTGGAAACCGGAGCCCGGAACACCTGACCACGGTTTTTCATGGGTAACTCTCTCTGATCCCCCAAACCAGTTTGATGGATACAGATGGGAGATCAAGCGCATCAATACAAATTCAGACGGGACTACCGTAGATGCTGGCTTCACCCCGACCTTCAATCCTGTCTTTAATGATGAGTTCTTCGATGGCTTAACCTTCGATTTCGGTTATGAAAATCCACATGCAATTGGCCCAAGCGTACCTGAAGATTTTCGCTTTTTATATCCAGAAGGAGACTCCGTTGTAGTCAAACTGTCAAAAATGGACCGAAATGTGTATGAGTTCTTGGAGAAGAAGTATACTCAATTAGCTACAGCGGGTAATCCCTTTGCAACTCCAACGAATATTCCGAACAATATTACGGGAGGGGCCTTAGGTGTTTGGGCTGGTTTTTCGCCAAGTTTTGATACCTTAGCGTGCTACGAGTAAGTAAGAAATTAATTGACTAAACGTCGAACATACATGAGACTATTATTATTCTTTCTATTGATCGGATTCAACTCTTTTGGTCAAACAACTGAGTATCAGAAAATGCTGAAAAAGTATTACAACGATTTCCCGACAATTTCGTGCACAGAAGCAGCGAGAAAAATTGGTGATCCGAATATCTTATTTTTGGACACGCGTGAGCAGAAGGAATTCGATATTAGTCACATTAAAGGTGCAACGTGCATTGGATACGATAATTTCTCCATGTCAGAGATGAAATTAGTTCCGAAAAATGCTGAAATCGTCGTGTATTGTAGCATTGGAGCACGAAGTCAAAACATTGGTGAGAAATTGAAAAAAGCTGGATATACCAACGTAAAAAATCTCTACGGCGGTTTTTTTCAATGGAGTAACTCAGGTTTACAGAAAATAGACTCTCACGGAAATCCCACAGTCCGCATCCACGGTTTCTCGAAAGATTGGGGGAAATGGGTCACCAAAGGAAAGATCGTTTACTAGTATGTCAGAAAAAAAATTACTCATTGTTTTCGTGAAGAATGCCATTCTCGGAACAGCGAAAACGCGCTTGGCTAAAACCATTGGAAACGAAGCCGCGTTCGAAGTATACAAACACCTTATGAAAATCACAGAAGAGGCAACACTTGGTGTAAACGACTGTGATGTACACATCTATTTTTCTTCAGAAAAAGACCCAACCCGATGGAGTGGATTTACACAATACGTCCAGCAGGGAAATGATCTAGGTCAGCGCATGTCTGATGCGTTCAGAACGGGCTTTGGACTCGGATATGAACAAATTGTAGGAGTAGGTTCCGACCTCCCCGATTTAACTTCACACATCATTGAAAAAGGACTGAACGAGCTGAACGAAAACGAAGCTGTTTTTGGCCCCGCAGAAGACGGCGGATACTATTTAATCGGAATGAGCTCTATGCTTGAGTGCATCTTCGAAAACAAACCATGGAGTACCGAGCAATTGTTCGATGTTACCTTGGATGAACTGAAATCTAAAGGACATTCTGTTGGAATCATTGAAACCTTGAATGACGTAGACACTGAAGAAGATTTGATGAAGTCTAATCTAAAGGAGTGGTACATCACTCAACTCGCTTGACCTCGGGAATTTTCTCGATCGGATAAATACTATCTCTTTCGTTGTTTTTACCTCCAGTGACAAAATAATCTTGTCTCCAAACGCCGTGTTCTCCTCACAATAGGTCAGAATGTCCTAAAAATCAGCACGAATCTCCTCAAAGTCAAAACGATGGAGAAAACCGCACCTATCTTTATCTCAGATATCTAATCAATAGCGTGGAGCTACTATCACGAATAGGATATCCCTTTCTTTTTCAATTGCCACATCCAAACTAAAACATTGGGTCCGCCAGAAGAAAAGGCATTCGATTCAAATTTGACACTCCTACCGCTAGAAAATGTACTGAACAAGTTCGGCTAGAAACGGAATAAGTTTCAAGGGGAAACTCCAAACCCTAAAGAGAGGAGTATACAATTTAACCATTCAGATAATGAAAAATCTATTTATTCTTTGCGTCTCCCTATTCTTTCTGGGAAATATTTCGATAGCGCAATACCACAACACAACAATTGATTACACTCCGGACACCGATTGTAATACCTTAATTACTGAAGCTGGAGGTAGTTATGCCTTTGACATAGACATAAATCGAACCACAGGTGGATGGGGGTCAATAACTCAACAAACAGCATGGCTTGGTAATGTTAGCATGACGTACAAGTTGGAATTCACCAACGTTGCGACTGGAAACGTGGAATATACGCACGTAGCCAACACTAACCTAAATACTCCTAGTGTTAATCTAGATATTAGTCACAATATGCTCTATTTCTCGCCATTAGGAGACGGTACATACACCGTGAGGCTTTTTGTGCAAGCAATCAGAAATGGCAATTCATCAATTCCTGTTGACTTTAGAATTGATGATCTTCCATCCGGACAGTTTAGCGAAAGTACATTGCAATCTAACGGTTCATCTATTGAATATGATACAGGGATTATCTTTTGCTTTAAATATGAAAGGTGTGATGACTGGGCTGTTTCGATTGTTCAAAATGGATCTTCTGGTTATCAAGCTGTTGTAACCTACGTCAATCCTAACCCTGTGCCAGTAGCCTACAACCTCACATATGTATGGACGATAACAAGTCAAGATGGCAGTCAGAGCTTTATAGGTGGAGTGGAATCCATTCCTGCTCCACTGGAATGCTCCACTATCGAAGTAACCGTTACCGACGAAAATACTGGATGCAGATACTCAGCATCAGTAGGATGTCCAAATGCTCTTTGTGAATTAGACGCTCCCGCCAACTTTGGTCAAGTTAGTCTGGCCAACACAACCTTCTTCTATTGGCCCGCCGTGACCAATGCAAACGGATATAGGGTCGAAATTATATTTAATGATCCCGAATGTTGTCCTGGTATAGGCCCCATTCAAGTGCCACAAATTATCAATACCGCATCTCCTAGTTTTTCACTTTCGAATATCCGCAAGTACAACTGTTTTTCATACCGAGTGGCAGCGTTATGTTCACAAGGAGCTGGAGCCATTGGAGAGGTTTCCGATAAACACTGTTACACACTCCCGAGTCCTTTCTTTCTGAAAAACATGGACGGTGCTAAAGAACTACCATCAACTGTTGGATCAATGTCTGTGTTCCCAAATCCGGCTACCGATCAAGTACAAATTGAATTATCTGGAGTAGAAGGAACGACGTCGAACATGACCATTATTGATTCCAGAGGTACTATTGTAATGAATAAAGATGTAGTTATCGAGTCTGGTAGTAACTTATTAAAAGTGAGCCTTTCAGATTTCGAACCTGGAGTTTACATAGTGCGCTCAACTAGTAGTACTGAAATACTCACAAAACAATTCGTTGTAATTAAATAAGGGGAATTATCTACCCTGCTTTAAATCGGTATCGAAGTAATTCGGTACCGATTTTATTATAATACGAAACGACTATATTCTATCCTTTAGAAGTATTCAAAATCATCAGCTTCTGATAGATCTTACGACTCAGTCCACTCGTTAATTCTTCGACTTCGTTTACCGCATGAACGATTACCTCATCGGGTAAACTCTGCGCATACAAAATGGCCACCTTGGAGATGAGGGACATCAATTCCGAACAGTAATCTAGGTATCGCTCAAGTTCGTATTGCGTCAATACACGTTTGGGAGAATGCCGTGTATTCATATCAGAGTGCCCGAGTACATTCGGATCCTTTGTTAATTGATGCATATCGATAACGTGTGCGATCACCCGTAGTTCGTTCAGTCGCTCTAGCGCACGTTTACGCTTCACACGAAGTTCAATTGTGACTAGAAAAAATATCGCGGCTCCCAACAGAACAACATCGTTGATTAAGGCCTCCAATAAGGTCATGATGTTCACAAGGGTATTATCTTGAATGCTAAAATCGACAAAAGAAATCGTCCAAATGATTCCAATAACTGCAATCAGGATTGCAGCGTAAGATGATATTCGAATGGCCAAATTGGGCTTTGCAATCCACTCGGCATTCTTCTTACTTTTTCTGGCAATATCTAGGAATTGTTGGCAAACCTGCTCAAGTCCAGAATCTGGAAAACGATCATTGATTCGCAGCTTCAATAGCTTGATCGTATCAACAATTCTACCCGCTTCCAGCTGCACTGCCATTCTTAGTAATATGTTTCAGTAGTCAAGTAATTCTTTACATAATCTTCTACTCCTTCTTCCAAGGAATGGAATGGAATATCGTAACCAGAATTGACCAATTTTGACATGTCTGCCTCGGTGAAGTACTGATATTTATCTCGAATATCTTCTGGTGTATCGACGAAGGAAATATTCTCCTCTTTCTCCATTGCTTTGAATGTGTTTCTTGTCAGATCAAGGAAAGTACGTGCATTTCCTGAACCCAAATTGTAAATTCCCGATTCAGGTGAAGATTCCATTAAATAACGGCAAACTTCCACAACATCTTTGACATACACGAAGTCACGAAGCTGCTCACCATTTTTATAATCTGGATTGTGCGAGCGGAACAATTTCATTCCGTCAGTCTTTCCAATTTGATTGAAGGCATGGAAAATAACTGAGGCCATTCGACCTTTGTGGAATTCATTCGGGCCGTAAACATTGAAGAACTTCAAACCTGCCCAAAATGGAGGAAACTCAGTTTGCTTCAACACCCATTTATCAAAATCATTTTTTGAATCACCATAAGGATTCAATGGCTTTAAGTTCTCAATAACAGCATGATCATCCTTGTATCCAAATTCGCCCAATCCGTATGTCGCAGCGGAACTCGCATACACCAATGGGATACTAAACTTCACACAGTGATTCCACAGATCCTTCGAATAGTTCACGTTCAACTCATCAAAAATTGAGACATCGAATTCTGTTGTATCTGTTCTTGCACCAATGTGATAAATGAAAGCAACCTCCTCTCCGAAATCCGCCAACCACGAGATGAAGTCCTTACGACCAATTTTCATTTTGATCGTTTTTCCCTCCAGGTTTCCGTCCTTTTCGGTCTTTGAGAAATCGTCAACGACAATAATATTTGTATACCCAGCTTTATTCAACCGACTAACAAGGCAACTTCCGATAAATCCGGCAGCCCCTGTTACAACTATGCTTTTCATGTGTTTAATTTTTTTCTGCGGAAGAAAATGCAAAAAATCTTCTGCTCCTCTTTAACCGCTTCGCTTTCGCAAGTGATTTTTTGATTAGAACAATCCGTTGATTTCAGCGTCAATCATGTTAATGATCTTTCCGAGATCTTCTTGATTTTCCATGAAATTGTTGTTGTCAACATCGATGATCAACAATTTCCCCTTATCGTAAGTAGAAATCCATGCTTCGTATCGTTCGTTCAAACGCTTCAGGTAATCCAGACGGATACTTTCTTCGTAATCACGCCCTCTGCTCTGGATTTGGTTTACCAAGGTTGGAACGCTTGCGCGCAGATAAATCAACAAATCTGGAGACGAAACAAATGAATCCATCAAATTGAACAGAGAAAAGTAATTCTCAAAATCACGCGTCGTCATCAATCCCATTGAGTGAAGATTCGGAGCGAAAATGAAGGCGTCTTCATAAATTGTTCGATCCTGAATAACCGTTTCCTTCGATTGCTGAATCTCCTGAACTTGCGTAAAACGACTATTCAAGTAGTAAATCTGCAAGTTGAATGACCAACGCTGCATGTCTTCGTAAAAATCGTTCAAATATGGATTCTGTTCTACGTCTTCAAAGTGAGTTATCCACCCGTAATGTTTGGCAAGTAACTTAGTTAAAGTTGTTTTTCCAGCTCCGATGTTTCCTGCTATTGCAACATGCATATGCGCGATTTTTGTGTTGATTATTCTAATAGTTCCCGATTCTGGTAGGATACAGAACCGACTGACTAAATTAAGAACTTTGCGTCAACGGACAAGGATTAATCGAGCATTTGAAGCTCAAACTTATGAACATTTTTTGGAGTTCTTGCGAACAATGCACCATTCACAACTTTTACCTGAAAAACGTCTGAAACAGGAAGCTTTATGGCAGTTGTTGCACCCGTTCGATGATGCCGAATCTCCAATTTACCCTTGCTTAGAACATATAGATTGGATTCATTGGCATCGAAGTACTCAATGTTGGTGTTACGAATTACATCAATCAGAGAACCGTAAATATCGAGAATAAAAATCCCTTCACTTGTTAATAGAAACAGTTTATTGCTCGCTTCTTTGATTTGCTTTACTGAACCAAAATTGAGTAAGCCACTTAAGTTTCCTACTTGACGCGTTGGATCGTTTCCGATGATCGGAAGTTGATATAAGGTAGAGTTCAACTGATCCATGACCCATACTTTATCAGGTTGACCTGAAGCGCTAATTAATGTTGCATTGACGATTTCTTCTTCTACTAATGCCAATTCAATGCAATCTTCTGTCGAACTCAGGGTGTTATCCAAAAAGCACAAAGTCTGTTGTTCTTCTGAAAAATGCACTAGCTTCATCGCATTGATACTCACTAGTCCTGCTGTTTCTCCGTATGATCTTATGCTTTGCGTGTATCGAGTTTTGCCAGAAGTGTCAATTTTAGAAATCGTTCCGTTTAAAGAAACCAAATGATTTCCTATCACATCCATGTTCCAGTAGGCAGTAGAATCTAGTTCGATTTTCGATTTTTCAATCAAACGAACACCTGTTGAATCCTGAGCGGACGCCCCGAATGCACACAAGATCATTACTAGATAAAAAACATTTTTCATTTCAATTATGATTTCACTGAATCACTTTGCTGTGTCAATTGCAATATCTGTTCCAAGATAACACGGTTATTTGACAATCGCGGTACTTTATTCTGCCCACCTAATTTCCCAATGGATTGCAACCAACTATCAAAGGTTCCTTTTTGCACAGCATGTATCTTCGGTTCTTGCAATACTAGATTGTTGTATCGCTTTGCGTCATAATCCGAATTTACCGATCGTAATTTCTCATCTAAAATCATGACAAATCGTTCCATCTCATCGGGAAATTTCACAAATTCAATACACCATTCATGCGCTCCCAGATCCGAATTACTCATGTAGATCGGACATGCCGTAAATTCACGAACAACTGCGTTTGTCTTTCTACTTGCTTCTGCGATTGCTGCCGTGGCATTCTCTTCAATTACTTCTTCACCAAAGGTGTTGATATAGCTCTTCGTACGCCCTGTAATTTTAAATCGAAAAGGACTTAAAGAGGTAAATTTGATCGTGTCTCCAAGGATATAACGCCACAATCCCGCATTTGTTGAAATCACCACGGCATAATTCGTATCCAGCTTCACATCAGAAATGGAGATAACCTTGGCAGATTCAGTTCCCTCATAATCACTCATTGGAATGAACTCGAAGAAATTTCCGTAATCCAGCATGAGCAGCATTTCATCGGAATTAACTTGGTCCTGAATCCCAAAAAATCCTTCAGAAGCATTATAGGTTTCGACGTAATTCATCGATGGGTCGGGAATTAACTTTTTGAAATGATCTCGGTACGGTTCGAAGCTTACTCCGCCGTGCATGAACAATTCCAAATTGGGCCAAACCTCTTTTAAGTTTGATTTCCCTGTTATTTCCAGCACTCGGTTAGCAAGTACCATCGTCCAACTGGGTACCCCAGCGATAATATAAACGTCTTCTTTGATCGTAGAATGAGCCATTTTCTCAATCTTCTCCGTCCATTCTGACATCAAAGCGATTTCCCTAGCAGGTGTTCTGCGAATTTCGCACCACCAGGGTAAATTCTTGACAATGATTGCAGATAAATCCCCGAAATACGAATCCGCACTTAAATGATTAATCTCGGCACTTCCTCCGATGATCAGGTGCTTCCCTTTATACAATTTTCTCTTCGGATGACTATCATAGTACATTGCCAAAAGATCTTTCCCTCCTTTATAATGGCATCCTTCCAGAGATTCTTTCGTAACTGGGATTAGCTTACTGCGACTACTTGTCGTGCCTGAAGATTTTGCGAACCACTTCGTCTCTGTGGGCCACAACAAACGCTGTTCGCCCGTCATCAAACGATCGATCCACGGTTTGAAATCTTCATATTCCATTAATGGAACAATGGATTTGTACTCTTCGTAGGTATGAATTGAATCAAAATTATGCTCTACGCCATAAGCGGTTTGCTTGCCGGCTTCTAAGTGACGCTCAAATAGCTCGTGCTGTACCTCAATAGGGTACTTTCGAAACAAATCAATTTGGTGGATTCGCTTCTTCATCATCCAGGCGAAAATGGAATTAAAGGGCATCAATATGATTTTAGTTCAAGCTACGCTTGCACTTGAGTTTCAGCGAAGGAATAAAAAAAAATCCCATCTTTCCAAAAAGGAATGACAGGATAAATCTCTTAAAATTGAAATCTTTTATCCGAAGAAAACGATTCCAAATACTACTCCTAACAATACTATTGTTACGATCGTTCCTACTGCTGCTGTTGAGCTTTCAAAGAAATTATCAGGAATGATGTTTTTGTTTTTTTAAAAGGTAAAAAAAATTCTGCTGAAATCCGATTAGGGAACAAAAAAACGCCATTCATGTTAACCGAATGACGTTTTTGAAAAAAAATCTTAATTAATTCCTTCGTCCAAGCAGTTGCACTAAAACAATTACGAGTGATGTAATCGCTGCCAGCGCTGCTACCACATAAGTCATCGCCGCCCACTTAAGTGCATCCTTTGACATTTCATATTCTCCAACAGTTGCTGTCCCGCTGTCTTTGATCCAGTCAAGAGCCCTCTTGGATGCATCGAACTCCACTGGCAACGTTACAACTGCAAACAAGGCCATAGCACCGTACGCCGCAACCATGATCCACAATACGATGTCTACTGGAAACGCTGAAAACAAAGTTGCTCCACCAATCATCAGGACAAACATCACGATTTGCAGAATTCGACCGGAAACATTCTGTATCGGAACTAGTTTCGATCGCAAATTCAACCATTTGTATGCTGTTGCGTGTTGAACTGCATGCCCGACTTCGTGAGCAGCAACAGCCGCGGCTGCCGCATTCTGTTGGTTATAAACTGCCTCTGATAAATTCACTGTTTTATTCATCGGATTGTAATGATCCGTCAACCGACCTTGAACCGAAATCACCTTTACGTCATGAATTCCGTAGTGCTTCAACATCTGTTCGGCAATTTCACGACCTGTCAACCCGCGCTGTGATGGTACCTTACTGTACTTTGCAAAAGTTCTTTTGAGCTTCGAACTGACCAGCCAACCGATCAGCATAAACACTCCACCTGCTATCATCAAGGGCCAATACACGCCCATTCCTCCTCCAAACATTTTTTTCTAGTTTTTTAACAAGATTAAATTACTCATATCGAACGAAATCATCTCTTCGGTGCTGTTAAAAAATGTTAGTCTTCGATGCTAGGGACATAAAAAAATGCAGATCAAACTGACCTGCATTTCACTCATTTCTCAATAAGATTCTTAGTCGTTCCCTAACAAACGAAGAAGCGACATAAATAAGTTCACAAACATAATGTAGAGGATCAATCCTCCTACAAGTGCTAACTTATTACGCTCAATTCCAGTTAACGAAACATCTTGAGATGCTCCTTTCAATTTCTGCATGTAAAATGCTGTCAACCCAGTAAACACGAATACTCCAATCACGGAGATAATGAAATCCAATGCGCTACTTCCGACAAATACATTGACAATTCCAGCAATGAAAATACCAATGAATGCCATGTAAAGCAGGCTACCCATTTTCGTTAAATCTGTTTTCGTAGTGTATCCAAGGACTGCCATTGCTCCAAAAGCTCCAGCCGTGACGAAGAACGTAACTGCGATAGATTGACCCGAATAGACTAACAGCACAACGCTGAAAGTAAGTCCCATCAGAACAGAATAAGCCAGAAATGCCAGTAAGAGTACTCCCATCGGTAGTCGTCTATACGCCATTTGGATCAACAGTGCCAATCCAACTGGAGCAAACAATACGATCCAATATAAGATTGTCGGTGTGCCTTGTGCGCTATACAGGTATGTCATCACGAACTCAGGAGTTCCTGCCATGTAAGCAATTATTCCAGAAACCGCTAAGGCTCCGAACATGTATGAGTATACGCTCTTAAAAAAGTCTCTGCTCAGTTCTTGAGAGAAGCTTTGATCTTGATCTAAAATTTGATTCATCTTAATGTAATTTTGCTTGTACTAAGTTAATAAATTCTTTCCTCGTTGAATCATTGGTCATGAACAATCCTGTGAACGCACTTGAGGTTGTTGATGAATTCTGTTTCTGAACCCCACGCATTTGCATACACATATGATTCGCTTCGATGACAACTGCCACTCCTTTCGGATTAAGCGTTCGCTGAATACAGTCCCGAACTTCAATCGTTAAACGTTCCTGTACTTGCAATCTTCTGGCGTAGGCATCTACCACACGAGGAATTTTGCTCAACCCTACAATTTTACCGTCAGGAATGTACGCAACATGTGCTTTTCCAAAAAACGGTAACATGTGGTGTTCACATAGCGAATACAGTTCGATATCTTTTACAATGACCATCTCCGAGTACTCCTCATGGAAAATTGCTTGTTCGATGATTTCATCTGGATTTTGGTCATATCCCTTCGTTAAAAATTGCATCGCCTTTGCTACGCGCTCTGGTGTTTTTAGCAATCCTTCACGATTAGGGTCCTCACCAATTCCTTTGATCACCTGTTCGTAGTGCTCTTTCAAGTTCTCCGTCAGTTGATCATTGTACTTAAATTCACTTGCCATAATTGACTCCTTAATCAGTTTTTGTTCGATTAAAACGGTTCGTTTCCACCGTAATACTCAACAAAGTTGTTTTCCGTCTCGACCAACTTGATCTTACAGAGCTCACCTCCAGCTTTCGCTATTGGTTCTTTCATTCGATCCCACACTGCAATGACCACATTTTCTGTCGACGCTAACACTCCTTTTAGAAACGGAACATCCAGATTCAAATTTCTATGATCCAATGGTTCGATAACCTCGTCTTTAATGATTTGACTGAGATCTTTCAAATTTATTACAAAACCTGTTTCTGGACTTGGTGCTCCTTTGACCGTTACATAAATTGTAAAATTATGTCCGTGCCAGTTACGATTACTGCATTTACCAAAAACCTCTTGATTTTTTTCTTCCGACCAATCCTCTCTCCACAGCTTGTGTGCAGCGTTGAACGTCTCTCTTCTTGTTATATAAACTGTACTCACAATTTCGAAATAAAAATGCAAATATAGTTGTTACTCGCTAGATGACACCTTCAATTTAAATATTGAAAAATTCGAGACTGAAAGACTTGATACACTACGAAGGTATTTGAAGGTGTAAAAATCAAAACGGATTCAGCTATCTTTGCGGCATGGAGGAAGAACGTCTTGATAAAATCTTAATACAACGCAAACTAGTAACCACAAGGGTTCGAGCAGAAAAAATCATTCGGGAAACGGGTGTTTTGGTAAATGGTAAGCTCGTTACAAAAACAGGAAAGCGTTTTCCACTCGACTGCAACATTGAGATGTTAGCTGAAGAAATTCCGTGGGTGTCCCGAGGAGCAATCAAGCTTCTCGCAGCGATTGATCAATGGAAACCTACTATCGAAGGAGGCACTTTTATGGACATTGGTGCATCAACCGGAGGTTTTACCGAAGTGCTGCTTTCCAAAGGAGCAACGAAAGTCTTTTGCGTAGATGTCGGAACGAAACAACTTCATGAACGCATCGAATCCGATGATCGTACCGTGAACCTAGAGCAAACACATGTTCGTGAATTGACGCCAAAACTCATTACCGACCTAAACGACGGTTGCGTTATTGATGTCTCATTTATTTCTTTGGAAAAAATATTTCCCTTCATTCATTCATTTTTGAAACCGGAAGCCTTTGTTGTTGCCTTGGTCAAACCTCAATTCGAAGTTGGGAAGAAAAATATCGGAAAAGGCGGCATCGTAAAAGACAAGAAACTCTATCCAAAAGTGATTGAGAACATCAAACGTCTTGGAAAGCTGAATAATTTAACATTTATTGATCTCATTGATTCTCCGATACTTGGAGGTGATGGAAACAAAGAATTTCTCATTTATTTCAAAAAACACAGTTCCTGAATTAAACCTTTCCTGGTCCTAGTCATCTAAGGAGTGTAAGTAAAATGATTAACTAGAAAATTAAGACCATGAAAAATTTAAAAATCGGACTCGTTGCATTAGGATTATTAACAATCACAACGGCGAGCGCCCAGGATAGAGAAACAAACAAAAAGCAAAAATGTGAAAACAAATTTGCGAAACTTGACGCCAACGCGGATGATCAAGTCACTTTGAAGGAATTCATCGCTGCGAAAGAAGCATCTGACGAAAAGCGCTCAGAAAGACATGCGAAGCACCAATCTAAGGACGGAAGCAAAAAATTTGAGAAATTAGATGCGAACTCGGACGGAAAAATTGACAAAGCAGAATTCGATCAAGTTAAACAAGCGCAAGCCGAAAAACATCCAGACAGACCTCAAAAAGACAGCGGAAAATTCTTCAAAAAAATGGATGAGGATGGCGACGGTAACGTGACCAGAGAAGAATATGACTCTCAAAGAGAAGCGGCTGAGACTAAACGTGCGGAGAAACAAGCTAAACGTGCACAGGCTAATCCAGAAGATAAGTTCAAAAAACTGGACGCAAATTCAGACGGAAGCATTGATAAAACGGAATTCGAAAACGCCTGCAACAAAAAGCGTTCAGGGCGAACGAAAAATGGAAAAGCAGTGAAATAGGTAGCATATTTCGTGTTTAAATAAGGAAAGGTGCCAATACTGATAGCTCGGTATGAGCACCTTTTTCTATTTCTAAGCGCACCAATTACAGCTTGAAATTGAAGAAGAAAACTATGTAACTCAAATTACCTACTTAGAATCGTTCCAAATAAAGGGTTTTCGTATCTTTGCAGTATGATAACAGACGGTATTACGATTCCCTTCGACGTAGATCGCATCAGAAAAGACTTTCCAACGCTTCATCAACAAGTGAATGGTAAGGATTTGATTTACTTTGATAACGGTGCGACTTCTCAAAAACCGCAAGTCGTTATTGATGCAATTACTGAATATTACTCCGAGAATAATGCAAATATTCACCGAGGTGTTCATTATTTGAGTCAACTTGCGACAACACAATACGAAGACGCTCGAGCAATCATTCAGAAGTATATTAACGCGCCTTTGTCTGAAGAGGTACTTTTCACTAAAGGGACAACAGATTCCATTAATCTTGTGGCGAGTAGTCTAGGAGAGTTGTTTTCCAAAGGAGACGAGATCATCATCTCAGCTATGGAGCACCACTCGAATATCGTTCCATGGCAGATGTTGTGTGAACGCAAAGGGTTAACGTTAAAGGTAATTCCGATCAATGTCGCTGGTGAGTTGAACATGGCTGCCTTTGATGATTTACTCACATCAAAGACGAAACTCGTAGCGGTAACGCACATTTCGAATACACTTGGGACTATTAATCCAGTTGAAGAAATCATCGAAAAAGCGCATGCTTCAGGTGCATATGTTCTCCTTGACGGAGCGCAAAGCGTTCAGCACATTCAAGTGGATGTTCAGGCGCTCAACTGTGATTTCTTCGCTTTCTCCGCACATAAAGTGTTCGGTCCTACGGGTGTTGGAATTTTATACGGAAAAAAGGAAATCTTGGATCAAATGCCGCCCTATCAAGGAGGAGGAGACATGATCGCAAAAGTGACTTTCGAGAAAACAAC
>JBGCDF010000407.1:0-11227 GCA_045105095.1 Crocinitomicaceae bacterium | reverse complement strand
CGACAAACCTGGACGGATAACAAGGAGAAGTTAAACTGGCAATTGGTTTCGAACAGTGTTGATTATGAGATGCTCTGCTATTTCTACCGTGGGATGCCACCTGCCAATCAAGAGCGAATTGAGGAAATAAACGATTCGATTTGTAAGCGATACCGTAGTTGTTTCATCAAAAGAAAATCTATCGAATATGGAAAACTGATCGCTCAGGAAATTATTGAATGGTCGAAAACCGATGGGGGAGATAAGTCATTTGAGGACAATTACCCTGAGTCTTTTGCCCCGCCTAAGGGAATTTCCAAATGGACGAAAACAACGCCCGGATATTTGCCTTCTTTGTTGCCTTATTGGGGAAACAACAGACCCTTTTTAAAAGGAAGTGCTGCTGAAACGGCTGATTGCAAAGTATTTGAGTTCTCCATTGATAGTAGCTCGTTCATGTACAAAGAAGCATTACTGGTACTGGAAAACTCTAAACTCACAGATCCTAAATATGAAGCAATTGCCGAGTATTGGGATGATGGTGCGGGGTATTCAGGCACTCCAAGTGGACACTTCTTTACCATGGCGATGCAGTTGACTAAAAAGGAAAACGTGCCATTAGATAAGTCCTTAGAATTGTATGTGAAACTGGGAGTTGCGGTAAACGAAGCATTCATTGAAGCATTTAAACTGAAATACACCTATAATCTCATTCGTCCAATATCGTATATACAGCGCTACATTGATCCGCAATTCAACACGCGCATCGCAAGTCCTCCGTTTCCAGAGTTTCCTTCAGGCCACTCTTTCCAATCAGGGGCGGCGACGGAAGTCATGAAGTCTGTTTTTGGTGATGAAATTGAAATCATAGATTCGACGCACGTAGGTCGAACAGATATTGACGGTTCACCTCGAAGGTATTCGTCTTTGACCGAAATGTCTGAAGAGATTTCTATTTCACGGTTGTATGGTGGGATTCATTTCAAGGAAACATTAGATCTTAGTCTTTCTTTCGGAAGGAAAATTGGTCGATTCGTTTCGAACACCTTAAACTGCAGAAAGTGATGCTCCGAGTCCTTCATACAGTAGTTTTTTTTACGCTGATCTTCTCTCTAGATAAGGTTCACGCCCAAATGTTCAAAGAAGTGAGCAATGAAGTTGGCCTCGACTATATTTATCCCGGAAACGATTTTCAAATGGTGGGAGGAGGCCTAATGGTCATCGATGTAAATAATGACGGCTGGGAAGATTTCTTCCAATCAGGAGGCGTTTTTGATTCCAAACTGTGGCTGAATAATCGTGGTAAATTCTCGGATGCTACACGCGATTTCGGGTTAGATGATTTGAAAGGTTATTTCATCCAAGGAGCGTTTTGCGCAGATTTCAACAACGATGGATTCCAAGATTTCTTTGTCGCGAACTACGGAACGGGAATGAGCCGTGGAGATAAGAAGTCACCAGCAATTTTGAAGAACATCGAGGGGAAACGTTTTGAGCTGATTTCACTCGAAAATGTGTTGGAACCTGGTAATTTTTCTTCGGCTTGCTTGGGAGATGTGAACAAGGATGGGTTCGTAGATATTTATCTAACCAATTATGTCTCTTCCATGGGAGCAAAATACGATTCGGCTGGAGTAGAAATTGGGTATGATCCAACATGTTACGAAAACAAACTGCTCATTAGCGATGGCGCAATGTCTTTCCACGAACTCGCTCAAGATTATTCAGTAAACGACGGAGGTTGCGGACTTTCCGCCAGTTTCACTGACTTTGATCAAGACGGAGATATGGACCTAATGCTGTTGAACGATTTTGGTGAGTGGACGGGCTATGGAAACAGACTCTTCCGCAACGAATACCCGAAGAAAACCTTCTCTGATGTAAGTGCTGAGTTCGGATTCGAGCGAGAAATGTACGGAATGGGGATTGGTCAAGGCGATTATGACGAGGACGGAGACTTGGATTATTACATCACGAACATCGGAAGAAATTGTCTGTTTCAAAACAATCAAAACCGATTCGCGGAAGTCGCAAAGGAATTGAATCTGGATAATACCTATGCTTATGATTCAGTTCTGGGAACTAGTTGGAGCGGATTGTTCTTTGATGTCGACTTCGATGGTGATCTGGATGTATACATTTCCAAAGGAAACGTAATGACTTTAGTTCCAAAAGCTGCATTGAGTGATGCGAATAAGTTTTTCCTCAATGAGGAAGGAAATTTCACGGATGTGACGCGAGAAAG
This sequence comes from Crocinitomicaceae bacterium, assembly GCA_045105095.1. Lineage (GTDB taxonomy): Bacteria > Bacteroidota > Bacteroidia > Flavobacteriales_D > Crocinitomicaceae > UBA4466. Next base: position 9,003 of record JBGCDF010000407.1, on the reverse strand, counting down.
TGGAGTGGGAGACATTTTATCGCACAGAGGGGCTGTTATTTTCGATTACGACCATGACGGCGATCTTGACATTATTTCTTCCATCGTCAAGTTACCATGGAGTGTTTTCGCTAAACGAGATCAAAAAATCAAACTTTACGAGAATACAAGTAAGGCGCAGAATTGGGTGGGAATTAAATTAGTTGGTGCCGATGGTATCAATCGTGATTGTTTTGGATGTAGTGTCCTTTTTCAGCAAGGCGATAGAAAAATGTTGACAGAGGTCGATGCTGCGAGTGGCCTTTCATCGCAGTCGTCGAGAATCATGTATTATGGACTCGGAAAAGGACGAAAGTTGCAAAAAGTTACTGTCAATTGGATAGATGGAACAAGGTCTCAGTACAAGCGATTGAAGCGTAAGCGTATTTACGAGATTCATTCATCAGGAAAGATCAAACGGGTGAAGAACTGATCATCACAGAGATAGACACCCTTCTAAAGCGTCGAATACCTTAGTGCTGCCGAGTTTGGTCCATTAATTGCTTATATTTGTTTCTATGAAAAAGATTGCATTATTTCTCGTTTTTAGCGTTTCGATTCTTACAGGCTTCAGTCAGGAAGAAGAAGGTTATCTTCAGTACAATATAGATGTTCAGGCCGTCGATACTTCCTTGCATGCACGGCAGCAGGCAGGACTTTTGAGAAACAGTAAAATGGAAATCTTCTTTTCACAAGATTTTTCGCGCGTTGATTTCGAAATGGGAACGATGTACAAGCTTTCAGCTGTTGTTAACATGAAAACAAATCGTACGATTAGTCTGATGAGCGGCGCGATTGGGAAATTGGCAACAAGAACCGTAACAGTTGATCCAGCGGTTAGTGAAGAGGAATCTGAAAACTCTGTTGAGTTGGTAGATGAAACGAAAACCATTCTTCAGTACGAATGTAAAAAGGCGATTCTAACGGTAGATGGCATGCAATCGACCTACTGGTATACGGAAGAAATTGACGTAGACATCAGTGGTCAGCAAATTTCTAACGCGCTCATTCCTGGTTTTCCACTTGAATTCTATACGGTTTCTGAAGGAGTGATGATGCACTTTACAGCCTCGAACATTGAGTTCGAATTAGAGAACAAGGAAGAACTTTTCTATGAAGGTATTCCGGCTGGATATACGCTTATGCAGGATGTGGATGATCCTTCGGTTGGGATGGGGAAGTAGTCACTTGATCTTCTTGGTGTTTTTCCTTTGTGGGTTGGTTGTGTTGAGTGCATGTGCGAGTTATAAACAATGAAAACCAAAACCGATAAAAAATGTTGCTTTATTATGCAGGAGTTGGACTATTACTCCTTGAGTTAATCGCATACGGTATCCTATTCGTTCTATCCATCGGTATATTGCTTTCTGCATGGTCGTCAGAGGAAAAATTAAATCGACCATTTTATTTAGGAGCTTTTATTTCGATAGTGATTGCGGTAATATTCTATCTCTCGCCAAATCCAAAAATAGCTTTGATTGGAGCTTTGACAATTCTTAGTTTTATTGGTGTAGTACTTGGTAAACAGGCTGTTTCTGCCAGAGAAAAATTCATTTCCTATTGCATATGCTCTATAACAGTATTTGACGGGATTTTCTGCTTGATCTATTTGGTTGCAGCAAGCTAAAGTCTTTAGTTCAAGATTTACTGAAGAACGATAAATTAATTAGAAAATGTTTTTAACACATTATGCGGGTTTTCGCTTCGTGAAACATTCTAGTCTTAATAATTCAATCCTTATCTTCGAGAAACTACATGAAATCGCATTCTAATATCCATAAACAATGACAAACATGATTCGATTAGCCTTTGGCCTCGCACTTTTTTTAGCGAGCTGCACAAGTTCACAAAATGTTGCAGATAAGCCTTGGCCTGAAAAGCTTCAAAATATCGAAACTGGATTGAAGGTGGAGCATTCGACAGACACAGTATTTGCCACGATTAACACTAAAGACCCTGAGAAAAGAGGGAAGTATCAAATGAAATTCACGACCTCGGTAGAATCCATAAATGAAGATTTGGAAGTAGTAGAATTTGGAGCGTATTTCTGGGAAAACGAGGAATGGGTGCTTACATCAATATATGATCGACCGTTTAATCAAGAAGAGTTTAAAAAATGGTATGGTTCCGAAGATGGAATGATTCAATTAGGCAAGAAGTACGCAGACATGGATAATTGGCTTGCTAAATCTGATTATCTAAGCGGAAGGCAGTGCGAAGCATTGTTGTATTTCATTGCCAAAAATTCCAAAGGACAAAAGTTTATGGGAGCCAAGGAGGTCGTTGGAGTAATGAAAATGAAGAAGTAGGCCTTTCCTCAAATGTTCTATTCTTAAAAACTCACGACATTATAGAAGCAGGAAAATTACGCTCTAACCCGATCATCTATATCAATTAATCTAGGTAAGCACAAAGTAGAGTAGGAATGCCCCAATAGCGCTGAAAATAATACCCAGTATAAGCAACCAGCCATAGTTAGATATTCCATATAGAAACGCTAGCGTAACGCATGTGATTCCACCAATAGTAAAGAGAATACCGAGCACCAAAGCACCGATTAGAACAAAAGCAAGTGCTCTAAAGAAATTCGGTTTCTTAAGCTGATGATTGGACTCTGGAACAACATTACTTATCGATGCCTCCGCTTCTTCTTCTAGAAAGTGTAAATTTCGCTCATCTTGTGGAATAGAGATGAGTGTGTTATGATCGTTCCCAAGAGGTTCCATTCTAGAGGCCGAAACTGGCTTTAAAGTATCCAAAACAGCTGTATGCGCTGCGTCTTTTAATTCTTCAACTAAAACAGTCTCCCGATTTTTTAAAAAGTCATTTGCTTTGAGTACAGCTGGGACTTTGGTGCGATTACTACTACGTTTTGAACCTGAACTATTCCAGAATTTACCAGGGAGATGCTTTCTTTTCGAGAATGAACGATGAACCGAACAAGAACCTAAGCTAAAAAGCAAAGCGATTATGACGAAAATTCGAAAGTGATGCATTTTATACAAAAACATTAGACCAGTAAGTAACGAAAAAATACAGTAACTGACAACGTACTTTACGAATAGTGATGTAGGACTGTGTTCAGTTAATTGAAAGAACTGTTAGCATTTAATGTTGTAAAAATTCAGATGTTAGCTGTTCGAAACCGTTCGCCGCGAAATACATGTTATGGAATTCTTCTCATATGCGCATCTTATGCTAAAAGACTCATGAGAATTTTGCTTCTTACACTAATCCTATTGACATCAAGCTCAGTGTTTGGGCAAATAGGTAACCAAGAAAAGCCTAATTATATTTCAATTGATGAAGCAAGAACAATCGCGAAGCAGCGCGATGGATACCGTTTAACATCTACCGTATTAGATTCAAATGAATGGTGCGTAATGTATTCTAAATACGTTGGTTATACCGAGGGTAATATGCCTGTCAGTAAAAACATATTAACTAGGATAGATGCTGAAACAGGAAAGATTAAAAAGGTCAGAAGGTTAAATTCATTACAAATGAAAGCTCCGGGGATAGATAGATCACCACAAATGACATTCAAAAGAAAAAAAAGAATGAAAGTATGGGGTGAGTGGAAGATCGTTTATTACAACTAATCAACCAAATTACTACTTCGCACGCAATTTAATTCTCGCGTATCTGTTCTCAGCATGCATCTTAACTGAACACCAATCACATTTGTTCTGAGGATCAGTACTACCCAAACCTGTTGTTTCAATTTGATCTGCCTTAATTCCTTTTCGAATGAGCGCCTCTTTCAAAGCTTCTGCTCTTTGCTTACTCAACTTTGCGTTGTAATCCTTTGTTCCACGTCGATCCGTGTGCCCTTCAATCAGGATACTACTTTTCGAGTTGTTCGCCAGGAACTCTACCAATTGATTAATCTTATCCACACTATCAGACAAATTGTACTTGTCGAATTCGAAATAGAAGATAGGTGCGTTAAACGATTTAACGAATGCAAAGAATTCTGTCGAATCTGGTACAGGTTCCACAACTTCGCGCTCAACTCGGTAGATGATGTTGTAAATGTCATCGTCACCAAGTCCACCGAGTCTGTTTGATGTATAACGAGCAGAGCTATCTGACTCGAACACGAAATTGAAATCATCCATTGATCCATTCACAGGAGAGGAAATGTGTTTCATATCACCAAACTCATTATTGACGATAGGAACCGTATAGATATCCAATCCTCCGAAACCGGGATGCCCATCAGAAGCGAAACTAAAAAGGCTATCTCCTAGAAAAAGTGGATACATTTCATTTTCTCGAGAGTTTAAATAAGATAGGGGAGTAGGAGTACTCCATTCTCCGCTGTAAAGCGAACTCATGTACAAATCTGCTCCTTGCGTAGATTCTCCGATTTTAGAGAAAATGAGTTGATCACCATCTGCGTTCAATGTGGCATGCGCGCACGCTGAAGAATCTTCGTATCCGGAGTACTTCCATGTTGTTAATTCGTTGATTGTCTGTGTCGCCTTGTCAAATTTACCTTGATACAAGTGTGGTACTTTATCAATCTGTTCTAGTGAAAGCGGGCGAGAAACAGTAACCCATACATCTGAAGTCTGTTCATTCAATGTAAAGGAAGTAATCGCGGCATCTCGGAACTCATCTCCTAGTGTAATAATTTGTCGATCTCCACCTTTCATGCGGATGAATGGCCTTGCCAAAACAAGTTCTGCATCATCAATTTTTGAAGATTCAACGAAGGTACCAGAACTATCTTGTCCAACTTCGATAAACTCAATGCTTCCGTAGTCGATATAGTCCTCACCAGTCATGTTGGCTTTTGAGTTATTGCCAACTCCCAATTTGTTTTCAATTAGTGGAGTAGGAACTTCGTTCTTGACCAAGTCGCAGGACTTGATTTTGTTATCCACGTAAAACTCATTATCTAACTTAGCATATTGTTCGTAGGCTGCCTTGGCTTGATCATAATGACCCGCTCCGAAGTGAGCCTCTCCATTCAAATAATGGAAGAACGGTTCAACATCTGATGTTTTGAGGATGGAATCAGAGACAGGAACACACTTTTCATAACTTCCAGTAATGTAGTAACTGTAAGCTAAGTTCTTGTACTCGTCAAGTGATAAATATTCAGTCTTGCCAACTTCCTCGTACATAGCTGCAGCACGGGCATATTCGTATTTATTGAATAGGCGATTCGCTTCGCGCAAAGATTGGCTCCAGAGTCCACCAGAAACGCAAATGGAGAGTAGAAAAATGAGAGTTTTCATTCGTAGGTTCTAGCTTTGTTTATCTCATTTTAGGAGAGTAGATTCTGTTTCTTTTCAACCATGGAGTTCTTGATCCACTACCAGTAAAGATTTGGTACTCGACAAAGACTTCGTGGGACCCAGATGAGTAATCTCCGATATCTGACAAGGTGTAATCGTAAGAATATCCGAAACGCATTGGTCCAACTTGACCTCCAATCATCGCTACAACAGCATCTTTATGTCTGTAAGAAGCTCCGAACCAGAATACTTTTTTGAATTCTGCAACAGCAGAAACATCCACTTGGAAGTTTGTTGTTTCAATCATTTGCGCTAGGGTAGATGCCTTAAGCATCCACTTTCTATCCAATACAAAGTTGTATCCTGCCAATAGGTAGTATGTTCTCTCTAATGGGTTCACAAAAGGCACTTGGAAATCATACAAATCTCTTTTCAACTCAACTAAGTTATGCGCTGACAGACCAACGTATCCTTGATCTTTGTAGTGATAGAAAACACCGAAGTTCGCGTCTGGAACCAATTGATTATTGAATCCACGAAGCACAGCAGGATCTTCTGGTAGGTACGTCGTCAATTGATCAACATCAATTGAATGTTGAGTAAGAGACACACCGAGTCCAAACCCTAATTGGTGATCTCTTCTATTATCCAATTCCAAGTGGTAAGCAGTATTGAAATTGAAACCTGTTCTTCTACTCGGTCCTGCTACATCGTTGAAAAGAAGTCCACCAATGGCGAAACCGTCTTTCAACATAGAATGACTAGACAAAGATTGAGTGGTAGGAGAGCCAGGGAAATTGACCCATTGCTTTCTGAAACTCAATTGAACAGGGATATAGTCTTTCGCACCAGTAGCGCCTGGGTTCACCAATGTATGATTAAACAGATATTGTGAATTGAGTGCAATTTGCTGTGCAGAGGTGATTCCTGAGAATCCAACAAATAATATGAATAAATACTTTTTCATCTTGAGTTATCTTATGATTGTAATTGTTCCTTTTAACGTTTCTCTATCTGGGACGTTCAAATTAATGACCCAGTAATATAATGCAGCTGGTGAATCAGCTCCGTGTGACCTTCCATTCCAAGGTTCGTAGAGGCCTACGCTGTGATAGACGCGTGTTCCCCACTTATTGAAAACCTGAACATCGGCTTCTGGATAGAGCTCCATGTTGTCAATGATCCAAGTGTCGTTGTAATTATCTCCGTTTGGAGTGAATGCATCAACAGGGTCAATACATCCGATTAAAGTTCTATCGATAAACACTGAATCAACTCCAGTACATCCTAATACATCCGTTACAACAACTGAGTACAATTGGCTGGAAAGTTGAATGTTCACATCAGAAATGTCTCCATTCGACCATAGGTACGTGTAACCTCCATTTCCTCCAACTGGGTAAACATATGCAATACCGTCAGAGTCATCGACACACGATACAGGGTCAACTTCAAATGTCATTGTAACTGCATCTGGTTGAATGATATCAACAGTAATTGAATTTTCGCATCCTTTCGTATCTGTTACGTTAAGTGTGTAAATATCACTCGGTACATTTAACAAATCTTCCGTCGTTGCACCGTTCGACCAAACCGTCGTGTAACCAGGATTACCTCCAGTGATGTCTACGTTGATGTTTCCGTCAGAACCGTCAAAACAACTAACGATGTTAAATGTGAAATCAATCAACAATGAGTCTGGCTCTGTGATTTCTAAGAACATTTCATAGAAACAATTGTTCGAATCCAAAATCTCCAATTGATAGGTTTCAGCAGGGAAATCAACCAAGTCCTCTGTTTGAGCAGAAAGAGCAAAGTTAGAGTTGTACCATGTGAAGCTGTATGGTGCTGTTCCTCCAATAGGGGAGATGTCGATGATACCATCAGCTCCACCATTACACGAAACAGGAGTAATCACTTCATTTAATGTTACCGCATCTGGCTCAGTTACTTCGATCGAGTCAGAAATCTGACACCCATTGAAATCTGTTACATTGAATGTATAGAATCCAGCAGTCAAGTTCATGATGCTCGAAAGTGTATCTCCATTTGACCATATGTAAGTATATGGAGCGGTACCTCCGGCAACTGTTAAGTCAATTTCTCCGTTCGTTCCGTCTTTACACAATACATTTTCAACAGAGAACGTATGAGATAAACTGTCAAGAGGTTCGGTTAACGTAATGCTATCTGAAATCGTACATCCGTTGTTATCTGTAACAGTCACGAAGTAGTCTCCAGCAACCAAAGAACTGATGTCTTCAGTAATCGCCGATGTATTCCATGAGTATGTGTAGTTCGGAACACCACCAGTAACCGTCAAATCAGCGGCTCCTGTGTTGTCTCCATTACAAAGGATGTCCGTTCCAGCAATGCTTGTCCCTAGAACCGGCGGTTCATTGATATCTACAGTATCAACGTAGCTACATCCGTTATCGTCAATAATTTCAAAACGATATGAATCTGCAGGGAAATCAACGAGATCTTCAGATGTAACGCTTAAGTTGAACAAAGAGTTTGACCAGCTAAAGGCATATGCTCCGGTTCCTCCAAATGGAGATACATCAATAATTCCGTTCGACTCGCCAAAGCAATTTGCATCCGTTATTACTACTGTTGCACCTAGAGCTACTGCTGGTTCCAAAATATCAATTACCGAGTTGTACGTACAGCCGTTAAAATCGGTTACTGTGTAACCATAGCTTCCGGCTAACAGGTTTGAGATATCCTCAGAAGATTGACCAGAAGTCCATGTGAAAGTGTAGTCAGGAGTTCCTCCAGATACAGTTAAGTCAATTGAGCCTGTGTTATTCCCTTTACATAAAACGTCAACTGAGCTTTCGATAACGGTAATTGGGATTAAGGGTTCAGTTACATCTGCGGATATTGAAGCTGTACAATTATTTGCATCTTGAACAACACATGTGTACGTTTCTGCTGTCAAACCACTTAAATCTTCACTCGTTCCGAATGACGCTCCTAAGGAATTTGTCCATGTGAAAGAGTACGTTCCTAATCCTGTTCCTCCCGAAACAGTAAGATCGATCGCTCCATCATTTCCTCCGTTACAGTTTACAGCGGTTATTACTGTAGAAAGTGCAAGGGCAGGTGGTTGAGCCACTGTAGTGACAGGTACTGTAAATTGACAACCGCGGCTATCAGTTACAGTTACGCTGTAATCATCAGCAACGACACCACTAAGTGTCGGTCCACTTTCCGAGAAAAGCGTGGTAGAGTTTGACCATTGATAGGTGTATGGAGGAGTTCCTCCAGAAGGGGAGAAGACCAAGCTTCCTGTTGCGTCTCCATTACATAAAACATCCGTCGTACTTATCGATCCTCCTAGGATGGTTGGTTGAGAAATGTTGTATACAAGAGATGCGGTACATCCTTGAGCATCCGTTATGTTAACATCATATACTCCAGCACCCAGACCAGTGACATCCTGAGTGGTGGCACCTGTATTCCACAAGTAGGTATAAGAGGTTGTCCCTCCAGAAATACTTAGGTCGATTGAACCATCAGTTCCTCCAAAACAACCAGGCTCGATAACCACGTCTGAAGTAGCTAATCCTTCATTAGGTTGATCAATAACGAAATCCTTTGAAAATGTACAGTTATTCGCATCGGTTACTGTTAAGTTGTAGCTTCCAGCAAGCGCAGAAGATAAGTTCGGTGCTGTAGATGGAGTAGGACCTGTCCAGTTATAAGCATATGCGGTAGTTCCGCCAGTTAC
>JBGCDF010000406.1:0-9202 GCA_045105095.1 Crocinitomicaceae bacterium | reverse complement strand
GATTCGACTGGTGGTACTTCGTGCAACGCAGACTTCACCTATACAACTTCCGGAAATACCGTTACCCTTACGAATACCTCAACAGGAACTAACATGAATAGTTGGTCGTTTGGAGATGGGAACTCATCAAGCTCTGTGAATCCCAGCCATACATATGCCTCATCAGGAACGTACTGGATATGTCTCTATTCGTATTACAACGATTCATTGCAAACGACATGCGACGATTCGGTATGCTACCAAGTCACCGTTTTCGATAGTTTAGACAGCACTGCTAGTGCAGTTGCGCTCTCATTTAGTGAATTCCAACTGTACCCAAATCCAACAAACTCCGTTCTTAATATACGATTCGATCAATTACCAGATAATTCAAGCGCTAACATCATCGATATGTTAGGTCGTGAAATGGTCAGAATTGATTTGACAACTCAAATTACAGAAGTTCCGGTAGCTGATTTCCCGAAAGGGGTCTACATCGTTCAATTGCTAGATGCAAACAATCAACCAATCGGCATGTCTAGGTTCGTACGAGAATAAACCTACTTTATTATCATAATATCATATCACACAACTAAACCGTAGGTTCTAGCTCCCATCGTTCAGTTATTGAAACACAGAGTCAATAATTGTTGATGGGAGCTTTTTTTGATTAAGTTCATCGTATCTTTGGTCCATGCAACGATACTTCTTCGAGCTTTCCTATAAAGGATCAGATTTTCATGGCTGGCAAATTCAACCGAACGCGCATTCTATTCAGGAGGAAATTGAATCGAAGTTGACCCGTTTGCACTCGAATACCCCCGTTAAAGTCGTAGGGTGTGGAAGAACAGATACGGGCGTTCATGCGCATCACTACATTCTTCATGTTGATATTCCAATAATTGCCGACACGGGCCTTTTTGTAATGAAACTCAACAAAATGTTACCCGAATCGATCGCTATTTCAAAGATCTATCCTGTTTCGGATGATCAACACGCTCGTTTTAGCGCTACAGCGCGTACCTATCGTTATTTCATCCATTCGCACAAGGACCCATTTCGATCAGAATCGAGTTGGTACGTGCATCAATCACTAGATATCTCACACATGAACGAGGCCGCGAGACACCTGCTTGGGAAACAGGATTTTACTTCGCTTTCCAAGCTTCATACGGATGCCAAAACCAATATCTGTGATGTTCGATCAGCTAAGTGGGTACTGGAAGATGATCACTCCCTCTATTTTGAAATTGAAGCGGATCGTTTTCTGAGAAATATGGTGCGTGCAACTGTTGGGACCTTGGTCGATGTTGGATTAGGAAAACTACAACCCAATGATATTCCAGCCATTTTAGCGGCAAAGGATCGACAAGCTGCTTCGACATCGGTCCCTGCTCATGGATTGTACTTGTGGAAAATCGAGTATTAAACACTTTTCAGAGACTGTGGCGTGCGAAAAGAAAAACGATTATTTCATAGGAAAATGCTTGTAACGTCCGCATTCATTTGCGTTATAACACGAAGAAATAACTGCCTGATGAAACAACTTTTCGCTTTTCTATTCCTTGTTCTTTTTTCAAACACCACTCATTCCCAAACTCTCCATCTCACCATCTCCGATTCAGTTACACATGAACGTTTACCCTACGTAACTGTTTACCTCAAAAAAAGCGGTATTGGGACGACCACCGATCTAGAAGGTAATGCGAAACTTCAACTATCAGATAACGCAATAAACCCCGACACTTTGATTTGTTCCTATTTCGGGTACGACAAACGATATCTTCCCATCAACATTAATAACGTACAACAGTTAAACATCAAGCTACTTCCCTCTTTTCAGGACATCAATGAAGTAACAATTGTTGCCTCAAAAAAGACATTTTCACCTAAACAAATCGTTCGAAAAGCGCTTCGCAATACCAAACAAAATTACTCCAACAAAGCTGTTAATCTTTTAGGGTTTTACAGAGAAACATTTACCGAAGACGAACGAGCAATCTATCTGAACGAAGCTACTGTCAACCTTTATTACAGCAAATATCCACAGGGCATTTTCGAGCGCAGAGATTGGAAGGATTGGCATTACGACGATCGATATTCGTTCGAATTAAACTACAGTCAATTTAATGGGTTTCCGAATCAATTTAATTCAAAAGATGACCGTGTTCAGTTGATTGAAGCCCGATCGACTGATAATTGGAGTAAATACGGTTACAGAGGATCGATTGTTGGTGGTCCATTGAGCATTACCAGTAAAGATTACCCAAAATATCAGTCAGATTTTCTCGACACGAAAAACTTCAATAAGTACGCCTACAAAAAAGTGGGAATTGAAAAAGTAAATGGAAGCAAGTGCTACGTTATTCATTTCTACCCTCTTGAATCTGGAAAGAAAATGTCTATTTCTTACGGAAAAAAATTGAATCGAAGCATCTACGTTGGGAGGTTGTACATTGATCAAACGTCTTTTGCCATTGTTCGTATGGAATTTCAACTTGCGAAAAACGTTGATTTCGGTTACTACACACAATTCGTACCGCTTGATTATAGGGTTCAAATCAACTACCGAAAGCGTAAAGAAATTTGGACCTTGGACAAAATTAAGCTCAGCCAATTGAGGTCATACAATATGCGAATGGCTGATCACAGTGTTCTATATGAAAGCACGCAAGAGCTGTTTATCACAGATGTGTTATTTGATTCCGTAAAGCAGATACCTTCGGATACTGAATGGAAACACACGCGGCAAACAAGTTTACGCGATTTTGAGGTTCCGTATCATCCTGAATATTGGAAAGAGCACGATACGACCAACTATCCGTCTCTACAAAACTTCGTACTGGAGCAACTAACGAGCGAGAAAAGTCTAGCTGAACAATTCTCTCAGCGATTCAAACAGAAAGAAGACCTACTGCCTCCTAAAGCTCCCCAAAAGGATTTCTTGTTTCACTACCCACAAGAGAAGGTATCCGATCCCTATCAATGGTTTTCCAATCCGTCGGAATCGACTTCGTTCTACCAATACATTGATGATGAGACATCCTACGCGGAGAATTACATGATCGCATCGAGAAAATTTCAAAAACTGTTTTTTAATTCGATGAATCAGTTTTATCCGGAAGATACAACTCGGAGGGAAGAAAAATTCAAAGCTGGAGACATCATTCTCGATGAAGATTCAACTGGAAATCGTGTGTATTTTGAATACACCTCATCAAACAGTCGAGTAGCTATTTTAGACCTAGGGCGATTCAAGCTATCACGTGAAAATTGCTTCATTGACAGAGTTAAATTTACGCAGGGTAAAGTTGGAGTGCGTTATACGAATGATGGAGGCTTAAGCAATCAACTTATCATTCTCGACAAAGGTGACTTACGTCCTAAGGACAGCATTGCTGAAATCTACTCCTTCGAATGGCTCAATGATTCCATTCTCTATTACACACAAAATAACTCACTCAAGCGCAGTGATCGTTTGTACAAAAGGAATATTCAAACTCGGACAAATACACTGCTAAGAACAGAATTGGACCTCACCTATGATATCTCAGTTTCAAGTAGTAAAAACTTCCTTTTCTCTACCATTCAATCTCGGAATGAATCAGAAATTTACGTCCTGTCGAAAGACGGCGAAAATCCTCAACTCGAATTACTCATCCCACGAAAACAAGATGTATACAATGAAGTGAGAGAATTCGATGGTGTCCTCTACAATCTAACGAATGATAAGGCACTTAACAATCGACTCTTGGTCCGCAAAAAAGACGAATGGACTGAATTGGTTCCTCACTCGAAAGGTCGATTTATCAAGGATTTCATCATCACGAAAAACTACATCGTACTGAATACGTTTCATAATGGATTGACCGAAATCAGCTATGCGCCGAAAGGTTCGAAAAAATGGAAGGAGATTGAACTTCCTACTGAAATCTGTGAAGTTGACCTATTGTGGAGCAGGAACGATTCCCTTTCGATCTCAATCTCAAGTCCTGGACTTCCTTTTACCCGTTACCTCTTCAACCTGCAGCAGGAAAAACTGTACAAAAAACAATCAACAAAGATTAAACGGACGCTCGATTATTACCCTAAAACGATCAAAACTGAACGAATATGGGTAAAAGTGAAGGGAGGCACAAAAATTCCGATCACCCTATCGAAATCGACTAATCCCAAACGAAAACACAAAGGTTTGATTTTACACGTGTACGGTTCATACGGTTCCTATCCTGGGGGGCAAGGATTCAGCGCGAAAGATCTAATATTGATGAAAGATGGTTTTACCGTGGCATATGCACATGTCAGAGGAGGATGTATTTTGGGGAACCAATGGTACAATGACGGAAAACTACTCAATAAGGAAAACACCTTCGATGACTACATTGCGTGTGCCGAGCACTTGATCAAAAAGGGATATACAGATAGTGATCACCTAATCGGATACGGTCAAAGTGCAGGTGGGACAGTCATTGGAGTAGCGATCAATAGACGACCTGAATTGTTTAATACTGTCATTTTTGACCATGCTTACCTGGACGTTCTTACTACTATGATGAATGACACTCTCCCCTTGACAACAGACCATTACAAGGAAGTCGGAAATCCACGGGACGGTGCTTACTATGATTACATCAAGAATTACTCACCATATCAAAACATTTCTGAACAGGATTACCCGAATATTTTGTTGATCGGCGGTTCAAACGATTACCAAACACCGAATTGGCAAATTGCCAAGTTCGCAGCAAAATTGAGGGCTTCAAATACCAGTCAGAATGAACTATTATTCAAAACGGATATTGGTAGCGGGCATATGGGAAGCACTAGCGGCGACCAATGGATCAGGGATCTTTCGTTCATGTACGGATTCATTTATGGAAATCTATTTGATTAGTGCATCTGTTTAATTGTAGGGTTCTCAAGGTGAAAAAGGCACCCATCTCTGAGTGCCTTTTAACGATTATTGAATTATGAACCTAAAAACTACTATTAACATTATATTCACTAGTTAGTGCAGACAACGAAGCAAAACCTAACCAACATTTGTTATTTTCTTGTTAGATCAGATTAAACTCCCACAACTAATTGACTCATTGCTTATCTTTATGCGAATGAACTATATAGGATTGCATCAACTACTCGTCTTATTCATTTACTTTCTCTCGTTTGCAGGGCTTGCTCAAACATCATCTGATTTCGATGGCAAATACATTGGGAAATTTGAATCTGGAGGGTTCGAAGACTCCCTAATTGTCGAAAGCGGTGAAATTAGGCATATCCACAACGTCTCTTGGGGATATGGTGTAGAGCACCAGTTTGTTTACAAAATGATTCCTTTGAAGGGTGAAATGATCACATTTGAACAAACGAGTTATCTACAAGATCGTATCTCGCAAGAGCCTCAAACAAAAACTGGAGAAATGAACGGACAAACTGTTGTATTCTCGAAGGATATTGATGGAAATCTGAAAATTATCGTACCCGGACATTCAAACAAGGTTACCATCTTTAAAAAAGTCAACTAGGCGTGTTTAATTTCACAAGACGCTAAAATCTTAATCATGAAACAAATACTACTCTCCGTTCTATTAGCACTTTTCAGCTTTGGATCATTCGCAAGTAACAAAATTTGTGTCGGAGAAAATATCATCGTTGTACTGAACGAAAAAGTAAAACGATTGACTGTTCACGATAGAGCAAGCATGGAAATCATCCAATCCACCCATCTTGAAGGCGATTCTTTTGGTGAAATTGCACTATCTACGGATGGTTCGAAAATTTGGTTCCAGATTGATGATAAAATGTATTGCCGCGCCATTGAAAGTGGTGAAATCCTTAAAGAGATGCCGGGAGGTGATTCATATACCTTTGATTTCAGCGCCTCAATGGATTACCTCATTCATTACCAAACGATTGACGAAAAATCATTGATTTACGTGTATGACCTAAATACTGCTGAAGCGATTTCTTATGCAAAAGTAGACTCTAAGCTGGAACTGGAAACTGCTCATTACGATCATAACAAACAACTCATGTATGTACTTTCTGAGACCTACCCAACAAAAAAGGAGAGTACATCTAAAGAACCTCAAATCGGAGGTCTGCAATCGATTGAGCAAATTGAACTGGAAT
Source organism: Crocinitomicaceae bacterium (assembly GCA_045105095.1). GTDB lineage: Bacteria > Bacteroidota > Bacteroidia > Flavobacteriales_D > Crocinitomicaceae > UBA4466. The sequence continues at coordinate 3,091 of JBGCDF010000406.1, read as the reverse complement.
TTCTACACGATCAAGAGGAGATGCGCTACATCGTATATGATATTCAGAATAAAAAAGCGCTCCATGACGAATGGCTCGCTTACTCTCCGGATGGAAACTGCGACTTTGAGTTAATCAATGGAGAATTATTCCTCGTTTCTGGTATAGGGACGGCAAAAGTTTTAGAAGACTTCTCATTTAAGCTAACGAATGTGATTTGTGTCAACCAAAAGGATCACAATGTCTACGCATCGGAGTTAATTGGAGTAAATGGGTATCTGATGTACACATACTCTCCAGAAAAGGGAACGTATACCAAATACGACGACTTTGAAGCCAACCTTATTCTGCTTGAAGCAGATGGCATCGCCATCACAGAAACTGAACTTTACTGCATCAGAGAAGGGATTTTCTATCGTTTTCGACGTGATAACCTTATGGGCGTAGATTACGAAATTGCCCTTGATTAAGGATCAAATCGTGCAAAATATCGCTCAAACGAGAAGCAATTGCTTATAAGTTCTTCAAAATCGTCAGAGTGCTCATTATTTAATTTCTTGTAGGACTTATTTTTCGAGTAGATGTACTTGTGATATCCACCATGTTCATCATAATCGAAATCCCAGGAATCTGGCGCGTCGAATGCCAATTGATGCTTTTCACATCTCCCCTTCATTCTCAGGCAAAGCGCTTTTATTCCTTCATCGGTGGATAAATCATGTGCTGTTTGATACAGTTCTTGTGCTCGTTTGAGGCGGAAAAACTCATCATCATCTTCCAGATAATTTGAGTGCATAGCCCCTGTCCAGAAATAACGACGCATCATCCAAGAATTTCCGTAGTGACTCATATTCAACTCACAGTTCGCCATTAAGAAATAGTAATATGCTCGATCTTTGGTTTTTGGGTCGTTCGCTTTCTCGCTGTGCGCTAGATATTGCTTTACCAATTCCAACTTCGTGTAAACAATCGTATCCAATTTGCTCGGTTTATGCCCTGAATAAAAGTCAGCGTGAAATGGATTTGCATTCAGGTAGTTAGTATATGGATATTTCTCCCATAAATCACCTTGCACTTTCTGAAAAGCGGCCAGTGCTTTCGTCATGTTATTCTGACGGATGTATTTAGTTCCCAATAAATCATATAAATGAGGGATTTCCGTTCTCAAGTATTCACGTTGCCAATGATCAAACTCCGTGCTTTCTCCAAATTTCAGTTGAGCGAAATCAATCACCGTCTGAACTTCCTCCGGGCTATATTCAGCGTCCAAATAATCAAACCAGTGATAATAGTAATCATCGCTAAGTGTTGCTATTCCAGTTCTTGATTTCCATGTAACTCCTGAATAATACTCATCCGATCGATTCACCTGACTGAACAGTGCCGCTGCGATATCCAATTTCTTTCGGAACTCAAATTCACGGGCTACTGCGAATAAAAATTGATCATAATTGCCTTGTTTCGAGTTCATCAGTATAGCATGATCATTTCGATTCAACGCTAACTCGACATCTTTCCCTACTCTTACCTGAAACAAAATACGAAGTTGCTGAACGAGTGTTCTCGTATTTTCAGGAAATATACCTGAACTATTCAGCATAGACAATGCTTCCCGTTCATTACCTGTTATCCCCTTCAAAAATGCTTCTCCCAACTTCCAAGCTGGGGAAGTAGATCCCTTGATACTTTCCATCCAATTGAGCACTTCTTTCGCGTAGCGTTCATCTTCCTCAATTCTCTCCTGAATCAACTCATTGGACAAACCGTAAGTCCATCCTTTGGGGTTCATCGACGGCTCGAAATTGGTGTAATATGGCGTCAGCACCCAATCTTCAATCTTATTGATTTCACGGATCAAAAGGTAATCCAACATGGGATTGTTCGGGTCCAGTTGGTGCACCGACTTCAAAGTTGAGAGGGCACGACCTCTGTTTCTCACTCCGTATACAGCATGGACATTGGCTCTTTCAGCGTCTGTCTTTGCAAAGGCCATTAGGTCCTTCATTGAAATTTTTGAATCCAAATTGGTCAATGCACCGAACCGTTTTCCAGGAGCGTGCGTGAACACCTGCGCTAAGTGAAAGTTTCGCTCGGCCGACTTATCCTGTAAAACCGAATGAAAGTACAAGGCCCAATAGTCTATGACATCTTTCGGAGTACCTGAAAACGAACTGTTAAAAATGCGTTCAACCTTCTGCTGATCTTTGTTGTAAAATGCCAATCGAATCGCTAAAAACCGATAACGCCTCTTGATTTCAGCGGAGCTCACATCTTTACCTCTATTCAACGCTTCCAGCATCTTTCTACTTCGTTCTATATCACTTCCATCTTCAGATTCCCAGTCAGGATAAACGCTATTCAAACCGGAACAACCTTTCGCAAACAGGATATAATTCAATGCCTCCGAATCATTTTTTCTCAGATAAGCGATCATTTCGTTCTGCGCACTTCCCGATTCGATCTCTTCTTCCTCCAATTCGTAGATAGCTTCATGAATGGAAGTCGCATCAACCCTTCCTTCACAGTAATCACTCCAAAGAGCGATGTTCGGATCATTTTCGGGAGTAGATGTAAATCCGTTGCCATAATTCCACCAGGTATAGTAGTAAGGTGACATTCCTCCATCATCAAAAAGGTCAGGGCTCATCAACGAAAAGCGGATATCCTCACCAAATGGATACCATCCACAGGCAAAGGAGGAGCTGCTAATCAGACAAACGAGAAGAGTACGAATTAAGCTTTTCATAGCCATAAAATTTAAGTTCATTGCTGGTTAAGTGAAAGTACGAAAATGTGGCGTCATCCTTGAGTACACCTGATTCTCGAATTAGATCAACGGCGTCGGATAAATCATCCTGACGAACACGTTCCATTTTGATCCGATCTCCCTTTCTGACGTACATCGTTGAAATCATTGTATCCGTTTTCATCGTGTACCACAAACCTTGATCATGTGTCATCAGGGGTTTGTATTGCTCGATAGGACCGTGAATGACTCCTTTGAAGTAGTCCCGATCATAACATTGCATCCAAGAATATACGGGCAAAGCGACATCTAACGGCACAGAATAATCTACGTGCGTGTCGAGGTATTTCGACATTTCATTCACAT
>JBGCDF010000405.1:0-26731 GCA_045105095.1 Crocinitomicaceae bacterium | reverse complement strand
TGCTGGCCGATTGGTAGAATTGAAAGATGTCTCAAATAACGGTAATGTTTACAGCATCGATATCAATCATCTTTCGGGAGGAATGTACTTCTTACACTGTTCATCAGCAGCGGGAGAAGAAGTGCTTCGCGTACTTCAAGTCCGAAAATAATCACCCTACGAAGAATTGCTTTAACGTCTTGTTCCGATTTGGAGCAAGACGTTATTTTTTTGAAAGCTCCTAGTCTTGATCAATGAGTAACGTGAATATTTAGTTTTTAACTACTCGCTCAATCACACTATACTCGCCGATGCTCAAAACGAATAAATAAACTCCTCCCACGTAATCGTGCATATCAATTTGTTCGCCTGAAACGACTTCTAACTCCTCCATCACTTTACCATTCATATCGAGCACCTTTAGCATCGCTTCAACACCGTCAAAAGAGATCGTCACTATTTGATCAACTGGGTTGGGCGTAATAGAAAAAGAAATTGAACTATACAGGTCCAAACCAACATTATCAACAAGGATACAAGCCGAAGTATCGGTACACTGATTTTCGGTTATCTCAACAGCATAATTCCCATTTACTGCTGGCGAAAAGGACTGAGATGAAATTCCTAAAGGCGCAAAATTATTGTCACAGTCGAGCCAGTTGTATGAAATCCCAGCCGATGGTGACAAATCCGCCGTTAGTGTAGCCATGCTTTCAGTAACTCCAATATTCGACACAGAATTAATTGTTAAATCCAGTATAATAATGGAATCACAACCTGCTGAGTTGATCAGAGTATATGTTGCCGTATTATTGGAAGATACATATGTGTTTCCATCGATCCATGTGTATGAATCACAAGCGGATTGAACATCTATGTTAGCAGTAGAATTAACTATCGTCAAATCAAGTGTCACGATCGAGTCGCAACCTGCAGCGTTCAAAAATGTAACTGTTGCCGTATTATTGGATGACGTGTATGTATTTCCATCAATCCATGTGTAAGAACTGCATGCAGTAATGAAGTCAGTTGAATTTGAAGGATTAGAAATGGTCAAGTTTAGGGTGACGACAGAATCACAACCTGCTGCATTCACCAATGTGTCGGTGGCTGTGTTGTTGGAAGATGTGTATGTATTACCGTCTATCCACGTAAAAGAACCACAAGAGGATTGAATATCCATAGATTGGGTTGGCTGACAGCTATTCGAACTCAACTTCTGAATATAAATATCCCAGCCTCCATTTGAAATGATATCAAAACTTCCAGGTCCTGGATCAAAATCTACAGTATCAAGAAAACGTCCGATGGTATACACATTGCCAATCAAATCGACGTCCAGATCAAATGCCCCTTGAGGCCCGAAGCTTCCCATACTAGTCGCCCATAAAAAGTTACCATTTACATCCAGTTTTTGGACGTACGTATCCGTAAATCCTGCTGCGGAGAGATTTGAGACACCAACACCAGGATCAAAATCGATGGTGTTCTGAAAGTAACCAGCCAGGTGAATATCACCGTTTCCATCAACGGCCATACCACGACCCGTAGCTTGACCATTGGCGCCGAAGGTTTTTACCCAAATAAAGTTTCCGTTGATATCTAACTTTTGAACAAAAGCATCGGATCCCCCCGATGCGAATTGATTAAGTGTTCCGGGACCAGGGTCAAAATCAACAACTGAACGAAACTCACCTGTTGTTAACACATCTCCATTGGGGTATGTAAGAATCGAAAATGCAAGACTACTGCCCGTTCCTTCCGTTGTTTTCGCCCAAACTAAATCTCCGTTAGAATTCAACCTTTGAATGAACATTTTCTCAAATCCAGGTGTCGAAGTTACATTTAGATTACCAATACCAGGATCTAAATCAGCGGAATCAACAAAATAACCCGCTGTATACACATCTCCATTTGTATCGTTGGTTATATCAAGTATTGTAGCCGATCCAGTACTCTCAATTGACTTGGCCCAAAGAAAGTTACCGCTCGAGTCTAACTTCACAACAAAAGCGTTTAGCGCATTAGCTGGTGCGCCACTAGCGGCTGATGTAAGAAAAAATGTGCCTACTCCAGGGTCGAAATCAACTGTTTCTTCGAATACCCCAGAAACATATACATTCCCATTTGAATCTGTAGAAACAGTATTCGCTCCATCCAGGTTTATACTCCCCATTGACTTGGCCCAAAGAAAGTTACCATTGGGATCCAATTTCTGGATAAAAATGTCTGTTATACCATTAGAGGAAAGAGCAAATGCTCCTGGTCCAGGGTCAAAATCCATCGTTCCATTAAAACTACCTACTGTGTAAACGTTTCCCAAGGCATCGGTTGTAATGGAGGCACCTCGGGCAGACCCAAACGTTGATTTTACCCAAATTAAATTACCATCTAGATCTAGTTTTTGAACAAACATATTACCTCCAAATGAAGTAATGTTTGTAACCCCAGGACCAACGAGATCAAAGTCCACTGTTCCTGAGAACAAACCAGTTGTATAAACGTAACCACTCGAATCCGTATGGATTGCTCGACCTTCATCCGATTGTGGACCTCCCATTCCTCCTGCCCATTGAAAATAGGGTGGCTGTGCGTATGCGTTTACCGAGAGGAAGAACAAGAAAACGAGAATCGTAAGTTTCGGAATTACTCTCTCGATATAACTTGAGAGGGCTTTACTCAGGATAACTATATTCATGAATGACAGTCGATTAGATTTGGAATATAAAACTAAACATTCTCATCAGATATTTCATCTTATTCACTTAAGGAAAGAAACCAATTAGTCTCATGATCTTGGTATTAGTGATTCAGAGATCATTCACCCCTTATTAAACTTTGCTTAATTTCCAGACCATCACAACTCTATTATCTTTGTGGCATGAAATTGATCGTACCTTTCATCTCTTTTTTACTATTGTTTGCTTCCTGTCAAGAGGAAAAAAACAACAGTTCTGACCAGAAAGAACAAGAAGAGCTGGAATTGAAGGTGGATGCCATTCCTGAGAAAATCGAAATCGAATTTGCAGAGAATTTCCATTTGAAATCAGTAAAAGGAGGGTATGAATTGGAACTTCTCGACCCAAATTCTCATGAAGTAGAATCAAGCTATCAGTTGACGTACGACCGCTCAAAATCTGGAGATCATACGATTCATCTACCTATGAAAAACATCGCTGTGCTCTCGCAAACCTCAGTTGGTATGCTGTCTAAACTAAATGCACTAGATTATATCACCGGTATTTCGAAAATTGATTACACGTATCTTCCAGAGATTAAAAAGCGCTTTAAGGCAAAACGAATCAGTGAATTTGGTGATGAAACGAATCTCCCCATTGAAAAAATCGTCGAGTCGACTACCAAGTTGATTATCTACAGTGGTTTTGGAACACAGTTTGATAGCGATGACAAATTGAAAAAATTAGGGATTCAGAGCATTCCGAATTACGACTGGAGAGAAACACATCCCCTCGGAAGAGCAGAATGGATCAAGTTTCTCGGCGTCCTCATTGATAAACCTGATGAGGCAAATACCATTTTCAATACCATTAAATCCAATTATGAAGACCTACGTTGGAAAATTCGAGATCTCGACGATCATCCAAATGCAATAAGTGGAAATTTCTACAGTGACCAATGGACAGCTCCTGCTGGAGAAAGTTATATGGCCATTTTGTTTCATGATGCAGGCGCCAATTATGTCTACCGATCATCCAAAGGAACAGGTAGCGTCTTTTTGCCGATCGAGAAGGTGGTTTCGGATAATCGACAAACCGATTATTGGTTAAATCCCGGTGTCCCAAGTAAAGGCGTACTTTCTGAAATGAATCCTAAAGCGAAATTAATTGGTTCATACGAAAACGGAATTTACTGTTACTCGCACGAGATGAACAAATTCTGGGAGATGAGTGCCATTGAACCCGATTTCCTTTTGGAAGATTTCATTCATATCTTTCATCCAGATTTTGAACCAAATGCTAAGCTTCATTACTACAAAAGACTGAATTAGTGATCATTTCACAGAAACATAAATGGATGATAATCCTCTTCCTTCTGCTGCTTCCAGTTGCGGGAATCATTCATTTTATGTCGGGACATTTGGACATTAGCTTCAGTGATTTCATCAATTCTTTGTTCAGCTTTGATGAAACAAATACGAATCATTTGATCGCACGCGAAGTACGAATTCCACGTATGTTCACCGCAATTATTGCAGGTGCGGGCTTATCCGTAGCCGGATTATTAATGCAAACGCTATTCAACAACCCACTCGCTGGCCCCTATGTTTTGGGGATCAACTCAGGCGCCAGTTTATTCGTAGCGTTTAGTATCATGACGGGCATTCCCTTTCTTTCTTCAGATATTGGAATTATTACCAATGCCTTAATCGGTGCCATGGTCTTTGGATTGATCATCTCGCTATTTTCGGAAGTAGTCCGTTCTCAGATTTCTCTCTTGTTGATTGGAATCATGTTAGGAAGTTTCACTGGTGCGATAGTCTCGATGCTTGAGGTAAGCAGTGATGCAACAGAATTGAAAGTATTTACCCTATGGTCTTTAGGTTCTCTTTCACGTATTGAATTCAGTCAGATTCCATTGATCTTTTTGGTTTTTGTCGTTGGGATCGCCGGATCCTTGTTTTTAGTTAAACCACTGAATTTACTCGTTCTTGGACAAGATCAAGCACGGTTACTTGGATTGAATTATCGCAGAACACGCCTTATAATTATTGCGATTACCGCTATTTTGATTGGGCTCATTACGGCGTTTTGTGGTCCTATTGCTTTCGTAGGACTTGCCGTTCCAAATTTGGTTCGAATACTTCTGAAATCTCAACATCATGGGCTGCTGATTGTTTCGTGCGCCTTCATTGGTGGGATTTTCGTTTTGCTGTGCGATGCACTCATACAAGCGATGGAAAACTACATGTTGATTCCCATTAATGTGTTGACTTCCATCATTGGAGCACCGATTGTTGTACTCTTAATTTTGCGCAAACTCAGATGATCAAGTTAACGGATGCACATATCGGTTATACTCAAAGTATTCTTCACTGCAAGGACATCGAATTGGAATGTGGGAAAGTCTACGTACTAGTAGGAAAAAATGGAATTGGGAAATCTACGCTTCTGAAGACTATTTCGAAGCAAATTGCTCCAATTTCAGGTCAAATCTCAATTGATAACGAGGACATTCAAGGAATATCCACACGCGAATTACCCAAATTGCTTTCTTTCGTTCCTGTTCATTTTCCGCATATGGATTATGTTCGTTCGAGAGAATTTATTTCCGCTGGTCGCGCTCCGTACACGAATGCTCTTGGACGTATTACTGAGGTTGATTCTAATGAAATCAAACATGCCGTTGATACTTTAGGAATTGCTTCTCTTGCGGATCGATTTACAACTGAACTGAGTGACGGAGAGAAACAATTGGTAGCTATCGCCAAGGCCATTGCTCAAAAAACATCTGTGATCTTATTAGATGAGCCAACTGCTTTTTTGGATTATTCTAACAAGAAAAAGGTATTAAACATTCTCAAAGAAACGGCACTTTCCATGAACAAGTGCATCGTTTTGTCGGCTCATGATATCGATTTGTGTCTGGAGTTTACCGAAGATTTCCTGATAGTCGATTATACCGAACGTACGCTAAAGCATTTTGAAAAGCCTTTGAAAAAGGAAGTCGTTGGAGTAGCTTTTGGAGAATAGAGGCACTAACCAAAACGGTATAACACTTATTTCTTTATTACAGTCGAAGTAGTTTGACCATTTTCATGAAAAACGGTTACCAAATATACACCTGCATTACTATTTATTTCTAAGTCCACAGTATGCATTGAAGCACTCGCTTTTTGCTCACAAAGAATTCTTCCTTGCAGGTCGGTGATTCTTACCTCGGCTTCCCCTTGAATCTTGTGTATGTCGACAGTGAATATCCCATTCGTTGGATTCGGAAACACTTTAATTAGCTCATTCTCATTTTCCGCTAACCCAGTAACTGGTGAGTTCGTTGCAAGCATGCAAACATCATCCACCATCCAAGCATATCCGGGCATTCCACTGTAGCGAAATCGAATAGATACCGTTGCCTGATTTCCAGCTACTGCGCTTACATCCAACAGTTGATTTATCGTGTTCGATGTTGAGTCACCTTGTGCCAGATTCGTATGAACAGAAAACGTTGTCCATGTTATTTCGTCATTTGATACCTCAACAGTCAATTGCCCAGCATCATGTTTGTAATACGATTCGAAACATACATAGGCAAAAGTATAGCTGGAGACATCAATTAAGTCATTCATCTGTACATAAGCATCTTGTTGGACACCTGGCGAACCCAAGAAGTCAGAATCGAATAAAGCAAATTCGGTTGGAGTAGTTGAATTCATCGCTCCCATAGATTGGGAATTGACTCCTTGTGGGCCATTCGCTCCAACTATCCAATCTCCCGAATTTACACTGACCACAGTATAGCTTGCTGGCGTCGAAAAATCAGATTGAAAAACGGTAGTCTGGGCACTTAATTGTCCCCATAAAAAGAAAGTAAATAATAGTAAAGTTGATTTCATGTGAATATATCTTTAGGTTCGGTAACCTAAGTTAAAACATTTCTATAATTCCTACAAATGCGTCGGCGAGGTCAAAACCTTATCTTTTTGCTCATCTCACTGATCGTTTCCATAATTAAGCACGTTCGGAACAGAGTGAACTTTAAAAGTTACTTCTTTATCAAAAAGAATATTCGTATCTTAAAGTATAGATGGAACAATCTACTGAGACTTCCATTTTAATCAACCAACTACCTAACCTTTAAAGCTCAAGTCATTTTTTGGGCGCCTAACTATTATGACCAATACACCTACGAACCCAAAATTCTTTTCTCAAGTTGTTCAACTACTTCAATCTTCACGAAGCAAAGTAGTACAGACAATTAATCAGACAATGGTTCTGACCTACTTCGAAATTGGCAAAATGATCGTTGAAGAAGAACAAAACGGCGAAGAACGTGCAGAATACGGAAAAAAGCTTCTGGAAGACCTATCGGTCTTACTAACCCGAGAATTCGGCAAAGGTTTTTCGAAAACCAATTTGAAACAAATGAGGCAGTTTTACCTCATTTACTCAATTGGTCAGACAGTGTCTGACCAATTCAATCTCAGCTGGTCTCATTATCTAAAACTGATGCGAATCGATAACCAAAATAAGCGAAAATTCTATGAAATCGAAGCCTTCAAAAACAACTGGAGCATTCGCGAACTTCAACGCCAGTAGGACTCCGCACTCTATACAAGACTTGCTTTAAGCAGAGATAAGAATAAAGTGAGAGAACTCTCTGAAAAAGGACTAATTGTTAAAATACCAAAAGACGTGATAAAAGACCCGTACATTTTGGAGTTCATAGGACTTCCAGAACAGATTCAATATTCAGAAAATGGATTAGAGCAGGAAATAATCAACCAACTTGAACACTTCTTATTGGAACTCGGAAACGGATTCGCATTCATTGCAAGACAAAAACGAATTACACTCGAAGACAGACATTTCAGAATTGATTTAGTCTTTTACAACAGAGTATTGAACTGTTTCGTTCTGATCGACCTCAAAATTGGTGAACTCAAACATCAGGACCTCGGGCAGATGCAAATGTATGTAAACTACTACGACCGGAAAGTGCGATTGGCAACTGAAAACAAAACGATTGGGATTGTTTTGTGCAGAGACAAACGCGAATCTATCGTAGAATATACCTTACCAGAAGACAACGAACAGATATTTGCCAGTACGTATCACACTGTTCTACCGAGTAAGGAAGAGTTCAAATCCTTAATTAATCAGCAGAAATTGGAACGAATGTGAATCTCAACGAGTATTTAACTATTTTATGAACTCAATTAAAACGGGCCACAACAGTTGACATCTGCGAGTAACATATCACCATTCCATCATCTCTCACTTAGGCATATTCACGAACTTTTGAAGCAAGGAGAGTTGACTTCGCTAGAACTCGTTCAAACCGCCCTCAAGCAACTGGAACAGCTGAATCCCAGTCTTAATGCACTAGTATTGAAGAATGCTGAAAATGCTTTACATCAGGCCGAGCAAGCCGATTTTGATATATCGCAAGGAAAAATACGCAGTGTGTTACACGGAATTCCCATCACAATAAAAGACAATATTGAAGTAGAAGGATTGACCACAACAGCTGCATTTCCCCCTTTCAAAAACAACATTTCGTCAAGTAATGCTGCGCTCGTTGCCAAATTGAAAGAAGCTGGAGCCGTTGTAATTGGAAAAACAAACCTTCCAGCACTTACCTACGATCTTCAAACCAACAATCAATTATTTGGGCGAACCAATAATCCGTGGAATCCAGATCATACTTCCGGAGGCAGCAGTGGCGGATGTGCTGCTGCCGTTTCTAGCGGAATTTCACGTATTTCATTTTGTAACGATTCTGGTGGCTCTATCCGAATTCCCGCTCATTTCTGTGGAGTGTATGGTTTTAAAGCATCCATGGGAGGAATAGACGCTCGAGGAATCATTACTCAAACCAAAAAGAAAGTAGGACAACTCAGAATGAGAACATTGTTTTCGATGGGAATTATGGCTCAGTCGCTTAGTGATATCAAAGCGGCGCTGACTGTCGTATGCACACCTAAATTGCATTCAACTTCGAAAAAAGAACGCTCCCCTTCTTCCTTAAAACTTCTGTGGATTGATGAATTGAAAGGGCTGGAAATAGATAGTGAGATTAAAACAGCAATGACCGAGCTTAGGAAGAAGCTCACCGAATCAGGTGTTAGCATCGAAGACCTCGCTGAAGATCAGTTCAATTTCCATGAAACCATCCGGTTATGGGGACACTTATCCAATTACGAAACGGGAAATGAACTTCCACCGCTCACGCGCTCCATTGGTCACCTCATCATGAAGCGGAAATATTCTAAGATTCCTATGTACACTGACTTGTTGAAACCAATCAGCGCAAAAAAGTACAAGACACTCAGACGAAGGCACGAACAAATCAAGGCACAATTTGAAAAAACCCTTAGCTCATATGATGGTCTGATTCTACCAGCATCCTCTGTGTTGGCCTTCCCTCACCAAAAACCCGACAGGCGAATTGGTCACTTGGGAATATACACTACCCCCCTAAATGTTAACGGAAATCCCGTTCAATATGCGATTGCCACTCAATCCTACTCCCTGCCGTTCAATGTGCTGGAATCTCCTGTGGCATGTTTACCAATCGCTTTGAGTAAAAACAATTTACCCATTGGCATCCAGCTAGTTGGAAAGAAGAATTTTGATTTTGATTTATTAGAAGTAGCGCAGGTTTTGGATCAGTTGACTCCATCAATCGGAAGGCCTCCAATCAAGAATTAGTCTTCCGAGACTTCAATACCCAATATAATCCTTTTGCATTCGAGATCATCTCAGAGATCATCAATTGAATGGTAATGTGTTCTAAAAAGGCGAGAACTCCCCAAATCAACATGAAATAATAAAACGTTGTGATGAATCCGTATGAGAACAAAAAGATAAAGAAGATCCCTTGAATGTACCCGCCGATTTTCCATGAATACAAGTGAAAACTAGGCATTCGACCAAACTTGACCAACGCCAACAGGTGTGCAAAAATGAATAATCCAATGAAGACTGAAAAGGAGACAATATGCGGTAAGAAATCATCTACTTTGAACATGTAAATCCCCAGAAAGACCAGCAAATAAGTACCAAAGTCAGCGATGGAATCAATCTTAGCCCCAATTTTCGTTTGGAGGTTAAAGGTACGTGCAATCAATCCGTCTAAAATATCCGTAATGAAATTGATGAGTAACATCCAAAAAAACAGTCGTTCGTATCCTTCAATGGCGATATAGGCAATAAATGGAAACGACAGCAAACGATAAATCGAGAGGATATTCGGAACGTTCAGCGGTATAGTCGAGGTTTTTTTCATGCAATTAAAAGCCTATTCGTGTTAAAAATAGTAAATTTAAGCTGCGCCATAGACGTAGATTTTATTGATGTTTACACTCAAACCTCAACTCTGCGTCAACCACACACTGATGAATTATATCGATATATCTATTCTTGTAATTAGTCTTACCATTATTCTTTCAGGAGTATATGTCAACTTTCAGCGTAAGTCCGAAGACAGTGAAAAGTTGAAAATTGCCAGCGATAACACCTTACTTATTTTTAGAGTGGCGGTTCCTGTATCCTTGATAGTGAGCATTGTCGTTTACTTCTCTCCTTGGGGATCCATTGGATTTAATCCTTCCATCTACGTTGGATACGGATTGGTCATAATTGGATTGCTCGTTCGTTGGTATTCCATTCACAGCCTCGGACGTTCGTTTCAGGTCAACGTGACCATCATGAAAGACCAACAGTTGGTGACAAATGGTATTTACAAGTTGATTCGGCACCCAAGCTATACAGGACTTCTGCTCTACTACCTTGGTCTTGGGCTGATCATGCACAATTACATCTGCATCCTCATTTTATTGGTAGGACCTATCTATGCAGTTGCGGCACGTATTTCCAAAGAGGAACAATTTCTCGAAGACCATTTCGGTGAGGATTATGCGCAGTATCGAACTTCTTCGAACCGACTAATTCCATTTATTTACTGAGTAAATGGAAAAGAACCGTTCGACATATCAATCAGGATCTGAATATTCGCGCCCCAAATTAGGTCGCTTACTTCGGGCACTTGCACTTGATAAACAATTCATTCGAGGCGCAGGAAGCCAATTGTTCTACCTAGATTCAAAAGGAAAAGAAATTGCGGTCAGCGATTATGTTGGCGGATATGGTTCGCTCTTGTTAGGACATCATCACCCAGAGCTAAAAAAATTGGCTATTGAATTGATTGAAAAACAGCTTCCGAATCATGCCCAAATGTCTTCAAAGTCTTCAGTTGAGGAATTAGGACAGTTTATTTCTGATGAGATCGGAAGTCGATCAGGAAAAAAATACATCACAACACTTGCAAATTCAGGTGCTGAAGCAGTCGAAGCTGCCATCAAACATGCACGGCTGAATTTTAGCAAGAAAAAAGGAGAATTACTGGATCGATTGCATCGTCAGCTTCATGGAATTAATCACCATTTTGTGGCTGGAAATAAGGAGTTCCGGGTGACCATCGACGGGATGAGCCACGCTAATTTTAACTCATTCAAAGATCATTGTATCCAGAAGTTTCATGAGGTATACAATGCCAAATCTCCTGCATTACTCGCACTGTCTCAATCTTTTCACGGTAAAACAACAGGAGCGCTTAACTTGACTTCGCACGACAAATTCAGAAGCGGATTTCAAACCAATGATCGGGAGAAATCTCACGTGACGTTTTTTGAACAGACTTCTGAAAGCCTAACGGACGCCTTGAAATGTCTCCAACGAACAATTACTCTTCCGAAATTGAGTAATGGTGAAATTCTATTTGATACAGTAAATATCTTGCTTTGCCTCGGGGTTATTGTGGAACCTATTCAAGGAGAAGGTGGAATCCGACCTGTCAAAGAAGACTTCCTTCACTATTTGAGAGAGAAAACTCATTCGCTTAAGATCCCACTCATATTTGATGAAATTCAATGTGGATCCTATCGCACGGGAACACTCGCTCATTCCATTCAACACAAAGTATTCGCCGATTACTATCTCTTCAGTAAGTCCTTTGGAGGTGGAATGGTAAAAAATGCTGCTCTCGTTATCGATAAAAAACAGTACCACGAAGGATTCGGGGTGGTTCATACTTCAACCTATTCTGATGATGAATATTCTGCCAAGATTTCACTAAAAGCTCTTCAAATTGGTAAAGCTCAAAGTGAAACCGTACTCAAGAAAGGTAGACTACTCGAAGAGCAGTTATTGAAACTTCAAAACGATCACCCAGGCGTCATCAAAGCCGTTAGGGGAACTGGATTGATGTGGGGAATCGAGTTTTTTGATCTCGACTTCAGTGAGAATTACAGTTTTCAGATGTTTTCCAGGTCAGGTTACTTGAACTATTTGTATTGTTCGTATTTATTGAATCAATGGGATATTCGCCTAGCACCAACTCTTTCTGATCCGCATACACTAAGAGTCTTACCCAGTATTTTCATTTCAGAAAGTGATATCAACACATTCAGGAATTCCTTGGATGCCTTATCCAAAATTATTCAATACCGCGACTTCTATAAACTCATTGAACACCTTGTCCCACAGAATGAACAACACTTACGACCGCTTCACGATTTTGGAAACAAAGATGTGATCATCGAAACGAACAGAAAGTTGAATGAATCTGTTGGATTCATCTCTCACTACATCAATGAAAACGGTGTTCGGGATGGTGACCCAAGCATGGCAGTGCTTTCCGACGAAACAATTAACGCCATGCTGGAATCAGTTTTGGAAATTTCTGTTCCAATCGTACTGCACGCGATAGAAATCAAAGGAACATCTGGTAAATCCGTAAACATCTACTTCACGGGAATGCTTTTCACAGCAGCAATGGCTCGGGAAATGATGACCAAAAATCTGTACGATGAATACGCAGACCTCTGCAATGATGCCGTTGATTTTCTACATAAAGGATTCAATTGCTCGCTAGTCGGATTAGGACAATATTCTTCGGTCATTTTGAAAAATGGAAAATCTGTTAGGAATCCGGATGTTGCTGTCACAACAGGAAACAGTTATACCGTAGGTATCGGTGTACAAGCTATCAAGGAAGAACTATCGCTTCGGATGAGCGCAGATCAGAATTTGACCTTAGGCGTACTGGGAGCCGCCGGAAACATCTGCTCAACATACGTCAAATGCTTTTTGCCGCGTTTTACTAAGATGATATTGAAAGGAAGCGATGGGAAAGGTGGTGTGCTTAAGACACAACGCTTCGTTAGAGAATTAATCGTTTATATTTTTTCTGAGCTGCTTGAGAGTGAGAGGAAGATTGTGAGCGGGTTGAATACGGGAATACTCCATCCAGAAACATACAAGAACTTCGTGAACTCTAAGACCTTCGAAGAGCTAAAATCAGGAAAATTGAACGTGAATGATCTACGTCTTGTTGATAAACTGCGAGATGAACTAGGATCATCCTTCCCGTTTGTGGTGATCGAAACCCTAGAAGGGCTGAAAGAATGTGATGTAACGGTAGTTGCGACCAATCATCCTGAACCATTCCTATACAGCCGTTACTTTGCCGACAACTCCATTGTTTACGACATTTCAGTTCCTTTAAATAGTACAGATGAACTCATCCACAACAACCGCAACATTAAAGTGATAATGGGAGGCGTAGTTGAATTACCTTACAATCAGGCCATCACAATGAGGGCATACCCTCTGGATAAAGGTGAGGCATTCGCCTGCATCTCTGAAACGATTCTACTCGGCTTAGAAGAAAACATGTGCAACTATTCCTATGGAAACCTGCATCCCTCTCAGGTACTTCGAATGGACATAATTGGAGCCAAACACGGATTCAAATTAAAAAAGAACAAGCTAGAAACGATATTTTAACGACAATGGTGAAACTCATCTTAGAACTCCTTCTGGTAGCATCGCCAGTGATACTGGCAGCCATTTTTCACATGGTTGTTGTTCGGTATGATTGGGCGAGCGCAGCGACCTATCCACTGGACCACAAGATGACTTTCCGCTCTCGTAGAATTTTTGGGGATAACAAAACCTATCGAGGTGTTTTAGTGATGATCATTGCATCAATTGCTCTAACGTATTTGTACGTATTCTTCGTTTACAACTTTTCAGGTGTGGCAGCACTCAATCTCTTGGACTTTGAAATGTACTCTCCACTTTTTTACGGAGTAATATACGGATTGGGATATGTTATCGGAGAACTGCCGAACAGCTTTGTCAAACGCCAACTGGGAATTACAGACGGTAAATCAACTTCATTCATCCAGCGACTTGTGGATCAATTAGATTCTGTGGTCGTCATACTTTTACTACTCATTGCTTTCTCGAACTTTACATGGAATCATTTCTGGTCGGGAATCATATTCTACGGTTTGCTGCACCTCACAATTAATTACCTACTCTACCTACTGAATTTACGAAAAGAACCATACTAAACACTGATCATGACCACCTACCCATTCGACCAATTACCTAACCAGAACTTCGGAGGAAAAGCCAACAGCCTCTCTGCGTTATTTAATAATGGCTTTAACGTCCCGAAGGGATTCGTTATTCCTTCATCAGAAATCGAGCAAGTCTTTATCTCCTTTTCGCAAAACACGGAGATGCCGGCAGAAGAAAAACGCGTCTTTGCAGACACATGCAGTTCACATTTCACTCCACTTATTCAAGATTCATGGGAGGAAGTAAAGCGCTTCTTTCCTGAAAAAACCAAGGTCGCTGTACGTAGTTCTATCAATGTGGAAGATGGAACATTATTCTCTTTCGCTGGACAATTCACAACAGTGTTGAATGTCGTTGATTTCGATGGATTCGCTACTGCGGTTTTAGAATGTATTGCGTCCACTTATAGTCAGGTAGCTCTCGCCTATTGCAGTAACAATAGTATAGACTGTAATCTACTCAGGGTGAATCTTATTGTACAAGAAATGGTCAATCCAGACCATGCAGGGGTTTGTTTTACAGTGAATCCTATCACTGGAAACGAAAAAGAGATCATGATTGAAAGTATCAACGGTCTAGGTGAGAACCTAGTTCAGGGAACTGCCACTCCCAGCTCTTATCGCGTGAATTGGTATGATTCGATCATCACTCAATTGAATAAAATTGATATTTCTTCTTTGGAAGCGCCCTCCATTGATTTGATCGTTTCGGAGTCACTAAAAATCCAACAATTCTATGGATATCCTGTCGATATTGAGTGGGCGATCAAAGCAGGAAAACTGTACATTTTACAGGCTAGACCGATGACTGCTATTCGATTCAATACCAAATACGACTGGACGAATGCCGATTTGAAAGATGGAGGAATTTCTTCAGAGATTGCCACGCCTTTTATGTACGCTCTGTATGAACGAGCTTTTGAAACCACCATGCCGTCTTACTTGAAGTCCGTGAAACTTCATCCATCATATACTCCAGAAAAGTGGTTCACACAGTTCATGCTCTACTCCTACTGGAACATCAGCGCTGTAAAAGATGGCGTAAAGAAGATACCGGGGTTCGTGGAACGTGAATTCGATAATGATTTGGGGATCGAACCGCACTATGAAGGCAAAGGACACGTGACTTCAACCAACCTGAAAAGCATCGCGAATGGAATTCAGGTACTCGCGGCACTAAAAAAATCAATCAGAAAGAAGATCGGAAATGCCCACACCGAACTTGCACGCATGGAGGGAATACTGTCCAAATACCGAAGTGTTGATGTTTCGGAACTGTCCGATTCTGAACTTTGTACTACCACTAAGACTCTTGTAGTAGATGATTTTATTCGCACTGAGGGAGCCTACTTTGAACTCATTTACACCAACTCGAACAATACCACACTCTTCAAGGAATATTTGGACAAAAAGAACAAGTCGGGCAAAATTGACTACTTGAACTTAATCACTGGGCTACAAAATATCTCACACCTACGCCCCAGCTATGAATTGTGGGAATTAAGTCGATTGATTCGAAACTCCGAACACAAAGCTTACTTTCTTGAGAATTCCGCAGAAATCGTGTGCGACACGTACAAAAGCGATGGGCCCTTACCACTTCGCGAAGAGATCGATGCCATCATTCAAAGGTACAGTTACAAAAGTGAAAAAGAGCTACAAATACTTACCCCAAACTGGAATCAACATCCCATGCAGGCTCTAACCACCCTGATCAACTTTATTGAAAAGCAAGACGCCGAAAGCATTATCGCTCAAAACGATAAACAACATCAGGTATTTCAAAAAGAACTAGCCAAAATCACTTCTAAAAAGATGCGCAAGGAGATTTCGAAACACCGAAAGCTACTGTGGTTACGTGAGGAGTATAGAGATAAATCGAGCCAAATGTATGGGATCATTCAGACCTTCTTTTACGAAGTAGGTGAACGGATGTTGAAGCGAGGAATTATTTCGGAGCTTGAAGATATTTTCTTCCTTTTTCCAGAACAGATAGTAGAACTGTGCGAAGGAAACACAGAGTATCTTGAAACAATTAGGAAGAATAAAATCATTCATGAGGGTTACCGAAATTTCAATCGTCCCAACGAAATCTGGGTAGAACAAACTACCGTGGCAAAAAAAGTGCGTAAATCCAGTAAGTTATTGAATGGAATCGCTTGTTCGAGGGGGCTGATTGAAGGAGAAGCTTTCGTCGCACATTCTGTCGCAGATGCTGAAAAGATGCCAGAAGGAATGATCATGATTACCAAGTTCACTGACCCTGCATGGACCGTCTATTTCGCCAAAATTACTGGATTAATCACGGAAACAGGAGGCATGCTTTCTCACGGAGCGATCATTTCGCGAGAGTACGGAATTCCTGCTATTCTAGCCGTTACAGACGCAATAAAATTGATTAAAACAGGCGACAAATTACGCATTAACGGTTCCGAAGGTTGGATAGAAATTTTGAATTAATTGGATCGCTTGATGACCTCAATCGTTCCGCGCTGACCATCCATTTCAATCACATCGCCAGACTGAACGAGCTGTGTAACGTCCTCGACACTCACAATCACGGGAATCCCCATTTCTCGTCCGACAATCGCCGTATGCGATAAAAGCGAACCTTTTTGACTAATAAGACCCGCTGCTTGTGACATCAAAAAGACCCACCCCGGATCGGTAATTTCAGTGATGATGATCTTTCCCGAAACATCCAAATCATAACTCGGATTGGAAATTACAACTGCCTCTGCACGAACGATTCCTTTTGAAACAGCAATTCCTTCCAATTGAGAAGTAGTGTTGGACACACTTCGTTTTCGCGATCGAAAAGTAGGAGGTGCTTCAGTGTAAATGATGCGATCGGGTAACTGTACAGATTCATCTCGTTCCAAATCAGCTCTTCGTTGTTCAATTAAGACTTTCAGGTCCGTCCCTGATGCGTTTTTGCACACTTGCCGAATTTCCTCGCTTGTCAGGTAAAACACGTCATCCACTTCCAAAATCAATCCTGAAGCTCGAAAACGCGTTCCGATTTCCACATAAATATCCTTTACGGCACCGTAAATTCGGGTACGACAAAAACGCATATCTTCTCGATTCTTCGTCCCGTAAGCAGCCATTCGAATGGCGAATTTGAAAAAATGAGAACGCGGGCTCCACCACTTATGGTTTTTTGCCAAAAGCTGAGATCTTTCCGCCTCCTGCTCGCGCAGTTTCTTTTGATATTCCTTGAGCCTAACTTCGGATTTTAACTGTCCCTTCAACAGATCAATGAATCGCCAAGGTTCTCGTCTAAAGGAGGAGTTTTCCAATTTCAACTCGGCGAGCGTTCGATCACCGAAACGATCTATGTGTTGTGAGATATACTTCGAAAAACCTCCGAAATCATTTTCCGATAGCGTTTTCCAAATCTCCTCTGAATCGGCTTTGAAAAGTTCCGTTAATGTTTCGTCATTGAGAATAGCCTCCTTCAGCAGTCGCACTTCCAAAATAGAACGTTCCGATTCTGATTCATGCATCCCTGAAATCAGATCATTCGCTAAATCCTCCGACCCCAGATTTCTTCGCTTGATTCCTTTTTGAACCCAATCAAAGCTTTTAAATGTCATTAAATCATTGATCAGAGTTAAATACCAAAATTCGAAAAAGCTGCTAGCTGATTCATCCATGGTGTCGCTAAGTTCGTTCAACTCAAGCGTTGTCAGATCGATTTCTCGTAAGGCCGTATAGTGCTCATGAAACAACTCATAAAAACGTCGATTACCACGTTTGTAATTGATAATTCTCCACACTGTGGAAGCATAGACCTTTAACTTGTTTCCGAACGAAAGTTTCAACTCATTCGATGGAGGTCGTTTCAATCCAACGGCTTTCTCCCATGATTCAATGGATTTTTTTGAGCTGAAAACTAAGGTGATCATCTTGTACCAGTTATCCAATCGGTAGTAGATCCGACCCTGATGATACCCCAGTAAATCGCGGAACATTCCATCTATTTTCTCACGTGTTCCGTTTGATATCCAAAAGGCCTTCGAAGCACCTTGAAAGGCTTTTTCGTAGGCATGCCTAGCAAATGAGAACGTCAGTGGCAAGCTGATTCCTGGGTAACTCTCCACAATATTCGTGTTATCCAACATCTTCACTTTTTTGAGATCAATGCTTGTTACCGGACGTGTTTGAAGCATAAAGAACTCCCCTGCTTCATCAAAACAAAACTCTATATCCGCTATGCCATCGAGCATTTTTTCCGCTTTAAACAAATTCTCCCGAACGATTTCCAATTCCTGATCCTTCAAGGCAGAGTCTTCCTTAAATTCTGAAGGAACAGCTTGCTTTGCGAGTCCCGCTCCCTCGACGTACATCATTTGATGCGACTTGAGATTAATCGTCTTCGAAACCTTTAAATTTTGTCGGTTAATCAAGTACGTATCCGATTCTACCTCATCAGAAACAACTCCTTCTCCGACGCCATATCCTGCGACAATTACGGCATCCGTTAAATTACCCGAAGGATTCATGGAAAATCCTATTCCCGACTTCGTAGCAAATACCATTTTTTGAAGAATCACTGCAAAATCGAATTCATCGAGCGGAATCCCCTGTTTCATTCGATAAGAAATCGCGCCATAGTTCCAGGCCGAAGCGAAGCAAGCTTTTACTCGTTCAAGTACATCCTCTCGTTTCACAAACAAGAAAGTTGAGTGTTGCCCTGCAAATGAAGTGTTCTCGCCGTCCTCAGCCCCGCCCGATGAACGCACAGACACGAAGGAGGCGCTTCCTAAAAAATCATCGAACTCTTTCAGCACTACTCCTGCTTGCTCAGATGAAAACTCATAATTGAGGATGCTCTGTTGAACTTGCTCCAATGAGGAAATCATCAACTTTTTGGGCATTTCAGATGAAATAGACGACAGATCAATCTCTTTGAGAATAGTGCTTAATAGTTGATTCGTAAGAACGAGAAAAGGCGGAACATTGAAGTCATTTTCAATCAAACGCACCAGATGAAAGCCTTTTCCACCAAGTTCACTGGAACTGAGCTTCCTAATTTCATCATTTGTGGAACGTAAAATGCTCATTAGTTCAGAATCACATCTTGATATCGGATGAAGACATAGATGAGTAAAGTAAGCATGAAGAGGCCTGTGTAAATCATCGCTACGTTCTTCAGAATATTTCTTTCTGGAATTGGTTTTGCGATGAATCGGATATAGACAATAGACGCAGCCACAATGTACACTCCCACCAAAACGAAATAGCTCATATCCAGATCTAGATGATCTGCCAAAAACATGCTCGATCCGGCTGAAATCACATAGAGAATTAGCGGAATAATAGACGCTCCTTTCGGACCAAGAATTCTCGAAAACGTGGCGTAGCGATCAATTTCCTGACTTGGAGCCTTAATTTTTCTCGAAACCTCCCACGCGGTTACTGGTAACGCAAAGGTCAATAATAAATAGAGGTGATTCAGCTCAAAATCATTGTACTCAACTCCTGATGCCAAAGCAATATGGATTAATACGAAAACGATCGATAATGGCAGCGGTTGATGGGTGATCATCGCAACCCAAGGTTTACGGATATGCAATTCCTCTGTGAAGAAATACTTGAAGGTCCCGAGTGCATAAATCATCACTCCAACAAATACCCAAATGCTTGCGGGAGCAATCAATACATTTATTAAAACCAACGAACAGAAACTAAAGATGGCTAACCCGTATACGTCTTGAATTAATACAGCACCGCGAGACACTGGTCGGTCAGGAAAAATATCATGATCTAAGTCAACGTCTTTGATATCATCGAACGTGCGTACTAAGAGCATGAACAAGAAGGCAGTCAAACATCCCGCTACGTCATATTGATCGATTATTGGATCTACACCCGAAATCAATTGCACCAAAAAGGACAAACAGAGATATAGAATAATGGAAAACGGAATGTACACGAGAATAGGAAAACGTTCCGTGAAATACACCGCTAGTCGATATGGTAATGCTTTGGTCAGGCTCATAACGTGAAGATACGATTAATTTGATTTCAATTGTATTTCACTAAAGCAAGTCGTATTTAGTTTACGATGTGTAATGGTATATTTAATCTGAACAAAGAACGGACAACTGAAGGACGGGAAGTATTTGAAAATACATGCGCTTCAAGCGGCAACGCTGAAGAGAAATCGGCAAATCAACTCACTGAAATTTCACGTTGAATGATTATATTGTTCAAGAATTGAAAATTAAATCACTTAATACAAATCAATGAATAATATTTCAGATTTAAGTTTAAAAGAGATGAAGAAATTCTTATCCCAAATTGGAGATAAGGAAGGGGCGAAAGAAATCAAGAAAATTATTAAGGAAAATCCTGAAAAAGCAGATATGAAAGTGTCTGAAACGATGGATGTTCAATTCAACCAAGCCTGGAAAATCAAAGAGCATGCTTACGGATATCTCGACGTAGAAAACGAAAAGGATGGAAAAATCCCCATTATCAATGCCTTAACAATGGACGCGGACCAGTCCTTGAAAGAAGCCCGAGTCAATATCCGAATTGGAAATATTTATGTTGAGCGCTACCCAGGAATTTTCGGAGGAGATCACGAGATACTCTTTGAATTCAAGGCAAAGCACTCTCCTGAAGAAAGTTCCCAAGACGAATCCATTCAATTCACTCAAAAGTATACACTACGTAATAAAGGTGGAAGTGGAAAAAGTGGGCTTTCTGTTATGAAAGGGCTTCGCATTCCAAGTAATGGAATCGATTTCTACCTGAACACCATCTATCTGAACAATAAGAATGAGGAAAAACTTCTTCGTTTTCTCGAAAGCGGAATTTTTAATTCAGGATTGGATCTCATTTCTACCGTCAATCCATTGGTCAAACAAGTTTCAGGATACGCCGCAGGAATTACCAAGTTCCTGACGGATGAAAAGAAAAGTAAGATCATTCAAGAAATCGGACTTGGATTTGATTTCGAGGGCAATACGGAAGTGGCCAGTTTGAAAAAAGGTACATTCGTAGCTGTTCAGGCGCCACGGCACATTCTCAACTGGTCTGATTGGCACTACGATAAAGACAGTTCATTAATTAGACCTTACGATGATTCGTTGGAACGATTGCAGTACAATCACATCACCTTCGTCATATCAGAGCACAAAGAAGAAACTAAATAGTAATTGATCCTAACCTACAGCCAGCTATTCAAATCATGTCGCAAAAGAAAAGAGAATTACCAGTATTACTGCCTACGAAAGGTAGAGTGCGTTTCGTTCTACGCGCTCTCTACTCACTGACAAATTTCGCCAAGGCATCAGTGCTTAGTATTGCCATTATACTCGTCATTTTGATGCTTCTTACGCAAATGGAGCAAGCATTTACGATGCTTCTCAGAATGATTGAAACAGGAAGAATCTCACTACTACTCTGCTTCATTTTGATTAATCTGTTAGCCGTAAGTTTATCGCATTATCCGATCTACACTTATTATGCTGGAAACCTCAACCAAAGCAGGAAATACGTCTCGTGGAGAAAGGAACGCCCCTTCAAAAGTAAATGGCTAAAGTGGTTGACGGTACACACCTTCAAACCGATCAATGACAGAAACTACGTAAAAGATATTTACGCCAACATTTTACGCCAATACTTGGGACTTGCAGTCTATGTGGTATGGGCAATTTTCATTTACCATACCTACCTTCCGAATTTACAGTATTCGGTCGAACCTATTACTGTTCAATTCATTAAATGGAGTTCCATCTTGTTCGCAGCGATTGCGTTTTTCGCCTACGCGTATTACAAGAGGAAGCTGAGTCCACTTCATTCTACCTTGAAGAAGCGCTCTCGTATTTACAAGCGTGTCGGAATCTTCTACTTCCTCTCTTCTGCCATGTCACTGATACTATTTCTTGTGGTCATTTTCAAAGGACATTTGTTCAACCCGCTTGGACTGATTCTACTGCTTCTGACCAATTTTAGCATGATGCTGAATTTTGCCTTTTTTAGGTTGGTTCGACCACGTCTCCGTCATATTTTGAGATCCATGAAGTCCGACGGATTACGAAATTCAGTGTTTTTCTTATCCATACTTCGGCGAATCGAGAAGTCTTCAAATTATTTGGCAGCTTTCGTTGTTACTTTTTACTTTGCCTTCCTGGCGATTGTTTATTTCACAATCGGCAGTATCAATGGAACCTGGCCTTTGCCGAATGGCATTGTGATCGTGTTGATTTACCTGTATTTCTATTTCTTCATCATCAGTGCTCTGGGTAAATACTTCTTTGTGAAATACTCTATTTCACAGAAACATAAGGAAGCGGGACTACCATTGACCTATCTAAACTCCACTGTATTCAGACTTTCCACAACTGGATTGTTGATTTTGGCAGTGATGCTAGTACTTGGAATGAATACTGAATCGCATTTGAACGAGCTCACCATTTATCCAGTTGACACGAGTAACGATGGAATCGTACTTGCAGAATTTGAGGAACGTGTAAAGGCCATGCCTGACACCGTTTTCTTCATCTCTTCTCACGGAGGAGGACTGAAAGCGAACGCTTGGACGCTCATGGTGCTAGATAGTTTGCAGAAATCGTCTAACAATAAATTATTTGATCAAACGATAGCGATGTCTGGCGCATCTGGTGGTTCCCTTGGTTTGGCGCTCTTTGGAAACATTTATGGACATTTTTCTGATCATCCTGATGTGATGAGTGAAGTCATTCACAAAATACGTTATGACAATTATGCTTCGGTAGACATCTCCTTACTTTTTGGAGTGGACATGGCACGCGTCTTCTATCCGTTCAATCAGCTTTCTCCTTCCAAGGATCGCTCCTATTACGGTATGTTGAAGTACCAGCGAAATATGAAAGAGGATGGATCACGCTCCCTGAAGGCTACATCTTATCGAAAATACTGGAAAGAGTTGCAAACAGAGGAGCGTCCGCTTCCCGCTTTGATCATGAATACGGCTTCGACGAATGGTAAGCGTGGAATCTTTTGTTCCATCAACACATCAAAATTTGACTCGATCTTCCCATACGCTCAAAATCTATCTGATTTAAAGATGGAAGATGGACGACCAGGTTCGGTTTCTTTTCTTCAAGCGGTTTCAACAACGAATCGTTTCCCTGTGTTTAGTCCAGTTGCAAAAATTAAGGGATCTGGCCATTTCATTGATGCTGGCGCCATCGACAATAGTGGGATTCTTGGGTGCTGGGATTTATACCTTTACCTATTCGACAGGGGTGTTTTGAAAGGGAAAACAATTGTTTTTGTCGACATTGACAATAGTAAAAGCAGTTACGCCGAATTACTTTTTGACCAGTTCTTGAAGGAAACGAAACGCAATGATTATCTCATTGATGAAAACGAAAAGTCGTCCATTGGTGCGAATCTCCAAACAGGGCTCAGCTTGAATAAAATTCCTGGTTACCTGAACGATTTTTTGTGTAACTACTCATCAAAACAGGATCATATTGAATTCGAACGAATCATGCTTCCACACAAGATTTCGATCGCTGATATCGAGCAAATTATTGATGGCAAAGTCTTGAATTTCCCCAATGGAAATTTTAGAGAGGAGTTAATCGCATTCTTATATGAACACAATTCAAAAATCATTCGATCAACCGAAGGAAAGAAAGGATTTTTTGAAGATTGGGATTGTTATGAGCCTGTTTTATCTCGTCAACTGAGTTCAAGTAACATCACGTATTTCGATAGAATTGTCAAAAGTAAACTCACACAAATTGATCGAGTTACTCCATACTTCTAGTGCTGGATGCGCGGAAAATCAGTTGGTAGATTTTTCCTATTTTAGAGTACTAGAAACCAATATTTACGCAACCAATCACTACGCATGCCAATTCCCAAGCTGTACACCGCACTTTCTCTGAATGAAATAAATATTGAAGTATTCACAGACCATTATTCCGAAATCGTAGAAGGTTCAGAGGGAGAGAAGTACGCAATTCTCAGTTATTTCCCGAAAGTTCAAAAGTATTCATCCGTCAGTAATTTCCTATTGAATAAACATGTTCTCTTTGTGGACGGCGAGAATACTTCAAATATTTACTCGGTACTTTGGGACTATACGTTAACCGATTTCAACGGTCGTTCCGTTCTCAATCAATTTGTCCGAAATGAAATCAATGGTCTCGATAATTTTGAATTGAATTTGGTATTAAAAGATACAGACTTTCCAACAACTAGCCATTGGGAATTAACCTTAAGAATTGATTGTTCAATTTTTAAAAACGGCCAGCCAGAAGGTATAATTGGCCTTGAACATACCATAAATCCAATAGAAGCAGAGTTTTTAGCTAGAAATGGAGCTCCTTTGGACAGCGAAGGTGCACTTCCAAATTCTGCTATTCCTTTTGGTCATGAACTTACTACGCATGTCATTCATGGACATCTGCGGAAGTATTTGGTTGATCACAAAATGGAGCTTGATCCTGACATGGAAACAACGCCAAACAATAGCGCTGCATTTACACATCAAACGACGTCAATCATTTACTACAAACTGTTGAGGCACATGTTCTCCGTTCCTATTGAGCAAGATACTCCAGAAATTGTTCCCAGCTTCGATTCGCCATTTACTCGAATTTTCACCAATTCGAACATCGAAAACCCCATATTACTTGAAAATGCGTATCAATCTGAACATCACAGAGGTGTAGGTATTTGTCAATTGAACTTGCACCATGTCTTACCAATTATTATGGAAGTCGAAGCGGTTCGTGTTGACGATAAAATTGACATTCCCCTTTATATAGAGCGTTTGTACGATGAGAAAAATGAAAAATTCATTCTGGCATATTTAAGAAGTACCTTCCCAAAAAGTGCTATTGCGTTGTCCGCTAAAATCTTCGATAAACTTTTCAACTCGTTTAAACGCGAAGCAAGTAATTCGTCTCACATTTACGATACCTTCTTATCATCAGAAACTGATAGCAACGCGAAAATTAGAGACTGGAAACAACTAACATATGATGAATTAAGAAGTTCCGACAACGATGATTTCATGAAAAATCTCATCGCGGAATATTCTTTGGGATATTGTGCGAACGTTGAAATCGATTCTTCTTCAGAAAACCTAAGCCGAGGAGTGATTGCTATAGACTGGTCACAATTCATCCAAAAGATTCTTTCTCCAATTGGTTCACTGTTCTCTTTGAACGATTTTCTTACGTCAAATGAATTACTGGATCATAAGGTTGAGGAGATCTTTAAAAGACTTCCAGCCGGAGAACGTGTAGCGCAGATGATAATGCCTGCTGCTGAAATGGCCTGGAAAGAGGATATTAATGATGAAGACAATGATGGACGGGTAGATGATTATGTGCGTGATTTCACCAGAGATGGCCCTTCGATAAGCGAAATACCAAGGCTACTAGCGGACCGTAAAATTGGTGGCGTTCTCCTATTGAATGGAACGAAGGAACAGGTGGATAGATGGTCTCGAGACTTCAAAGCTGCGAATGAACGCGCAGGCGGTTTACCATTGCTAATTTCTGCTGATGCGGAACCCACCCTCATCAACGATAAAATAAGGGGATTGCCCACAATTACTCGTGCTTACGATATTACTTCCCTGAGTGAAGTTGAAGATGTGGCAACACAAATCTGTGATATTATTGACGACTACGGAGTCAATTATAACTTTGCTCCTGTTGCGGACGTTGCCAAAAATTATGTCAGAAAGCGCAGCTTTGGAAAAGTACCGACAAACCTTCTACCTTTTTGTAAGAAATTTATAGAGACAGTACAAAATCGAAATATCATTGCTACAGCAAAACATTTTCCCGGACATGGGGAGGTGATTGGAGACACACACAAACCCGTATCGGGAGGTGATGATAAAAAAATAGTCGTGATTGATGGGGAGTTTTTAGAACTAGATAATTATCCACCGTTGATTGCTGACGGAGTGCTGTCAATTATGATCGCGCATATCGTTGTACGGAACAATGAGTTTCATACTGATGGACTCCCCGCCTCTATATCGCCAAGAATTGTTACGGATTTATTAAGAGATCAACTTGGATTCGAGGGACTTATTGTTACCGATGGAATGAATATGGGAGCGGTTACTTATGTAGAGGACGAATGCATAAAAGCCGTTGAAGCAGGTGTTGATATTATCGAGATACCATTAAACCCAGGAAAAACTCACGCAGACTTTTTGGCGAAATACAATGCGGAGGAAGACTTTTCAGGGAAGGTAGATACCGCTTGTAGGCGAATTATTCGAGCGAAAATCTGCTTGGGATTGATTTAGTCCATCAGGTAACGAAAAAGGAGCACTCAATTCTCAAAACTCTGATTTTTTAGATATATTTTTTCTATTTTAGAGAATAAGAACCCGCACTTAACCAATCACTACATGTCGATACCTAAATTGTACACTGTTCTCCCGAAAAATGGCGAAAATCTCGATACAACCGTACTTACTGATCATAGTTCTGATATAATCACACGTAATGATGGTGAACAACTTGTTGTTTTAAGCTATTTCCCGAAGACACTCAAATATTCCAAAAAGAGTGACTTCCTGTTGAACAAATACATCTTGTTCGTTATTAACGAGAATAAGTCGGCAGATTACTCAGTATCGTGGAAGTACGATTTATTAGAGGG